>PMUM01000296.1 GCA_003166855.1 Acidobacteriaceae bacterium | reverse complement strand
CTTTTTATAGAACTCATCGACCTCTCTCTCCTTGCGAGCAGTTCCAACGGCCTTAGGGCCTGAAAGCTAGCGGGAACGAACCAGACGAGCCCAGCAATCTTTTCCACAGTTTTCCACAGCAAGAATCGCGATTCTTGTGACGAACAACCTTTACTGAGAATTTTGGAAAGCGCAAGCTGGCTATATGCGCGACCGCTCTCCCAACAAGTTCTCGAACACTGATCCAGCGAAACGCTCTCAGTTCGCAGCTAAGTCCTTATTCTGGAATATTTTGAAAGCAAGTCCTCGCGAATCAATATTTTGCGGACAAGTAACGCCAGTCCTACTCCACAACCTCAATGAAATCAGTATTTTAACTCTGGTCTGAGAAAAAAATAGGGGGGGGATATGCAAGACTTTCCCGAGTTCATGAAGCAACCAGCCAACCGGATCGCCACCAGCAGCCAGGCGACTCCCGGCGTCGAAGGCTATGTCTTTGACGGAGTGGATGGCAGCCAGATGGCTTTCTGGACCTGCTCCGAGACCGCGCCCTCGGCGCCGCATGTGCACGAGTTCGATGAATACATGATTGTGGTCGAGGGCTGCTACACCTTGATCACTTATAAGGAGAACGGCGGCGAAGAGAGGACGCCGATCCGCGCCGGAGAGGAGAGCTTCATTCCCCGAGGCGTGCGGCATGGCGGTGAAGTAAGAGCTGGCACCCGAACCATCCATGCTTTCGGCGGACACAGGGCGAACCGGGTCGAGGGCAGTCCGAACCATTAGAATGAGTCCTGACCTTATGACATCCGCAGCTACATCCCGCGCTCCTCGCTGGTACACCATTCCTGTGCGTGTGGGTCTGGTGACGTTTATCGGGACGCTGCTTTGCTTTGCGGTCAGTTTGCTGTTCGCCATTTTCGGCACGGTGATCATCGCGTCGCTGCGGGGCATACATCCCGACATGCGGATCGCCTACCTGCACATCGCGCCGCCCATAGCGCTGGTGGCGGGAGCCATCATTCTCGTGCTCGCGCTGGTGATGGAGATCCGCCACTACCGCCAGGCCAAAACGTTGTCAGCGATCGAGAGGATGAGCTAACGGTGTCGCCGCGGATTGCCATTCCGATGCCGCACTCTACCGACATTGAGTATGGCGAACGCGCCATTCCTCAATACGAGCGCGCGGTCGCGCTGGCAGGTGGCGAGCCAGTGCGGGTTGCGCTCGATCAAACGCAGGACGAAATCCGCAAGTTGATGGGAACCTGCGACGGAGTACTGCTGCCCGGGAGCAATGCCGACGTCGATCCGACCAGGTTCCACGCGTCTCGCTCTCCGCACACCGCGGCCGCCGATCCGCGCCGCGACGCCGTGGACGATCTGCTGCTCGACGAAGCCTACAGGCAGCGGAAGCCGGTGCTGGGCATCTGCTATGGATTGCAGAGCCTGAACGTGTACCGCGCCGGATCGCTGGTGCAACACATCCCGGAGTTCCTGCCCGAAGCGGCACGCGCCAGGGTGGATCACGAGGCGGGAAGGAAAGTCCCGATCGCACACGCAGTCGAGATCGATCCCGACTCAAGGCTGGCCCAGATCATCGCGGACAAGATCGTGGCCGACAAGAACGCGGAAGGACCGCTGGTGGTGCCCGTGAACTCCTCGCATCATCAATCCGCCGAGGCGATCGGCAAGGGCCTGCGCGTAGTTGCGCGTTGTCCCGACGACGGGATCATTGAAGCGCTGGAAGGCACCGCGCCCGATCATTTTGTGCTGGCGGTGCAGTGGCATCCCGAGCGCTCGGTGGATGACGATGCGGCTTCGCGCGCCATCTTCCGCGCTTTCGTCGATGCCGCAAGCCGGCAGCGCTAGAACTCCATGCCCGCCACCTTATTTCTTCTCTGGCAGGTACTGCGGCGGCAGAGGATTGTCGGTGCGTTCGTCGTCCCAGATGTTGGAAGCGATCCACCAGCGCTTGCCGTCATAAAACAGCTCTATGCTGTTAATGCCGCGGGCGATGATAGGGCCCCCGGCTTTCTGACGGCTTTCATAGGTGCTAAAGACGTGCGCGATGTTTCCGAACTTCTGGGTGACGCGGTGAATCTCGCTCTCGTAGAAGCCGTCTTTCACCAGGACCGGATCGGCGTAGTCGACAAATTGCTGGTGAGTGGCGATCTGGGGCAGGGGCTTTCCGGCCTTGTCCTCGGACATCGCGACGAAGCGGATGTCGGCGATATAGAGCGTGCGATCGCGCGACCACTGTCGGGGCTGTCCTGCTGGGCCGGAGATCACGTCGTAGAACGCCTTCATGATTCCGTCGATGGTGGCGACATCTTCGGCGCGCGGTGAGATCGCCGGCACCTCGACATGCGACGGCGCCGGCTCGGTCGCTGGTTGTGCGGCGGCCAAGCCTGCGGAAAGAAGGATGACCAATGCAGATGAGCAAAGTCGAGCGGAGTTGAGCATGAAGCCTCCAGAGCAGCGATTCATAGTAAACCCAAGCCGCGGTCTGCAAGTTCGAAAGGATCAATCACTGGCTGCTGGGTTTGAAAGTGTGTAGCATTTGACCGAGTCACCGAGTCGCTGGGAGGAAATCTTGAATCGTACCGGAAGCTTGTGCATTGCACTCCTCGCGCTTATCGCGGCTACGCTGGCGCAGCCCGCCTCTCCGGATTCCCCGAAGCAAGTCATGGGCTACCTGGAGGGCGCGGAGTCGTCCTATAACTCACTGACCGCTTTTTACAGCTACATGAATCAGTTGCCCACCGACACGTTTGCGGTGGATGTTCATGGCACGATCAGTGGGACCGCGCCAACGCAGGCGCTCCAGTTCGCGAAGTCGAAGGGCATGAAGACCTTCGCTACCGTGTCGAACTTCGATGCGATCGGATTCGATCCGAACATCACGCACGCGATCCTCAACGAATCCAAGCCCAGAGAGCAGGCGATCCATCAGATGCTGAAGCTCGTGCAGCAGTGGGGCTATACGGGCATCAACATCGACTTCGAATCGATCGACTACACGGACCGCAAGGCCTTCAGTTCGTTCGTCCACGATGTGGCGCAGAAGATGCGGCGCGCGGGATATCTCACCGTGGTTTCTGTCCCGGCGGAACTGAAAGACAATCCAGAGGATTCGTGGACCGGTGCGTTTGACTTTGCCTCCCTGGGCGAAGCAGCCGACATTCTGCAGGTGATGACCTACGACCAGCATGGTCCGTGGGGACTGCCGGGGCCGGTGGCGGGACTGAACTGGGTGGAACCGTGCGTCGTCTACGCCGCGTCGGTGGTGGCCCCGGACAAGTTAAGCCTGGGGATTCCCGCTTACGGATACGACTGGAACACGACCGCGAAGACCGGAGTTCAGGTCTTCTGGAAAGACATTCCGACACTGATTTCGAAGACCGGCTCCACGCCGCAATGGGACGCCGCGTCGTCATCGCCGTTCTTCACCTACCACACAGCGGACGGATCAAGCCATGTGGTCTGGTATGAAAACGAGAAGAGCATCCCGCTGAAATCGGCTCTCGCCGTGTCGTACAAGCTGGCAGGCGTATCGGTGTTTGCGCTCGGATACGACGATCTGCGCTTCTGGCAAGCGGTCCACGCGGGCGGGTTCTAAGTGCCTGGCGAGTCCAGTAACGGCTACTTCTTCTTCGACGCTTTCTTTTTCGGGCGTGAACTCTTCTCGAGCAGCACCACGACATGCGCGATGGCGGCGTTCTCCAGGTTGAGCCCCTCAGGAGTCTTCGCCTTCAGGCCCACACAATCGCCGTGCAGCCCGAGGAGTTCGGCGACACGGGTGCGGATCGCGACGGAGTGCGGACCGATCTTGGGCGCGGCGAGAATCAAGCTGGAGTCGACATTGGCGACGGCGTACCCGGCCTCGCGCACACGCTTCAGCGCTTCGCGCAGGAAGATGACAGAATCCGCGCCCTTCCATTTGGGATCGGACGGAGGAAAGAGCGCGCCGATATCGGGCGCGGCGATGGCTCCGAGCAGCGCGTCGGTGATGGCGTGCAGCAGGACGTCTCCATCGGAATGTCCGCCGAGGCCTTTGTCATGCGGCAGCGTGATGCCACCTATCTTCAAAGGAATGCCGGGACGGAATTCGTGCGAGTCAAAGCCGTAGCCGATTCTCATGCGGAAACCTTAGCCACGGATTCGCACGGATTTTCACGGATCTTTTTTCGTTCGTTGTCGAACAGGAGTCGCCGGAATTGCGGACGCAGACCGAAGTTCAAGAGCAAGCCCACTTCAATTTCTGTTGCCTTGAGATAGTGCAGGAGTTGCGCCTCGTGTGCCGATTCCAGAGTCCGTGCCGCTTTCAGTTCCAGCAAGACTGAATCGTCTACCATCAGGTCGGCGAAATACTGCCCGACTTTCTTACCCCGAAACCATACCGGCACCGGAACCTCCCGCACAGCCGCCAAGCCCGCTTGTGTCAGCGCCCCCACCATCGCTTCTGCATAAGTGGACTCCAGGAACCCATGCCCGAGTTCGTTGTATACGTCGTAAAAGACACCAATGATCTTTTCCGTGAGTTCGGAGTGCTTCAAGCGGACTGGCTGCGGATCCATCACCCGCGAGTTTACGCCTCTGCACAAAGGTTGATCCGTGAAAATCCGTGTAAATCCGTGGCTCATTTCCGTAAATAGAACTCCGCAAGCTCCATGTCTCCAGGGTTGGTGATCTTGATATTTCTGGGCGAGCCCATGACGACGGCGACTTCGTGACCACTGCGCTCGGCCAGCGAGGCCTCGTCGGTGCCCATGAATCCGTCGGCGGAGGCCTCGTCGAAGGCTTTCTTGATGACGCTGTATTGAAATCCCTGCGGCGTCTGGGCCAGCACGACTCCGGCGCGCGGGATCGTGGACTTGACGATGGCGCCTTCCGACGTGCGTTCGACTTGCTTCACGGTATCGACGGCGGGGAGTCCGGCGATGGCTGCGCCGTATTTCTTCGCAGCTTCGACTACGTCGTGGATGATCTCGGGTGTGACCAACGGGCGGACCGCATCGTGCACGAGAATGATGTCGTCGGGCGCGGCGGAAACGGCATTAAGCGCGTGCTCGACGGACTGTTGGCGGTGCTCGCCACCAACGACGAGTTCGATTTTCTTCTTCGCGCCTTTCATTTCTTTGGCCAGGCGCTCGCGGAAGCCTTCGATTTCGTTTTCGCGCAGGGCGATCCATATTTCGCTGACTTCATCGACTGCCGCAAACTTACGGAGTGTATGAATCAGGATGGGCGTACCCGCCAGATCATTGAACTGCTTCGAGGGATGAGGCTTCTTGGTCTTGGCATCCATGGCGCTGGGCATGGGAGCCATGCGCGTGCCTAGGCCTGCAGCCGGGATAATGACGATCACCTTCATAGCGGGCTGTAAGTATACGAGCGCGGGGGCGGGAGTTCAAATCCCAGAACCTTCCGGGGGATGCCGCACCATCATTCTCGACATACAATGTCGGAAGTTTCCTGGGGAGATTTACTGCATGCAGTTTGCAAGCGAGATCGGTCATTGGTTCGCTGTCACGGCCCAACCGCTTTACTACTGGATGGCAGCCGTGGGCGTGTTCGTCGCTGCTAGAACCTACATCAAGAATTCTGTGCTTGAGAAGGACCGCTGGCTGTCGAACCTTTATTCAAAGTTCTACGAGGCGCCCGACCTGAAGAACATTCGCCGGACTCTGGGTGAGTGTCCGCCCCATGATCCCGAGGTTCAGAAAATCGTGGCGGACGAGCGCGAGGACTTCACCGACTATCTGAATTTCTTTGAGTTCATGGCTTATCTGCGGCATCGCGGCCAACTGAGCAGCCGGGACGTGGCGGCGTTGTTCGATTATTACCTGCGCAATCTCTCGAAACACGAAAGCGTGCGAAAATATATTGAGAAAGACAGGAACAGCTTCGGCTTTCTGAAAGAACTGTTGCAGCATTTTCCCCTTGAGGAGTCGCGATGACGCACCATCTTTTTGTGTACGGCACGCTCTCTCCGCGGCACGCGCCGCCGGAGATCGCGGCGACCGTCCGAAGGTACGGTCGGTGGGGCAGGCGACGGTGCGGGGGCGCTTGTACGATCTGGGGGAGTATCCAGGAGCTGTGTTGAGTGAGAAGTCGCGCTCGGTGATTCGTGGAGAAGTTTTCGAACTACCGGGCGACCGCAGCACGTTGACTTCGCTGGACGACTACGAAGGGTTTGAACCGAACAAGCGGAGCTCCAGCCTGTTTCTTCGCCGGACGTGGCCGGTCACCATGGACGACGGCAAGCGTTTGCGCTGCTGGGTGTACGTTTACAACGGAACCATGAAAGACGCGCGGCCGCTCAGGAGCGGCCGGTATGCGCGGCGAACAACTTCCCGCCGCTCTACGAGCGCGCGATCCTCTGCCGCGAAGTAAACTAGACCCGCCAATTAACTAAGACGTACCTTGCTTCGTCTCCAACGGACCGGGCACGGGAACGGCCGTCGGTCCGGGCACCGGCACGGGCACTGGCGGCGCTGATACCGGCACGGCTGCCTGGCGCGAATAGGCGGCACGTTCGTCCCACTTGCCGAAGATCATCTTGCCAGCGGTGGTCTGCAGGACGGACGTGACCGAGACGTCGATCGTCTTGCCGATCATCTTGCGTGCGTTGTCGACAACGACCATGGTCCCGTCGTCCAAGTAGGCGACGCCCTGGTTGTATTCCTTGCCTTCTTTCAAAATGAAGACGCGCATGGTTTCGCCGGGGAGCACGATCGGCTTCAGCGAGTTGGCCAGTTCGTTGATGTTCAGGACTTCCACGCCCTGCAACTGCGCCACCTTATTCAGGTTGAAGTCGTTGGTGATGATCTTGCCCTCGTAGAGCTTGGCCAGTTCGATCAGTTTGAGGTCAACTTCGCGGACGGCGGGGAAATCGTCTTCCACGATCTGAATGGTGAGGGTGGCGACCTTCTGCAGCCGCTGCAGGATGTCGAGACCGCGGCGTCCACGGTTGCGCTTGAGCGAGTCGGCGGAGTCCGCGACCAGCTGTAACTCACGCAAGATAAACTGCGGCGTGACGATGATGCCGTCGAGAAAGCCGGTCTCGGCAATGTCGGCGATGCGTCCGTCGATGATGACGCTGGTGTCGAGAATCTTGTAACTTTTCTTGCCCTGCTTCTCGCCGCCGAAGATGCCGCCGAGCGCAGCCAGGTTCAGCAGGTCACCCTTGTTGGCGCCGACGATGAGGCCGACGTACGCCATCAGCAGCATGACGAGGATCTGCAGGAAGCTCTGGGTGTGGCTTTCAGGAATGCTGTTGCGGATGACTAGGGCGAACAGATAGGCGCCACAGATGCCGAGGAAACTTCCAATGGCAGCGCCGATGAGCCGCTTCAGGCTCACCGTGCGGAGCTTCCATTCGAAGACGACGATTGCCGCTCCGATCACAGCGCCCACGCCCGCGTCGTAATTGCGGGTCAATCCGAAGGGCTCAATGACGAAGCACGTAACCGCTACTACGACTACAAAAAGAAGACGTACAAGAATAAGATCCACGGTAAACCTCCCCGCGGATGCAGCAGCCCATATGCCCAAACGACCGAGCAATGCACCCGTGCCGGTCCCTCGCCGCCCCGGGCGGGAATCGGCCTTTCCTATGCGGGGCGCGCAAAGAATTAGGGGAATGAATGTACGCCCCGTTCCGGCCCGCAGGGGCTCGGCCGGACAATCAGTAAGCCAACGCCAAGAGTATATACCTGCCGGTAGACGGAGGCGAAGAAACCGACCCAGGGGTCGGACCTCAGGCGGTTGGGTTTTAGGGTGCTGGGTCTTCAATCCCGGGTCTGAATCGACCCTGCTAAACTTTTCGCATGAAAGCCTTAGTGCTTACCAGCCTGTCCGGGCCTGACGCGCTCGCGATCCAGAATGTTCCCGAACCTACGGCGAAAGCCGGCCAGACGCTGGTTCGCGTCCGCGCGGGAGGGATGAATTTTGCCGACTTGATGACCACCCGGGGAGGTTACCCGGGAACTCCGGCACCCCCGCTGGTCGTGGGGCGTGAATTCGCCGGAGTCGAGATCTCCGGAGTCGGCGAGAGCAGCGGACGGCGTGTGATGGGATACGCGCAGTGGGCGGCGTTCGCGGAGAAGACTGCCGCGTACTCCAACATGATTTGGACGATTCCCGATCAGTGGACCGATGAACAGGCTGCTGCTTTTCCGGTCAACTACTTCACTGCGTACCTCGGATACTGGCAAGCGGGTATGACGCAGCCTGCCGCCGCCGGGAAGCAGCATCGCGTGCTCATTCATGCGGTCGCCGGAGGTGTGGGAACTGCGGCAGTACAGATCGGGAAGTTGCTTGGCGTCGACATGTATGGGACGTCGTCGTCCGACGACAAACTCGCGCGCGTGAAAGCGCTCGGCCTGCAGCATGGCATCAACTACAAGCAGCACGACTATGAAGAGGTCGTGAAGAACCTGACTCACGGCGAAGGCGTCGACGCCGTCTTCGAAATGCTGGGCGGAGAGCACACGGCCAAGAGTCTGCGCTGCCTGCGCGACTTTGGACGAGTCATCCAGTACGGCACGGCGACGGGCAAGCAGCCGAAACTCGACGTGCGGGCGATGTATGCGAAGTCGGCCAGCGTGCAGGGATTGTGGCTGACCTACCTGTCACAAAAGGCCGAGATCATGGAGCCGGCGTGGCAGCAGGTTTCGGCGTGGATCGCACAGGGTAAGCTGACCCCACAGATTGGAAACGTTTTCCCGCTGGAGCGGGCCGTCGAAGCGTACAAGCTGCTCGAGGAGGGGAAGAATTATGGGAAGGTTGTGCTGAAGATTTGAAGTCGAAGGATCCCTATCCTCCTCGACGCTACCGCAGCTTTGAACATGCGTTCTCACAATGCTCAAAACGGTACTTCGATCTCGCTGCGCCTGATTTGTTAGTTTGGTGTGGTAATAGAAATTCCTCGCGGATTCACGCGCTCTGCGGCGCGCAAGGGATCCTTCGACTCCGCAAAATGATTCACTTCGTGAATCACTCTGCTCCGCTCAGGATGACAGACAAGTTCTGTTACGACGGCTTTGCGAACACCCAAGTTTCGCTCACCAAAAAATTCGCCAGCGAAAAAAGGGTTATGGCGATTCCGTTGGCGACGAGGTAATTCATGTGTCCTTCGCCGACCATCACTTTCATCAGTGCGAGGTTGCCGAGGATGGAGACGGCGCCGTTGGTGAGATTGAAGCGCAGCAGGCGCGGCAGGGAACGACGCCAGCGCGGCTTGTCACAGTCGAGCGTCATTCGATCCGCCCAGGTGAACTGTTCGTGCCAGACGAAGTTGTGCACCACTGCGGCTTCCACTGCAATGGCGGTGGCGGCGAGGTAGTTGAAGTGCATCACGCTCTTGACCAGGAAGAGCGCGGCGAACTGCACTCCGATTCCGATACCACCGACAAAGTTGAACTTGCACCAGCGGACGAACGTCGACGGGGGAGCGCTGACAGCACTGGAGCCGTTTGTGAATCGCCTTGTCATTGCGGGATACTTTCTTCGCGGTAGAGACGAATCGTGTTCTGCAGTGTGAAGACGACAACCATCAGTCCCATGCCGGCGAGCCCGATGGTGCCGCCGACGTCGAACAGGCGGTAGATCCCCCCGAAAATGTGCGCCACCGGTTTCCAAAACAGCGCGAGGTTCCCGACTGCCAGAAGGATGCGCAACTCCGTCGGGCCGAAGCGCCAGAACGAGATCCGAAACTCGCCCAGCGCGTGCGTCGCCAGATACGACTGGATCGAGAGCATCAGGAACGCGACCAGCAGGCCAATGGCGATCCAGGGATGCATGTATCCAGAGAGGGCCAGGCCGCCCATCAGAGCGAGGGCACCGAAGCTATCGACCATGTGGTCGACGTAGAAGCCGTAGCGCGGACGTTGGCGTTGGCGGACGCGCGCGAGGGTGCCGTCGAGAGAATCGCCGAGCCAGTTGAGGCCCAGGCAGGCAATCACGGCGAGTAGCGCGTAACGATTGAATGCGGCTAACGCATAGAACCCTCCCGCACCGATCTGCGCGGCCAGGCCCAGAACGGTCAGGTGGTCGGGGCCGATGCGGTCGGGAGTGCGTGCGGCCAGCCAGAGCAAGACGCGTTTTTCGGCGGCGGCGACCCAGCTTTCCTGCACCCGCAGCATGTCGGGGAAGGGACGGGTGCGGCGCATCTCCAGAAGGACGCGCGGGTTTACCTGCTCGCAGAATTCAGTCATGGTTTGAGAATTTGGAGTTGCCATCGTTGCCTCCGCTTTTCGCTTCATGGTTCGCAGCTTGCTGGCGGTCTTGCAGCCGCCCTCGCATGCCACTTTGCCGCGGAGGGTGGCGGGCGGCAATGCACTGGCGGTCATTCGCAGCTCAACTCGTCATCAACCGCAAAGTCCTTCCTGTACAGACGCTTAGATCGACAGATAATTTCCTGTACACTTGCCCGGATGGGACCGATGTGTTTTCATTCCCTGTCAGGCACCGCTGGCGACACCATCCATCTCAAAAAGGATCTTCGTGAACTGGTTCTTTCTCTTTTTCTTCCTTTCGGGTTATTGCAGTGTCCTTTACGAACTGATATGGCTTCGGTTGTCGATGGCCCAGTTCGGCGTGACGACGGCCATGGTTTCGATCGTGCTGTCGGTGTTCATGACTGGGCTCGGATTCGGCTCGTGGGCCAGCGGTAGGTGGCTGCGCCAGGGGGGCGACGGCGGCCCTTCGTTCCGGGCGCTTCGTCTCTATGCGCTGATCGAACTGCTGATCGGAGTGTCGGGGATTGTTGTGCCTTACGAGTTGGGTTGGGGCCGAGGCGTCCTCGAACGGCTTGAGCTGCGTTCGTCGCTTGCCTACTATTCGGCTTCCGGCGTATGGGTCGCGTGTACGCTGATCCCGTGGTGCGCGCTGATGGGGGCGACGATCCCGATCGGGATGCGGGCCATTCGACAGACATTGCCACGCGAAGCTGGGCGTTCATTCAGCTATCTCTACACGGCAAACGTTGCCGGCGCTGTATTGGGAACGGCGTTGCCGCTGCTGCTGATCGAGCTGATGGGCTTCCACGGAACGCTCTGGGTGGGCGCGGCGTGCAACGTTGCGATTGCGGTGGGCGCGATCGCACTATCCAGGAATCCCAGAACCGAATCTCCGGCTGAGAGCATGGAACCGCCGGCGGGATTGAGGGCGAATGCCACGAGCGGAGGATCGATCGTGGCGCTGCTCTTCCTGACCGGGCTGACGAGCATGGGGATGGAAGTGGTCTGGGTGCGTGAGTTCACCCCCTATCTCGGAACCGTGGTCTACGCCTTCGCCGGCATCCTCGGCGTGTACCTTACGGCCACCTTCATCGGGTCGCGCGTTTACCGACGTTGGAGTTCGCGGCTCGGCGATTCGATGAGGGAGAGTCCCGTTTTGTGGACGCTGTTGGGGGTCGCCGCGCTGTTGCCGCTGTTGCTGTCGAGCCCGGATATCCAGATTTCTAAAACGCTGCGGGGCTTGAGAGTGGCGATAGGTATTGCGCCCTTCACGGGCTTGCTCGGTTTTCTCACGCCGATGCTGGTGGACCGCCGCTCCGGCGGAGATCCCGGCAAGGCAGGCAGCGCGTATGCGGTGAATGTCCTGGGATGCATTCTGGGGCCCCTGCTGGCGGGGTTCCTGCTACTGCCCTATTTGAGCGAGCGCTGGTCGCTGATCGTGCTGTCATTGCCGTGGCTTATTTTTGGGCTGCGGGCGCTGCGTCCAAGCTCTGGCTCGACCCGACTCGAGCAGGCGACCGCGTATGCTCTTGTGCCGCTGGCGGGCCTGCTGATCTTCAGCAGCAAAGGCTACGACGAGATCTACCCGCGGCGGCAGGTGCTCCGCGATTCGACCGCCACAGTCATCGCCACCGGAAACGGGATGCACAAGAAGCTCCTGGTCAACGGATATGGCATGACCATGCTGACTCCCATCACGAAAATGATGGCGCATCTGCCGTTGGCGTTTCTGGACCGCCCGCCTCAGAATGCGCTCGACATCTGCTTCGGCATGGGAACGACCTTCCGCTCGCTGCTCAGCTGGAATCTGCATGCTACCGCCGTGGAACTGGTGCCCAGCGTGCCGCCGATGATCGGCTATTTTCACAAGGACGGCCCAGAAGTTCTGCGATCACCTCTGGCTCAGGTGGTCATTGACGATGGGCGCCGCTACCTGGAACGCACGACCCAGCAATACGACCTGATCACCATTGATCCTCCGCCCCCGGTGGAAGCAGCGGGATCGAGCATGCTGTATTCGGAAGAGTTCTATGCCGCGGCCAGGAGTCGATTACGCCCGGGCGGGATTCTGGCCCAGTGGCTGCCCACCGGCGACGCGGAGGATTTCTCCGCTGTCGCAGGAGCTCTCCGCAACTCGTTTCCCTACGTCCGCGTCTTCCTCAGTGTCGAAGGCGCAGGCATGCACTTTCTGGCTAGCGAACATCCGCTGCCCCATCTAACCGCCGAAGACTTGTTACGCAAGCTGCCGGCTGCTGCCACCGCGGACTTCACCGAATGGGACCCTCCGCCAGGAGGCGCGCCTGCCGTGTTGCGCGCCTTTGATACCCTGCTGCAGAATGAGGTCCCTATCGAGACTCTGATCGCGGCGTCTCCGGCCACGCCTGCTCTGCGCGATGATCGCCCAATCAATGAGTACTGCGCGCTGCGACGGCTGCTGCGGTACTGGCGCGAGACGCGGCACGAGTGAGCACAGAGCCTGTTGCGCGAGTCGTCCAGTTCCTAACGGGCAAGTTCAATACAACGTTCAGAACGAAGTAAAAACCCGGCGGACGGCGGCTCGCAATTGCTCGACAGACCAGGCGATCTGTTCGTGGGTGATGATGGCGGGAGGCGCAACGAGAAGGTGGTCTCCCGAGATTCCGTCAACGCTGCCTTGCATGGGGTAGACGAGCAGGCCTCGTTTGAGGGCAGCGGCGGCAACGCTCCCCGCGAAGTTCTGGGTGGGCGCGAACGGGCGCTTGCTGGCTTTGTCGGCTACGAATTCTACGGCCCAGAGCAGCCCAATGCCGCGAACGTCCCCTACGGTGTCTTCCGCGCGCAAGGCCTCGAGCGCCTTCTTGAATTGGGCGGCTGTTGTGCCGGGACGGCTGGAGTCGGCGGCTTCGACTAGTTTTTTCGCCTGCAGGAGACTAAGTACGGCGCGCCCCGCGGCTAGCGAAATGGGATGCGCGTTGTAGGTGAAGCCGTGCAGGAACGCGCCGGAGCCAGCGGCGATCGCGTCGACGACCTTCTTGCTCGCGATGACTGCACCGAGCGGCGCGTATCCGCTGGAGAGTCCTTTGGCGGTGACCAGAATGTCCGGAGCGACATTATTATGTTCCACCGCGAAGTTGCGGCCAGTGCGGCCCATGCCGGTCATGACTTCGTCGGCGATCAGGAGCACGCCGTGACGGTGGCAAATGTCGGCAATCGACTGCAGATATCCGGGCGGAGGAACCACCGCGCCCAGCGTGGCTCCGCTGACCGGTTCGAAGATGAAGGCGGCGGCCTCGCCGCGGCTCGCCTCGATGGCGTGTTCGAGTTCGGCGGCGTATTGCTGGCCGCAGTTACGGCACCCGTCCGTGCAATCGAAATCGCAACGATAGCAGTACGGCATGCCGACGTGCGCGAACTCGCGCACCATGGGCAAATACATTTCGCGACGGCGCTTGTTGCCGGACACCGATAACGCGCCGAGCGTGGATCCGTGATAACTCTGCTGGCGGCTTAGAATCTGGTAACGGGACGCCTGTCCGATCTCGACTTGATACTGGCGCGCCAGTTTCAGCGCGGTCTCAATCGATTCGGAGCCGCCGCAGGTGAAGTAGACCGCGCCGGCGCGGAAGTTTTCTCCGGCGAACGCCAGCAATTCCTCGGCATACTCTTCGGCGACCGGGGTAGTGAACTGGCTGGTGTGAACGAACTCGAGCTTCGCGGCCTGTTCGGCCATGGCGGCGGAAATTTCGGGCACGCCGTGTCCGATGAAGTTGACGGCAGCGGAGCCGGCGAGGTCGAGATAACGGTTGCCGTCGGCGTCCCATACATAGACGCCTTCGCCGCGGACGGCCGCGGGGAAGCCTTTGCGGAAGGACCGGCGGAGAACGGCAGAGCGGGCTGGAATGGTCCCGGAGTCGGCCACAACTGAATTATCGCACTAGAATTATCTCGGCAGGTTTCGAGCGCGAAGAACGCTCCGCAGCATGTGGGTCGAATTTCCCACCTTTTGCTTCTTTCGAACATCTAACGGCTTAGGACGAGCCTTCAGCCCCACGGCAAGGTTTGTGACGGCAGGGCCGTTTTAGGAGCGTGTATGAACACATATCGTTTCATGGCGAACGCATTATTGGGCACGGCGGTTTGGTTATGCGGGACTCTATCCCTTTCGGCGCAGCAGTCTCCAGCCGCGAGCGGAGTTCCGGCGCACATGCTGGTCACCGTCGAGCCGCATCACGGTTCCACGATTCCGGCCGTCAACCGCGAAGATGTGATGGTCTTTGAAGGCAAAGATCGCGACACGGTGACCGAGTGGATTCCTGCCCAGGGAGACCGCGCGGCACTCGAACTATTTGTTCTACTCGACGACGGCTCCGGCAGCAATCTGGGCTCGCAGTTGGACGACATCCGAAAGTTCATCAACGCACAGCCCGCCTCCACGAAGGTCGGGATTGCGTACATGCAGAATGGTATGGCCAGAATCGTGCAGGATCTAACCATCGACCACGCGCAAGCGGCGAAGGCGCTACGTCTGCCGATGGGAGTCCGCGGGGCCAATGGCAGTCCGTATTTTTCCCTGAGCGACCTGATCAAACGCTGGCCGGAAAGCAGCGGGCGGCGGGAGGTGATCATGGCTTCGGACGGAATCGACCTGTACTACGGCACCGGCGATCTGGATGATCCGTATGTGAACGAGGCAATCGACAATGCGCAGCGCGCGGGCATTCTCGTTTCTGCGATTTATACCCCCGGGGTCGGACATTTTGGGCATGACTACTGGCAGACGTATTGGGGGCAGCTCTATCTCGCACAAGTGGCGTCCAAGACAGGTGGAGAATCCTATTACATCGGCTTCAACGGGCCGCCGGTGTCTTTTTCTCCTTACCTGGATGACCTCACGCAGCGACTCAGTCATCAATATTTCCTGACGTTTCTTGCCAAGCCTCCGAAAAAGTCTGGGCTGCAACCGGTGAAGTTGAGGACGGAAGTGCCAAACGTTGATCTGGTTTCGGCCGACAGGGTATATGTGCAGGCTGAGCCCAAGTGACGGCGGTGAGCTGAACGGGAGTGTCCGCCGCGCAACTGCCTGACGGGTTGAGATTCCGATAAGATTGAAGATTCTGATCGGTTCTCGATGACGAAACTTCTGCGCTTCTTCCGTCCGTCGCATCAGCACACGGCGTTTTCGGCGACTCTGCTGCTGATGACGACGGTGATGCTGTCGCGCGTCGTCGGCTACCTGCGCGAGGCCTACATCGCCTTCGCTTTCGGCGCCGGATCGCAGACGGACGCCTATGTCGCGGCCTTCACCCTCCCCGATTTTCTCAACTACATTGTGGCCGGAGGCGCCGCCTCCATCACGTTTATCTCGATCTACACGCGGTTTCTGGCGGAGAAGCGCGACGCGGATGCCCAGAAGACGTTCTCCATCATCATCACAGTAATGACCGCGGTCATGCTGGTGGGAACGGTGCTGACGGAGATTTTTGCGCCCCAGTTTGTGCGCTGGTTCGTAAAGGATTTCAAGCCCGATCAGATCGAACTCTGCGTGCACCTCACTCGAATTCTGCTGCCGGCGCAGATTTTCTTTTATGTGGGCGGCGTGGTGTCGGCTGTGTTGCTGTCGCACCGGCTGTTTCTGCTCCCGGCCTTCGGTCCGCTCATTTACAACGTATTCATCATTGTGGGCGGCGTGGTGGGCGGAAGGCACTTCGGGATTGCCTCGTTGGCCTACGGGGCCGTGGTGGGCAGTGTTGCCGGTCCGTTTCTTGCCAGCGTGATTGGAGCGGCGCGCATTGGGACGGGATACAAGCCTTCGTTTGATGTGACGAATCCGGCGTTTCGCGAATGGGTAAAGCTGTCGGTGCCATTAATGCTGGGCGTGTCGCTGGTGACGGCGGATGATTGGATCCTGCGGCACTATGCCTCCAGCGTGGTGGGCGGCATCTCGCGGCTCAACTATGCGAAGCGACTGCTCGCGGTGCCGATTGCTGTGCTGGGGCAGGCGACGGGGCAGGCCTCGCTGCCGTTCTTTGCGCGCCTCTTTAACGAGAAGAAGCTGAAGGAATTCGCCACCACTGTAAATGATTCGGTGTACCGGGTTTCGGCAGCTTCGTTGCTGGCGACGGCGTGGATGACGGCTGCCGCGCTGCCGCTGATCGATCTGGTGTATCGCCGGGGAAAGTTCCTTTTCGACGACACGCAGCCGACGGCGGTTTATTTTTTCTGGTTTTCTCTCTCGCTGGTGCTTTGGTCGGCGCAGGGACTCTACGCGCGCGCGTTTTATGCAGCGGGAGATACGCTCACCCCCATGGTAGCGGTCAGCGTCATCACCGCGGCTTCGCTGCCGATTTACTCATTCTTGTTTCATACCTTCGGAGTGGTGGGGCTGGCGTGGGCGTCGGATCTTGGCATCGGGATCAACTTGCTGGCGCTGGCTTGGCTCTTGCATCTCAAGGGATTGGTCCGGCTCGGGGAATTGCGCTGGCGGGAGTTAGGGAAAGCTGCGGTGACTGCAGTCGTCGCGGGAGCGGTCAGCTTTGAAGTTGCGAAAATTGTGCCGCTGCCGACGTCTGGCCACGGCAGCCGCATGGCGGATGTCACGCAACTGGCGCTGGTTTCGGTTACGTGGGCCGCGGCGGTAGCGGCGGGATTGTGGCTGCTGCGCTCGGAGTTGCCGGGAGACTTGCGGCGCCGCAAGGGAGCGGTGTATCCGGTGGTGGCGCAGGGGCAGACCAAAGAAATTTCGGAAGCGGGGACGCAGCCGTAAGTTACGGCCTGGGTTCAGGACTGGGCTATACTCTTTCTCCGGAGTGCACCAATGACCACCGCGGTAAAACCTGTTTCCATCCAAACTTTCGTCGAAGGGCTGCGGCAATTGCCCGAGTCTGCCTTCGGTCCGACCGAACCGGTGCGGCGCTTTCTGCAGGGCACGCCGGTCAGTGCTGAGTCTCTCGCGCCCTATCTCAACTGGGATCGCCAGCACTACACGCGGAATCTCATCGACCGGACACCGCTCTACGAGTTGATGGCCATTTGCTGGGAGGTGGGGCAGGCGAGTTCGGTGCACAACCATCGCGACCAGAACTGCTGGATGGCGGTTCCCATCGGACGCTTGCTGGTGGAGAACTTCCACCTTGTTCACCAGGATCTGGACGGTGGAACCTGCCGGCTGGAACCCACCGACACTATCGAGATGAACATTGCGCATCCTTGCGCGGTCGATCCTGCCGATCCGGTGCATCGCGTGGTGAATCCCCGGGACTTCAACCAGCGAGCGGTCAGCCTGCATGTGTATTCGCGTCCCTTCGACACCTGCGTGGTGTACTCACCGGAACAAGGGACGTGCGGGGAAATTCAGCTCCACTTCAATACCGAATACGGCAAACCGAAGTAACTGCTCCGACCTTTCGACAGCTACCCCCTACGCCTGCGTCTCGCTAACATTTCTGGCAGGGAGCAGTTATGAATCGTTTGTTCGGATCGCTGGTGACGGCTTTTATTCTCATATTGGTAAGTTCTTACATGTGGACGCACCGTGAGCGCGTATCAGAGGCGGTGGCTGTACCGGCGGCGCCGGTCGTAACGCAGGGCACTCCAACCGATCAGACCTATGATGAAGTGCGGGACGCGCAGCATGCTGTAACTCTGGCCGGACCGCTGGCGAACTACATGGCGCGCCAGAAGCCTTCCGACATCGAAACGCTCGATCCCATCAAGGCGGCGCAACCGGCGCAACCGGTTCAACCAGCTGGGCGAGCTCTGCATAGAACGGGAGCTCTTCCTCATGTGGCCGATTCGCCGGTGGGAACCAGCCGAGATCTTCTGCACCAGATGTTTGGGGTTGCGAAAGTCGTACAGTTGTCCTTTGAGGTGCCGGCGAACGCTTCGAATCCGCAACTGAAGGGAACGTACCGGTCGTTCGTGAAGCAGGGCGGTACGCTCTCCAGCGGCACGGACGCGGACGTTGAGTTTCTGGTGCTGAACCAGAAACAATATGACGACCTTCTCAACGGACGGCCCGGCGAAGCGGTATTCTCCGCCGAGGACTCGCACGAGCAGGAAGTGAACACGAGCCTGCCNNCCTGCCACCAACGCTCGATAATCCGGCCAACTATTATTTGATCTTCCGCAACAACTCGCACGCAGCCGGCAAGAAAATGGTGCAGGCGGACTTCCACATCGACTTCTAGCGGCTTGGCTGCGGCCACTTTTCTGCTGCTACACTAGGCGGGTTGCCCCCGCGTAAAAAATCATCGGACCAAGCCTCGCCCGCGGCAGATTCGAATGCTGGAGTTTCGAAACCCAAAGCCGCGAAGGGCGCACCGTCTGCGCGCGCTTCCGCCCACGGCCGTATCTATCTCATCGACACGATGTCGTTTATTTTCCGTGCCTACCATGCCATGGCACGGCAGCGACCCATGTCGACCAAGACCGGGCTCCCGACAGCTGCGACCTACGTCTTCGTGAACATGCTGCGCAAACTGCGCGAGGATTTTTCTCCGGAGTATCTGGCCGCCGTGTTCGACGTCGCCGGGCCTACCTTCCGCGACGAGCAGGCGGAGGCCGTGACCACAATCCGCAAGTTCGACATCAAGACTCAGACGTTCACGGAAGTGGAATACAAAGGCTACAAGGCCAACCGCGCGGCCATGCCG
>PMUM01000195.1 GCA_003166855.1 Acidobacteriaceae bacterium | reverse complement strand
TGAACATCATGCTGGTCAGCGTCACCGAACGCACGCGTGAGATTGGTGTGCGCAAGGCGATCGGAGCGCGCAAGCGCGACATTCTTTTGCAGTTCACTCTCGAAGCCATTATGTTGACGGCGGTCGGCGGGATCATTGGCGTTACGGCGGGTGCGCTGGTGGTGTGGGTGATCCCGTTCCTGTGGCCTTCGTTGCCGGCCCGCATGTCTGTGTTCTGGACCACATTCGGTTTCAGCGCCGCCGCCGGAGTAGGACTCATCTTCGGGATTTACCCCGCATGGAAAGCGGCGAACCTCGATCCGATTGAGTCGTTGCGGTACGAATAGATCGACCTGCGACCGCGCATGATTCACTTGACTGTCAGGATCTCCCAAGTCGTCGCGATTCTCGGGTGCTTTTCCAGTTCCATCTACTACCTGCTGTGCTTGTGGAGTGCGCGAGCTTTTCTTCGTGAGCGGAAGGCGGGCCGGGGCGTCAGCCCGACACAGGCTTTGCCTCCTGTTTCGATTCTGAAGCCGCTCAAGGGCACGGACCCGGATATCTACGAGAGCTTTCGCAGCCATTGTCGGCAGGACTATCCCGAGCACGAAATTATTTTTGGAGTGAGCGATCCCGACGATCCAGCCGTCGCCAGCGTGCTGCAGTTGCAGCGGGAATTTCCTGACCGTTCGATTCGTCTGGTTGTGTGCTCAAACAGACTCGGGGCCAACGTGAAGGTTAGCAATCTCGAGCAGATGCTTTCTGCTGCGCGGTATCAGCATTTGCTGGTCAATGACAGCGACATTCATGTGGAACCCGATTATCTGCGCAGGGTCATGGCGCCGCTGACGGATGAGCGCGTAGGGATGGTGACGTGTCTTTACCGCGGGGTTCCGGCACGCACACTCGGCTCGCGTCTGGAATCGCTGGGCATCAGCACCGACTTTTGCGCTGGTGTTCTAGTAGCTCGCCAGTTGGAAGGCGGACTCCGCTTCGGGCTCGGTTCAACGCTGGCTTTCCGGCGGGCTGATTTGGAGCGCATCGGCGGGTTCAAGTCCATCGTCGATTTTCTTGCCGACGATTACGAACTTGGCCGGAGGATTGCCAGTCTCGGTCTGCAGGTAATGCTCTCCGACGTGGTCGTCGAGACACACCTTCCTGCCTACGACCTGCGCGGTTTTTTGTCGCATCAATTGCGCTGGGCCCGTGGCGTGCGAGACTCGCGCGCGGGAGGCTACATCGGTCTGGTTTCCACCTATGGACTCATGTGGGGGCTGTTTGCCCTGATCGCCGGAGGCGCCGCACCGTGGTCGTGGGCCGTGCTTGGCGTGACCGTGCTGTTGCGCCTGGCGGTAGCACTCGCAGTGGGCAGCGCTGTGCTCGAAGACCGGCAGTTGCTGAGAAGCCTGTGGCTTTTGCCGGTTCGTGATCTAGCGGCAGTGCTGGTTTGGATTGCGAGCTTCGCGGGGCACACGGTGACTTGGCGAGGCGATCGATTTGAACTTAGGAAGGGACGGCTGATTCGCTTGTAGCGTCGGCAGCCGTTTGCGGGACGGGCCGAGGGCGAGACGCCCTCGGNNCTTTCCAGCGGGGCGATTCTTCCTCTCTTGCCGAACCGGTACTTTTCTCCGCGCCAGTAGAAGTCTCTGCTTGTGTAGCTGACCGCCCATGCGGCGAAGCCCAAGAGATCGCGCACCGGATAAAGCCAGCAATAACGGATGGCCTGCGGATCTCGGGCCACGCTCCATCCCACGACAATCGACTGAAGCATCCGATTCACGCAGGCCAACGCGAACAAGCCGACACCGAGCGCCCAATGCCCGAGCGCTCCCGCGGCGATCAATCCCAGAATCCCGAATGGCATCGCATAGGTGAGACCGGTGCCTGCATGTCCTGCAGGACGCGAATAACGGGTGCTCTTCATCCAGCGCAGCTGATCTCCAAGTGTGCGAATCACGGAGCGGGAAGTCAGCACATTTCGGACAATGTGGTGCGAAAGGACTACTTTGTAGCCCTTAGCCCAGATGCGATTTCCTAATTCGAAATCGTCGGAGTAGTAATCGGCCACGGCGGCGATCCCGCCGATGGCGTCGATCGCGTCGCGCCGCACGGCCATGGCAGGCCCCAGTGCGAAGCGCATTCCCTCCATCATGTCCGCGACCATCACTCCGGACGACATTTCTACCGAGAGGCCGAGCGCCTCGAGCCAGGACCAGAAGTCCGATGCAGGAATGCCGCGATACATGCAGGTGACCAGGCCCACCTTGGGGTCGAGAAGAGGTGGGATGGTGTTGCGCAGGAAATCGGGCGCAACGCGGACGTCGCTGTCGCTGATGATGAAGTACGAGCGGGACGAGGCTGCAATCATCTTGTCGAGTGAGAACACCTTGGCGCTGGGCCAGGGTGGCGGACCGGAGAGAATCATGCGGCTCGGAACGTGCGGGTAACGCATCCTGACTTCCTCTGCGATTTTGACCGCGGGGTTGTCCGCGTCGCGTGCCCCGAAAATCACTTCGTAGTCTGGATAATCCTGCTGGAAGAAGCTTTCCAGATTCGCGGTCAACTCCTCCTCCATACCGTGGACAGGCTTGAAGATGGTGACTGGCGGCAAGGACGCTGAGGGTGTCGCAGTCGCGGCTGCCTGCGCCGACCTGGCGCGGCGTAGATGGCGAACTGTTGCCACCAGAGTCATGACCAGATAGACCGTCGAAGTGAAGGACCCCGCGAGCGCCAAGAACAAAAGGGCACGCCACAACAGATCGACTGCGGGAATATTGAGAGTCCCAAGGATCATCGAGGAAGGACGATTATAACCGGGGGCCTGACCTGAACCGGGGGCGAGTACGGGATCACGGCGCCCAACAAGGGTCATGGCGCGCGATTGGTGAAAATCGCCTTTCCGCCGCTGCGGGCCAGCAGAAAATGTGGCATTCCCAGCAATTCCTTCGGATCATCCTGGTCAGTCCATACGAAAACGCGGGCCGGGCCGGACCAGAGTGCGGCGAACGTTTGGGGTGTCTCGAACACATGGGGAGCGTCCGGGAACTTCTCGCCGAACCAGAGGTTGCCGCTGGGCTCGTGCAATACGCGCAGCGGAATGTGCGTGTAGAAATTGAGAGTCGAAGCCTGGTGATACTCGCCGTCCACAACGATCAGGTCGCCGGGACGATATTCTTTCTGAATCGCAACTGCGAGGTCGTGCGACGAAAGGATCGGCGAGAACAGCGAGAAAGAGACGTGCACGCAGGTCAGCAGGCAGACCATCATAAGCGACAAAGCCGCGTTTCCAAGAACTGGCCTACCGCGCCGCCGCATCCACCAGTTCAAGACCGTCCCGAACAGCAGAGAGAGAGAAGCACCGAGAAGTGGTCCGCGAAACATTCCCAGCGCTTGAGGTGTGAAGTCCAGCACGTGACCTAAAGAGAAATCGTAGTCTTGAGGATTCTTCTTCAGCAGTTCCGCCAAATCCACACCCGCAGGCGGACGATGCGTCAGAGAAAGAAGTACCAGGCCCAGAACGCCAGACGACACTCCCACGATCATCAGGACGAGCGAGGATCGGCGTCCGACGCGGCGTTCCGATTCGCTTGCAGCTGTTGAGGATTCACGCGCGAGCCATCCACCAGTCAGCAGCGCAATGCCGGGCAGCGCCGGAATTGTGTAGTACTCCTGCCGTGTCGAGAAGCTGAAGAAAAGCAGGATTACCATCGCCCAGAGGAAGAACAGCAGGTTCGCCCGTTGCCGCCGATCCATGGGCTTGGCCAATTGTTTCCACCGCAGCGGTACATCTCGCAAGGCTTGCGGTAGAAATACCGCCCAGGGCACCAGCCACAGCAATAGCAGAGCCCAGAACAATACCAGCGGAACCGTGTCGTATCCCGGAGGCACCCGCTTGTTGAGGAACCTCATGATGTGTTCGTTTACGAAGTAGAACCACAAGAATCCCCGGGCCTGTCCCTGCGCTGGATTTAGGATGGCGGCGAGGATATGCCACGGCGCGGCCAGAACGAAGAAGACCACTGTGCTGGACAGGATTCGCAGTCTCCACAGATGGCGCAGATTCCGAGTGAGCAGCAGGTAAAGACCGATGGTGCCGATGGGAAACACTAATCCGATGAGCCCCTTCGTGAGCACATTGAGAGCGCAGACCGTGGCAAATCCCCAGCAGGTCAGGCGCGTTGGCGGGTCTTCCTCCAGCGAACGAAGGAAGAAGTAATACGAAAGGGCCAACCACAGCCCAACCAGCACATCGGGAATCAGGAATCGCGTGAAGATGTACGGACCAATCGACGTGACCAAAGCGAGGCCGGAATAAAATCCACCCCGTTCGCCGAACGCATAGCTGCCGAGTAGATAGGTAGCCAGAACCAATGCCAGAAAACCCAGCATGAGAGGAAGGCGCGTGCTCCAGTCGCTGATGCCGAAGATTTCGTAGCTGGCCGCAAGGCTCCAGTACATCAGGGGCGCCTTTTCCAGGTAACGCAGACCGTTCGTATACAACGTGACCCAATCGTGACGCAGCAGCATTTCTCGCGCCGCTTCGGCGTGGATCGTATCCACGTCATCAAGCAGAGGCGGGGTGAACATGCCGGCGGCGTAAATCGCCAGCCACAGGGATATCAGGATGAGCAGCGACGCGGGAGTCGTCCGAGAGGCCGGATGATCTGGATTTGTCGAGGTTATTTGGGTTCTGGTGTCCCGAACCCCATCGGCTCTTGAAGGATTCATGCGGAGTCCGCGAAGGCTGATTATAGGGTCTGGCAAGGTGCCGATCAATCCAGCGCATCACGGTGTAGCGATTTATTGGTGGCCGAGGTTTGGGTCCAGGGCGGCGCGAATCTTCAGGGAGAGTTGTTTCAGCGTGTAGGGTTTCTGCATGAAATTGGTTTCCAGGTCGACCACCTTGTGGTCGAGCACCGTCTTGCCGGCATAGCCAGAAACAAATAGCAGTTTCGCGTCCGGCCGCAGTTGCGCCAGTTCCTTCGCGAGTTGCCCGCCGCTCATATTGGGCATGACCACGTCCGTGACCACCAAGTGGATGGTCGAAGTGTGGTTCTTGGCCACTGACAGGGCATCGATACCGTCTTTGGCCTCGAGCACGGTGTACCCCTGCAGGCTGAGGAATTCCGCAGTCGCTCGCCGCACGGCCTGCTCGTCTTCCACCAGCAGGAGGGTTTCCGACCCGCGGGGAGAGTTTTCGATTCTGGTGTCGTCGAGTTCGTCAGGAGTATGTCGTCCCTCGACGCAAGGCAAGTAGATCTTGAATACCGTGCCCATCCTAGGTTCGCTATAGGCCCAGATGAACCCCTTGTTCTGCTTCACAATTCCGTAGACGGTTGCCAGGCCCAAGCCAGTGCCCTTGCCGGAAGGCTTCGTGGTGTAAAAGGGCTCAAAAATGTGGGGCAGGTGCTCGGGAGGAATTCCGGTTCCGTCATCGCTGACCGCGATCAGAGCGTAACGCCCGGGGGGAATGACAGCCTGTTTGTGATGAATGTAGTGATCATCCAGTAGTACGTCGGAGGTTTGAATTTGCAAGTGGCCGCCTTGCGGCATCGCGTCTCGTGCGTTGGCGGCGAGGTTCATCAGCACCTGCTCAATCTGCAGAGGATCCACTCTAACCCGGCCCAATCCCTCTCCGCGCACGAAGGTGAAGGCGATGTCTTCGCCGATCAGACGCGGCAGCGTCTTTGCGATGCCTGCGATCACTTGATTCAAGTCCGCGACACGCAACGCCTGGGGTTGTTTGCGGCTGAAGGCGAGCAATTGCCTGGTCAATTCAGCCGCCCGACGCGCCGCCAGCAGAATCTCCTGAATCTTGGATTCGAGCGGGCTGTCTTGCGGAACCGAGTCCAACGCGAGTTCCGCGTAGCTGGTGATGATGGTCAGTAGGTTGTTGAAGTCGTGCGCGACCCCGCCCGCCAGGTTGCCGATCGCATCCATCTTCTGCGACTGCAGAAGCTGCGCTTCCAGGCGTAGCCGCTCGGTGAGGTCGCGACCGTTGGCGATGAAGTGTGTAATCAGCCCCGCGGCATCCCGCACCGGGCAGATGCTCTCCTCCACGTAGTAAACCTCGCCATTCTTCTTCCGGTTCACCAGGATGCCGCGGAATGCATTACCCGCGAGAATGGTCTTCCACATTTCCTGATAGGTTTCGGGTCCCTGCTCGCCCGATTTCAAAATTCGCGGAGTCTTGCCGCGCACTTCGTCGTGGTGGTATCCGGTGAGAGCCTCAAATGCCGGATTGACGTATTCAATAATTCCTTGCCGGTCGGTCACAACCACCGTGTCGGCCGATTGCTCGACGGCCCGAGACAGTTTGCGCAGAGACTCTTCCGCGGTTTGCTGATCCTGTTGGAGAGAATGCATAGCCAGCGTATTCCGCATGGTGCGCATCAGAGTTGCACCGTCGAGTTGGGACTTTGCAACGCAATTCCATGTTCCGCCTTCAATGATTTCTGCGACGGTCTTCTCGTCCGCATCCTCGGTCAGCAGGATGAAAGGGATCGAAACTCCGGCATGGAGAAACTCAGCCACAAAATGGACTGCCTCGGCATCTCCGGTCTCATGCTCAAACAGGACCAGGCTGTAGCTCTTCTGCTGCAGCATCGCCTTGGCCTCCTCCAGCGAGTGGGCGTGATCGAGGTCCGCGGCGAGGATGTTGCGGGTGCGTTCTAAAATCTCTCGAATCAGGAAGAAATCTTCCTCTTGATTGCCCACCAACAGAATCCGCAGGGGCGCGGGTGCCAGGGCAGTTTTTGCGGCCGTCAGCATTGCTTGGACTCCGGTAACTAGTTACCATCGGAATCCAGCCGCAGGAGTTTAGTGTTGCCCGTGGTGCCGTTCCAAATCACAGCCTGTTTGGAATCAGAACGAAACGAAGAGTGGCGCTCGGCAAACGCCTCTCGGGACTTGCCAGCAAGGGACTGAATTAGAAGATAATAAGGACCATCTCTCGGAGTGCATTATGTCCAGCCGACAGATTCTTCTACTCGTGACTCTTCTACTCTGCGCCTCTCAACTGGGGGCCCAGGTGACTTTGACCGCGCAGAACATTACGGTTCAGGTAACGACCTCACAGCCCTGGACCGACAGTGGCCTCGACCTGCAGTCCGGAGATGTGGTTGAAATCTCGGTCGCAGTTTCATCAGACCCCTCGCCATCCGGTGCGCCAGCCTGCGATCCCAAGGGCGTGACTTCAGTGGGATTTACGACCTCGAACCTGCCCCTGTCCATCGCGCCTCCGGGAGCGCTGATCGCTCGTCTGCACGCGCAAGGAGCCGTTCCGCTTCTCGTGGGTGCGAGCAATCAGTTCCACATCGCGGAGCCTTCTCATCTGATGCTGGGGATGAATATCTCCGGTACCGCACCCTGCCAGGGAGTGCTGGCTGTCAAAGTGCACGTCATTCCTGCGGGCTCCAGCGCGGCGAGCACAACGGATCCGCAGCAGACGCCCCGCAGCCAGCAACTCAAGTCCCAACTGGCCACTGCGGCGCAAGTCTTCATGTCGGGACAATTCGGTATCGGCAAGTCAGAGACCGGTTCATCTGACGCGACATCTTCTGGAACATCTTCCGGTGCCGACGCTTCGGCTGTCGCGTCTCCGCTGAAGGTTTCGGATGCTTCGCTCGACGCCGACCTGCGCAAGGGCATCGACAGCCTGCCACGCAGGGTCAACGACCGGTTCCAAAATCAGGGCGACATGGTGAACTTCGTCATCGTCGGATCGCAAAAAGATGTGCAGGCCGCGCTCGATGCCGCCACCTGGCACGTTGCCGACACGAACAATGAAAACGCCGTGCTCAACGCCGTAATGCAGACCTACGACAGCAAGGACTATCTGGCCATGCCGATGAGCACGCTGTTTCTGTTTGACCGCAAGCAGGATTTCGGGTATGAAATGGCGGAGCCCATTGCCATGGTAGCCAGTCGCCACCACTTCCGCATCTGGAAAGCTCCATTTACGTGGAAGGGGAGCGAAGTGTGGTGCGGGGCCGGCACTCACGACATAGGCTTCGCGACGGACAAGCGCAACGGCAGCGTTACTCACAAGATCGATCCGGCCGTTGACGGCGAGCGCGACAACATCGGCAGCAGTCTGCAAAAGGCCAATAAAGCCAAGACCCTGACCTATTATTTGCCGCCGAACCCCGTGCAGGATGCCAAGAACGCCACCGGGGACGGATATCACTCCGACGGCAGTTTGCTAGTCATCTTCCTTCAGTAGGATCCACTTGTGGAGACGGAACTTGCTCCGTCTCACCTCGCCACGGGCCGAACAGCTTCTTAGTGGAAGTTGTTTGGGTGGGGAGTTTCCTGCCGATCGTTGTTAACCAATTTGTAGTTGCAGCGTCTAACTCCACAAGATCCGGCTTCCCTTCGAGAAGCATGAAATATCGGGGAACGTGGGAACGAGTTTTTGCGTATAGATCGCTAAGCGGGGTTCTGCCCCTCGCTCGACGGTCTGAATAAAGGTGTGTTGATGGACCGCGGGACCCTTGCGCCTGCGGCTGAGAGAACTCGGGTCAGTCGGTGTCGCGAAATCGAAGTTGAGGCTGTGGTTCATTCGTTCGAATGGGGGATACGTATGGAAAATGGGCAGAACGGCAACGGCTCGCTCCGACCGGTCGAGAGGTATGACGTGGGCCACGTGCAGGAAGTGATTCGGCAGGCGCACGGAGAACTGCGCCAGCTGTTGCAACAGCGCGCGGAAATCATGAAACGCATCGGTACCGTCAAGCAGACCATCTCCGGCCTGGCGAATTTGTTTGGCGACGCAGTCTTGACCGAGGAACTGATGGAACTGGTCGACCGCAAGAGCAGCGGCCGTCAGCCGGGCTTCACCAAAGCCTGTCGAATGATTCTGATGCAGGCCGGCCACGCTATGAATGCGCGCGATATTTGCGATTATTTCCTGCAGAAAATGCCCGCATTGCTGGCGCGCCACAAGGATCCCATGGCGTCGGTCACTACCGTGTTGAATCGTTTGGTGGAATACGGCGAGGCACAAGCCGTGGTGTCGAACGGTCGACGCGCCTGGCTTTGGGTTGCAGATCTGCCCACAGAGGTTCCAGCGTCGGGCAACGAAGCAGGTTTGGTTGCTTAAGCCTGGTTGCTTAAGCGTAGTTAATCGGGCGGGCGACGTTCTTCAACACAGCTGAGCGTCCCCGCCTGTTCTTTATTTGGGCCCCAGTTTGGGTCCTAGCCCGGGGGCAGCAGCATTCCTTTTTCCAGATGCCGCGTCACGTGCGCGTACGAGGCGGCATGTGGATCATGCGTCACCATCACAATTGTTTTGTGGAAATCCTCGTTCAGCCTCTTCAGAATCTCCAACACTTCCGTAGCAGAATGGCTGTCCAAGTCACCCGTGGGCTCGTCGGCGAGTAACAAAGTCGGATCGCTGACGATCGCACGGGCGATGGCCACGCGCTGCTCCTGTCCACCGGAGAGTTGCTTGGGCAGGTGGCCGACTCGATCTTCCAATCCGACCAGCTTCAGTGCGGTCAATACGTGGTCACGGCGTTGCTGAGAAGTCAGTTTCGTCAGCAGCAGCGGCAGTTCCACGTTCTCAAAAGCCGTGAGCACCGGAATCAGGTTGAACGTCTGAAACACGTAGCCGATGTGCTCATTGCGCCAGCGGGCAATCTGCGAGTCGCTGAAACGGAAAATATCCTGCCCCTGCACCAGAAGTTCACCGCTGGTCGGCCGGTCGATGGCCGCGATCATATTCAGCAGCGTCGTCTTGCCCGATCCGGACGGGCCCATCAAAGCAAGGAATTCGCCCTTGGCAATGTCGATCGACACGTCGTCGAGCGCGGTCACCTGAAAGGCATCGCGCTTGAAGACTTTGCTGACGCCGCGAACCTGTACAACTTTCGTTCCCGTGGCAACGTTGGGTTGTGCAACTGTGCTCATGATTGCCCCTTAATTTTAATTTTGTCTCCATCTTTCAATGTCGCCGGAGCGGTTGTAACCACGCTTTCGCCCCCGACAAGACCGTCGACAAGCGCTCCGTCGCTGCGCTGGCCTACGATGTGGACTTCGCGTGCAACAGCCTTTCCGTTATATGCGATCAACACAATCTTTTTGCCGTCACGATCTCGAATCGCGGTCGAGGGCACGTAGACTCCCGTCGGTTCCTTGGAAGTCTTCGGAACATCGTTGGCCAGGAATTTCACTGTCGCGTTCATTTCCGGCCGCAGCTGAACGGCGGGATACTTGTCCGGGTTCAGCACCTGCACCTTCACCTGCACAGTGGCCTTCTGGCGGTTGGCTTCCGGTGAAATCTGCGCGATCACGCCGTCATATTCCTTGTCCGGATACGCGTCGGTTGTGACCTTTGCCTTCTGCGTCGGACCCAGGCGCGCGAAGTCCGCCTGCGCGATATCGAGTTCCACCTGCAGATCGTTCAGATCGGCGAGAGACACAACCGATCCTTGTGGCCCGCCTGCCGCAGCGCTGGCAAACTGCGCGGTAATGAGCTCGCCCTTTTCCGCCGTGCGGTCCAGAATCGTTCCCGTCACAGGCGCACGGATCACCGTGGCATCCAGTTGAGACTGCGCGTAATCGAGTTGCCCCTGCGCCTGCATCAGCGCGCCCTGCGCCCGGGCAATCTCCTCCGCCCGCGGCCCAATCTTGGAGAGCTGAAAGACCTTCTCCAGGGAATTCGTGCGTTGCTGATCGGCTTCGAATTTCGCGGTAGCATCGTCCAATTGTTGCCGCGAAACCACGCCGCTGCCCGCCAGTTCTTTCGTGCGGTCCAGCGTGAGCTTGTCATTCGCCAGCGTGGCGCGCGCCTCGTCAAGGTTGTGTTGCGCCTGCTGCACTTCCTCGGGACGTGATCCATGCTGTAGTTCGTCAAGGTAGGCGCGAGCATTGGCTACCGCGCCCTTGGACTGCTCATAGGCCGCCCGGAACTCCTGATCTTCCAGGCGGACCAGCACCTGCCCTTCCTTCACCTTGTCGCCCTTCTCCACGCCGATCCACGCCAAGCGGCCCGTGACCTTGGAGTTCACGTTGATGGTGTGATGCGCCACGATGTAGCCCGTAGCCGAGAGCACGGTGCCGCCGGCGTCATTGCCGCTGGTTTCCGCGGTGGCGCGGACGGCCTCGACTTCTGGAACGTCGGACGCGAACAAACGATAGGCCAACGCAATTACGCCAAGCAGCACTACGACGGCTACACCGCCCAGGATGTCGCGGCGCGCCCATGCCGGCGGTTCTCCGCCGGAGTCGCCGCGCTGCGTGCGGTCAATACGCAAGCTCTGCAGGTCTTCGTGTTTTGTATCGATCGCCATAAGGATGTTTACGCTCTAACTCCCCAAATAGTTTCCCGCGACAGCTTGCAGTTAGCTGCGCAGGGCGTTGAGAATATTCTGCCGCGCCGCATGCCACGCGGGAGCAAGCCCGCCTACGAACCCCATGATCAACGCGAAGGCAATTGCATATCCCGCCACTTGCGGCGTGATGCGCAACGCGAATACCACTTCGCTGAACGTGACGGCATTCGAAGTGCCGGTCTGCATGCCATTGAACGGAAGCATCAACAAAATTCCTGCTGCGGCGCCCAGTAAAGCCAGCAGCAAAGACTCCAGCACGAACGACGTCAAGATCGCAGGCCGCGAGAAGCCGATTACCCGCAGAGTGGCAATCTCGCGTCCGCGATAGGCGACCGCTGCGTACATGGTATTCATGGCCGCGAAGATCGAGCCGATCGCCATGATGAAGCCCACCACAATGCCGATCACTTTGATCGGAGCGCCGGAACTGGTCTGCTTGGCGTAGTAGTCGGTTTCGAGCACGCCTTCGAGTTTCAACCGCTGATCGTCGCTCACACGATTCTTGAGAGCCTCAGCGGAGATAGGATCGGTCGCGCGCAAGTAAGCCGACGAGTAGCCGCCCTGACGATCGAAGTCCGATGCCATCTGATTGACGTCACCCCAAACTTCGGACTCATACGCCGAGCCGCCCGCGTCAAACACTCCCACGACTTTCCACGATCCCTTGCCAAACTCCATCGTGTCGCCGATGTTGGCGTGCGAAAAACGTCCTTGAATTGATTTGCTGACCACAACTTCCCTCTGTCCCGTCTGAAACCAGCGTCCCTCCACCAATTTCACGCTGGGTGGCTTTCCTGGTTCGTCGGGCGTCTGCCGCATTTCAAGGCCATCGGGCATCATGCCCCGCACCGTGACGTTGACTTCGCCAGTGCCGTCTTTGCGCGGCAGGATGATGACCACCACCCACTCGCCCGACGCCATCGGTTCGCCATGACTGTCTTTCGCAATGCCCGGGAGCGTTTTCAGCGTTGGGAACAGCGCTGCATCGAACCCACCTGAAAGCTCGGCTTCCGATCCCTTGCGCAGCACGAGTACATTCTTCGCGCTGCCGCTGCTGACGAAAGCGCGGTTCAAACCCGCGATGAGCGCCATCAGAAAGATCGCTGTCGTCACCGTGAGGGCGATGCCGAGAGCGGTCATGAGGGTGAGCCCCTTGCGGAGCCTTAAATTGCGAATGTTATAACTGATCGGTATCGCCATAAGTAAACTCTCAACTCAGCCGATGTGGCGCAGTCCATCCACAATGTTCATGCGCGACGCGTTGTATGCCGGCAAATAGCCACTCACGAGTCCCAATACCAACGACACCAGAATCGACAGGCCCGCCGTGGCCCATCTCACCTTCATGTTGAGCGGGATTCCCAGCCCAATGAAACTGTGCGTCAGGAACGCGATCACGGGAATCGCCACCAGCACTCCAATGACTCCCCCAGCAACCGCCAGAGCCACGGATTCGCTCACGAAAATCGACAGCACACGCTGGCGCGTGAAGCCCAGCGTTTTCAGCACGGCGACTTCGCGCGTGCGACTGCGCACCGACATGGCCATGGTGTTGGCCGAAACCAGCATGATGGTGAACACAACCGCTCCGCAAATTCCCAGGATGAACGCCTTAATGTTGCCCAGGGAAGCGACGAAGCCGAGTTGAAATGCCCGCTCGCTCTCGGTTTTCGTCGGCAGCGGAGAGTTGCGGAACATGTCATCAATCTCTCGGGACGCGCGCGAAACATTCTCCGGCGAGTCGATCTGTGCCGCGTACCAGCCCGCCTGCCCTTTGAACCAGGGATACGCCTCTTCCAGATACTTGGCGTTGAAATAAAGTGCGTTCTGAGGAGGATCGCGGTGGTAGATGCCGCGAATCGTCAAATCAAGATTCACGGGGAAAATATTTGCCTGCAACGTGACGCGATCGCCGATCTTCCAGCGATATTTGTTGGCCAGCGTCACATCCACGATGGCGCCGGCGCGATCCTGCTGCCACGCCTTCACCTGGTCCGGTGGAATGATCTTGTCGGACGCCACTTTTAGATACTCGTCTGGATCGGTTCCCATCTGCGCGAAGAAATGTTCTGGCCGGTCATCAATATAGCGGCCTCCGAACCAGGTGATCGGCACTACCGACGTTACGCCCGGGACGCTCCGAATCTTCTCGCGATAGAACGCGGGCAAAAAGAACGCCAGCGACACGCGGTCGCGGACAATCAAGCGACGCGACGCTTCGGGCGCGACTTGGTCCACGTAAAACGATCGCCAGATGCAAATCATCATTGTAAGCAACAGCAGCGAGAAGCTGATGCTGATCATCGTCAGCAGGCTGCGCCGCTTGTTCCGAAACGTATTGCGCACCACAAAACTGCCCAACGTCATAACTTCACCCGATGTGCCGTAATCCGTCGACGATATTGATTTGCGAAGCATGGTAGGAAGGAAGAGCTGCGCTCAGCAGTCCCACCATCCCGGACGTCAACATGGCGACAACCCAAATCCCGACCGTCACTTTCATGGGGAAAAAGCTGAAAAACTGCGGAGAATGGGTTAGGCCATAAACCATCATCCAGCCAAGTCCAACCCCGAGCAGGCCCCCGAACAGTGAGAGCGCCACGGCTTCACTGACGAACAATCCCAACACTCCGCGCTTGGTGAAGCCGAGAGTCTTCAAAACCGCCACTTCTCGCGTACGTTCGCGGATCGACATCGCCATTGTGTTGGCCGATACCAGCAACGTCGCGAACACAACCGCCGAGCAGATGCTCAGGATGAATGCCTTCACGTTCCCCATCATGGCCACGAACTCCAGCCCGAAAGCCTTCTCGCTCTCGGACTTCGTGGGCTGAGGCGAGTTACGGAATGTGTCGTCGACGGCGCTCGCGATTTTACTCACGTCCCCAGGAGAGTTCGCCAGGATACTGAACGTGCCGGCCTGTCCCTTGAAAAACGCCACCGCTTCTTCCACGTATTTCGTGTTGAAGTAAACCGACTTGTTGTCAGGATTCGTATGGAAAATGCCGCGCACGATCAGTTCGAGATTGACGGGGTAGATCGTTCCCTGCAGCACAATGCGGTCGCCCAACTTCCAGCCGTACTTCTTGGCTAGGGAGTCATTCACGATCACACCTTGCCGGTCGCGCTGCCATGCCGTGACCTGTTCCGCGGGCATGGAGCAGTCCCGATACACTTTGAAGAATTCATCTGGATCGGTACCGAACTGCGCGAAGAAGTTTTCCGGCTTCTGGTCCTTGTAGATTCCGCCGAACCAGGAGACCGGAACGACTGCCACAACTCCCGGAATCGCACGGATTTTCTCGCGGTAATAGCCGGGAAGACTAAAGGTGAGAGACACGCGATGCCGGACCACCAGCCTCTCCGCCGATTCCGCGCTGCCCTGGTCGAGATAGAACGCCCGCCAGATTGTCATCATCAGCGTCAGCAGAAGCAGCGAGAAAGCGATGCTCAACACTGTCAGAATGCTGCGGCGCTTGTTGCGGAACGCGTTCTTCGTGACAAACCGGGTCAATGTCATCGGCGAACTCCAGAGGGAACCGGGGGCTGGGCGCAGGAGGTAGGCACGTCCCAGCCCACCAAGAATAGACGATGAACCTCACTGTCTACAACCGGCCCGCGTTCGATTTTGTCCCGCATAGAAATTCTCAACCCCACAGGACCACCCTCTTCGTATTTCATACTTTCGCACTGCACTCACCGCCGCCAGTGGAGATCGTCATCAGGGTGGGATGACAAATGTCACACGAAGCTATACATAACAAATACAACCGCCGCTGCAACATAAAGTTACGTCGCAAGATTGCGGTGATGGAGTGGAGAATGCTGCTGGCACAGGGAGTACTATTCGAATCACCCCTCATCCGCCGAAGACCCATAAATCGCGGGCACGGACGCGTCGTTGAGCCTTAGATAAACGGTCAGCTGTCCGCGGTGATGTGCGAGGTGGTTAAACACAGAGTCCGCGATCATGACGTGCCGCGGATTCTCGCTGGCCACGTGCCGGCCCACGACGAGCCTCCAGGGCGTCAGCAGATGCTCGTCCGTCGTATTCTGCAAAGCTGCCCGTGCCTCAGCGACACCGGCATCAAGCGCGGACGCCAGCTCGGCCCGCGTGCGCCATTCCAGAGGCTTGAACTTCGCAGCCGCCGGCGACTTGAGATCGAGTTCGTCCTGATTGACCATCATGGCGACCCACGATGGCATGGTTGCCACCAGCGATGCCAGATAGCCGAGAGGCATCGATTTCGGATGCGGCTTCCAATCATTGTGCCCTTCGGGCACACGCGCCAGCGCGTTGCGCGTTCCGTCAGCTTCCCGTTCCAGTTCCGCGAGCAATAAATCCGTCAGCTTCATATTTTTCTCCTGTTATGCGATTCACCTGGATGACCCTGTCTGAATCGACAAGCGGAACCGTATCAGTAATTGAGGACAGATTCAGTCCTCGATCCGTGGCACAATACTCACGGCCAAAATCATGCTGCAGACCTCAGCCCGGTTGCTCCGCCTGCTGTCCCTCTTTCAAGTGCAGCGCTATTGGTCCGGAGCTGATCTTTCCGATCGGCTCGACGTCACTGCGCGCACCCTCCGTCGCGATGTCGACCGCCTGCGCAGCCTGGGATATCCCGTGCATTCCACCTCAGGAACCGCGGGTGGCTACCAGTTGGGCGCTGGTGCAACCCTGCCGCCGCTGCTGCTCGACGATGACGAAGCCGTCGCGGTTGCGCTCGGGCTGCGAACCTCGGCCAGCAGCGTCACCGGCATCGAAGAGGCCTCAATGCGCGCGCTGATGAAACTCGAGCAGGTGCTGCCACCGCGATTGGGCCATCGCGTCGCCCCCCTTCACGCCTTCATTGTGCCCCTGGGCGGTCGAGATTCAGCCGGCCGAGGTCCGACCGTGGATGCGGAACGCCTCTCCGCCATCGCCGGCGCCTGCCGCGACCAGGAAGGAATTCGATTCAGTTATCACAACCGCACCGGCGCACCCAGCGCCCGCGTCGTGGAACCGCACCGCCTCGTGCATACCGGTTATCGCTGGTATCTCGTGGCGTGGGATCTGGTCCGCAAAGACTGGCGAACCTTCCGGGTGGACCGCATCGAAGGCAAGCTGAGGACCTCGACGCGTTTTAAACCGCGCAAGCCGCCCGAGGGAGACTTTGCCGCCTTTGTTTCGAAGTCGCTGTCGCAGGTGCCGTATCCCTATCAAGCCCGGGTAACCCTGTACGCGCCGGTCGATGCTGTCGCCCATCGCATTCCCCCTTCGGCGGGGGTGCTAGAGGCCATCGACGACAGCTCGTGCATGCTCCGCACGGGCTCTCATTCACTGGAAGGAATTACGATCCACCTGTCGCTGCTCGGCGTCGGCTTCCGGGTGCACGAACCACCGGAACTCATCGACTACATCCGGCAATTGACGGAGCGCCTGAGGGGTGCGACCGGCTAGAACATCGCGCTGGCGCGTGTCCACTGAATGGGAATGCGGCGACCCACGTCAGCCAGGCGCCTGTGCCGCGGCTTCTGGGCTCGGCTTTGTCTTTCGGGCGGGGTTGCTCTTCTGCGGCGCTGCGGCTTTCTGTTTCTTGCGTGCTTCTTTGCGGCGCATCTTGGCCATCCACTCCCGGGAATACATAGTCCCGCGACATTTGCGGGAACCGCAGTGGCACGGAGCGGGGTCGTCGTCGTCGTAGAGGTTGTAGTCCCAGACCAGTTCCTCACCGGCGGCAATGTCACGGATGGCGAAGAGCCAGACGCGGCCCTTGATCTCGTCGACTTCGCAGTTGGGATCGCAGGAATGGTTCAGATAGGCGCCCAGACCGTGGCCGTCGATTACGGTCTTGCCGTCATCGAGTCCATAGAGATAGGTGCGGGAGACGCCGTCGTAACGGCGGTCGGCCTCGTCGACGGTGATGCGTTCCCCGGCGTACTCGACAACCCGAGTCCCTTTGCGGATGGGCTTCGAAGTGTAGACCCCAACGGAATGGATTGGCGAAGGGCGGACGACTAATGACATGAACTAATTTCGCATGTCCGGGCAGTTTTGGGGAATGTGAAAATCACGGGCCCGCGGAGTTTCTAGAGAGAGGCCTTCTTACTCATTTCGTCTAGGGATCATAGACGGCGCTTCCATACCCCTGCCTGCGGGCGGATTCCTGCATTTCTTCCAGCCGTCTTTGCTGCTGTTCCAGTTGCCCCTTCATGATTTCCACCCGGTTCTCCTTCTGCAGTTGGCGCTCGTTCCGCTGTGCGCAGGTGCGGGGAAGGCAGTTTTCGGGAAAGTGAATCGAAGCGGTCACGGCCTCAATCTCGCGTTGCAAAGTCGCGATCTCGTTCTTCTGCGCCTGAATTTGGGCTTTCCACTGATCGGCGGAAATCTTTCGCGCATCGGAACCGGGCTGCGCGCACGTCGGACTGGGAGTTTCCGGACTGCGCGCAGGAGTCAGATTCGATCCCACGTGTTCGGGGATGTCGTCGTTGGTGATGACTCGCGGCGTCTTGGCGGGTTGAGGATCGTTGATTCCCGCGGGAGTGTCCTTGTCTTGCGTTGGGGACGCCTGGGCATCCTTCTGCTGCTTCTGCAAGCGCGATTGACGAGCCGCATCCGCGAGCGATGGCGAATCCTGACCGTGAGCCGGGAAGGCGAGCAGCACCGTGCTCCCTGCCAGCGAAACGATCGTTGCCCACGTTCGCGTCAAGAACCCTCCTGAGCAAGCCCTCCGGGAACGAGCGCTTGAACCATGCTATCTCCGTGAAGGGAACGATCCGAGGTTACGTTCGTACAAGTCGTCCGATGGCCATCAACCCGCGGCGTAATTGGCGATTAGCGCATCCAGCTTTGCGAGCAGCGCCCCATTCCCTTGTCGAGGATATTGCGTTAGTGCCTCGCGATAGTGCGGAAGATTGTACAGGAATGCCTCAACCCGCTCTTTGTTCAACTCTTCCCAGTACGCGCCGTAGCCAGACTTTTCCAGCCAGTACGCATTGAAGATCTGCTCGAACTGGTGGCTCACCGGAACCGCCAGATAGGGCTTGCCCAAGTGCAGGGCCTCGGTGACCAGCGAGAAGCCTGAATTGGCGACGATGGCGCGGGCGCTGGTCAGGTCGGCGAAGAAGCCATCGAGAGACGGCTTCTTATAAAGGATGTTTCCGTCCTGTCCCTCCCGCTCGAAACCGTAGGCAACAAAGCGGCAGCGGACTGAGCTTAACAGCTTTGTGAGAGCGGGCGCAGGTGACGTCACATAAACCAGCACGTGCTCGCCCTGGGTAGGAGTAGCATCAAGGATTTCCTGCCGCAGCAGAGGAGGAAACAGAAATGTATTGCGCTTACGAATCGGCGCGCTGAAGAAAGAAATAACCAGGTAGGCGCTAGCGCGCGGTGTCATGAAGCGGGTCACAAGTTTGGCGGCCATGGCGTCGCGCCGATATTGCTTGGGATACGAAACTACAGCATTCGTGAGGCAATGCTGATTATCGATGGAAATGACTGGGAGATCGTTCTTGTGTCCGACATGGCAGGTGAGAGGTTCGAAGTCGGTGATGACAAGGTCGGTCTTCCATTCGTCGACCAGGTCCTCCAGGCGTGAGAGGCTCCTCGCCGCTTGCGGCACTGTTCTCAAATTCTTGACGATGGTGCGTTTGTAGCGCACGCGATTGTTGAGATAGGCGAAGCGGAAGCCGTAAATCTCGGTGACGTCGAACTGGCCCTTGAGATTTTGCAGGCCGCGGTCAAACGACGCAACGTGGACGACGTGCCCCTGAGCGACGAGATGCGACAGCACTTCCCGCGCTCGGGTGGAATGGCCTGCGCCTTCGCCGTTTACGCCATAGAGAATGTTGGCCATGAGATCGAAGGCGAGTATACCGCCAGGCCGCCTATTGCTGCGCGGTCACCCCAAGCGAAAGCGCCCTCGGCAGCATTTTACTGTTTTGCGACTCCGGTTTGGCGCTGCCATAATCTCTCCATGTGCGGACGTTATCGACTCTCGCGGCGAAAACAGCTGGTGGAAGAGTACTTCGAAAGTGCCTCGGAAGAAGAAGACTGGAGTCCCCGCTATAACATTGCCCCTACCCAGCCAGTGGCAACGGTTCGGCAAGAAGGCTCGAGCAGAATTCTCTCGATGATGAGGTGGGGGCTGGTGCCGTCGTGGGCCACCGACATCAAGATTGGCAACCAACTGATCAACGGCCGCAGCGAAACTGTGCTGGAGAAACCTGCTTTTCGGGATTCTTTCCGCACACGCCGGTGCCTGATCCCCGCCGATGGCTTTTATGAGTGGAAGAAATCAGGCAAGCAGCGACAACCGTTTCACTTCGGCATGAAAGACAATTCGCTGTTCGCCTTTGCCGGAGTCTGGGACCGGTGGAAGGCCCCGGCCGGCCCCATGCTTCAGTCCTGCTCGATCCTGACGACCGCTCCCAACGAATTGCTCGACGGGGTGCACGACCGCATGCCGGTGATCCTTCCCCGCCGGCACTATGAGACCTGGCTGACCGCGCCTGCGGCAGAGGTGGAGCGACTGGCGGAGCTGCTGGTGCCTTTCGACGCGGGTCTGATGAGCCGGTACCCAGTCAGCTCCCTGGTGAACAAGCCGGAAAACGACACGCCGGAATGTGCACTGGAAGTGCCGGAGCCTGAGGCGCAGACGCATCTGTGGTGAAACCGAAGCAAGTTTGGAGGTTCTCACGGGCAAAACAAAACGCCCCAGACTCAGTTTGAGTCTTGGGACGTATGTTGATCAGCCCTCCCCCAAGTGCTGCTCAAGAAGAAGCATAGACGCTGCCGGAAGAGTAGTGAATGGCACTAGAGTGCTATCGGAATGCACCGATTAGGTGGCAGCCCCTGGCAGAGTTTCTTGTATGATTCGGGGCGCTCTAACTCCGGTCCTACCGGGCGGGCCTTCCCCCAATATTCGTCCGGCTAGGACATGGTCCAGGAGGGGGTAGGGTACGTGGAAAACGCGTACCCTTTTCACCTCAACCCCGAAACTGGGTTGCTAGAGAATCGGCCAGCTAGGTTTCAGTGTGCCAGGCAGGCACAAAATTCCTCGCACTAAATGAAGTCGCTGCTGCCCGCCGTGCTTTTGGGGAGGGCGTTTTCTCTTCTTTTGAACGCGACAGTGACTCGGTTTCAGAGAGCGGAAGTCGGAACGCGCCATCCAACTGGATCGCGACCGCGAAATCGCCAGTGTCCATCGGTTTAACCCGAAGCACCTTCCCACGAGCGCTCAGCAAAATGCCGGGATCGGGTAAGTGCTCAACTCCAATCGATACTTCTACCGCAGAGCCCACTGGGATGAGAAAAGAGCTCGACAGCAGAATGCCGCTCAGGCTGATGTTCTCAGACCGAGCGCGCATTTCCTTGCGTTGGGCCATCCGGACAAGGACTGGCAAGTGTAAAGGGAAGCGAACGTCTCGTCGTTCTGACCGCTGTGGGGAGTCCATCGGTTTACTCCAAGTGAGGGATGACCGGAGCATACGTTGAAGTGCAGTTCGGCGGCAGGTATCGGAGGTGCTATGGGTGTGGGAAAAAGGACCTGCCGAGGACAGTAATACGTTACGCGTTGACCTGCGTTTCAGGTACGCCGACCAAACGTCGCAGGGAGATCAGGCACTCGCCAATTCTTCAACGTGTTCGTGCAAATAGTCGCTGGGAGCGTCAAGCTCTGGTCGCGCGCGCAAGGCGAAGTCTCATGGCCATTTTCACCAGGTCGGCGAGAGAATCGGCCTTCATCTTTTGCATCACCGGGCCACAGGTTTCGTCCAGGCCAAGTCCGGTGTATTCGCACCAGCGTTGATTCGAGAAGTCAATTTTCCCATCAGCGAGTGCAATCCATACTAGGCCAGGAAGCACGTCGACGAGGCGGCTAAGCTCGTTTTCCTTGGCGGTCCCGTCTTGGCGGCACTCCGTTGCGGTAGGATGCGCCGCTCGACGGACGAGCGTCCATTGCACTTTGGTATCGGTTTTCCAACGTCGGCGCCCAGTGGATTTAGCAGCCAGTGGTCCGCCGACCAATGCGAAGGTATCGATCGATACGTTCGTCCAATAGATTCGTTTCCGCACTTCTGGCTTAATCACCACTGTGCATCGCATCCGAAACCAAGGGAGAGCGTGATGTTTGAAGAACTCAACCACAACTGCCGCGATCGCCTTCGCTTTCTTGCCATCGCGGCCGTGACCATCGCCGCCGCGCAGTTGGGCGGGTCCGGTTTTGCGGCAGCGCAGTCCAGCGACACAACAGCAAGAAATTTGAGAGCGATCAGGTTGGAGCAGATGACGCCCGCAGCGTTTCGATTACCGACCGAAGGTGAGTTGCCTTCTCTCCGCCATGCCACCGCGTGGCTGAATTCGCAACCGTTAACGCCAGCCGACCTGCGTGGGAAAGTCGTCCTGGTCGAATTCTGGACCTATTCCTGTATCAACTGGCGACGCCAACTTCCCTATGTCCGGGCGTGGGCCGAAAAATACAAGAATCAAGGATTGGTGGTGATCGGCGTACACGCGCCTGAGTTTGCATTTGAGAAAGACATCGACAACGTTCGCCAAGCCGTGAAGGAACCGCGCATCGACTATCCGATCGCGATCGATAACGACCATGCGGTATGGCGCGATTTCAACAACGAATACTGGCCCGCCCTCTATTTCGTCGATGCGCAGGGGCGGATCCGTCATCATCAATTCGGCGAGGGCGAATACGAACAATCGGAATTGATTATTCAACAATTGCTGACCGATGCCGGAAACAGGGGCATCAGTCATGAACTGGCCTCGGTCGATCCCAAGGGCGCTGAAGCTGCCGCGGACTGGAGCGACTTGAGGTCGGCAGAAAACTATGTCGGATATGAGCGCACCGAAAACTTCGCGTCTGCTGGTGGCACAAAACCTGAGAAGCCTCATGACTATGCGTTGCCCGCGCAACTGAAGCTTAATCACTGGGCTCTCTCAGGTGATTGGACGATGCAAAGACAAGCCATTGTGCTAAACCAGTCCAATGGGCGCATCACCTACCGCTTTCACGCCCGTGATCTCCATCTCGTCATGGGACCGGCAGCGCCCGGAAGGTCCGTGCGATTTCGCGTGCTCATCGATGGACAGCCGCCAGGTGTCGCTCACGGGGTGGACGTAGACGACCAAGGCAACGGCACGGTTACCGAGCCGCGGATGTATCAGCTGATCCGACAACCGATGCCCATCGTCGACCGAGAGCTCGAGATCGAGTTTCTCGATTCCGGCGTCGAGGCTTTTTCGTTCACCTTCGGATGATCCAAAGTAAAGAGATCCCGCCGAAACCGAACCAGAGGAGGATACCGTGGACACCAGAGAATCATTTTCCGATTTGATTTACGCCGATGAATTGCACGCGGCGGAGGGTGAGTTATCGGCGTTCATCGGCGCGGTGACGCAACTGTTTGGTCCAGAGCAGGCTAAGCTCTCGGCAGACGACTGGCTCGACGAGGCGGAGTTAATGGATAGCCCGCCTCGATCGATAAGTCGGGATTGGCGAGCGGTGACGGTCGCCGCCTCAGCGAGACTGGCGAATCGGGTAACGGTCGAACTGCATCATCGAACGCCGCTGGTCGCATCGACTGATGCGGAGGCATCACCAATACCATCGTCCAATTGTTTATCCTCCGTGCTTTTGGTTTGATGCAGCAAGCCTTCCGCTCGGTACCCCGGTCGAACTGGAAGTTATTTTCGAGGTGGCGGCGTAAAGGCGCGGCTATCAATGGTCGTTTGTCTCGCCCGGGCAGTAGGTGCTTTCAAACAAAAACTGAAAATTCATAGGAGGATTTATGGCAACGACAGCAATCGCAATTGGAACGATGAAGGTGGCGCAGGTTTCCAAGCCCGAAGCAGATTTCCAGATCTTCGAACGCGAGATTCCGGAGCCGGGTGCCGGACACGTGCGGATCAAGGTGCAGGCCTGTGGTGTTTGCCACAGTGACGTGCTCACGAAAGAAGGCTTGTGGCCTGGAATTCAGTATCCCCGCGTTCCGGGACACGAAGTGGCCGGCCTCGTCGACGAAGTTGGGGCAGGTGTTGCTGGCTGGAAGAAAGGCCAGCGTGTCGGTGTTGGCTGGCACGGCGGCCAGGACAACACGTGTCGTGAATGCCGTCGCGGAGATTTTCGCAATTGCCGGAATCTGAAAATTCCGGGCATCAGCTATGACGGTGGTTATCAGCAGTACATGGTTGCTCCCGTCGAGGCACTCGTGGCGATACCGGAAACTCTCAGCGACGTCGAAGCAGCACCGCTGCTCTGCGCTGGAATTACCACCTACAACTCGCTGCGGCACAGTGGTGCCCTTCCCGGCGACCTGGTCGCAGTGCAAGGCATTGGCGGTCTGGGTCATCTCGGAATTCAATTCGCGAACAAGTTTGGTTATAAGGTGGCGGCCATCGGGCGCGGCTCCGAAAACGCGGCGCTCGCAAAAAAGCTCGGGGCCAGCATCTACATTGACAGCACTTCGACAAAGCCAGCCGAGGAATTGCAAAAACTGGGCGGGGCACAGGTCATTCTAGCGACTGCTCCAAGCTCGAAAGCCATGTCTGAGCTGATCGATGGTCTGGGTCCAAACGGCAAGCTCATGGTGGTGGGTGCGACTTTCGATCCGATTGAGGTCACACCGCTACAGCTCATCAGTGGAAGTCGAAGCATACAGGGCTGGTCCACGGGAACACCGGCAGACTCCGAGGACACAATGCACTTCGCCGAACTGACTGGGGTGCGTCCGATGATTGAAACCTATCCACTCGAACAAGCGCCCGAGGCTTATGCGCGCATGATGAGCGGTAAGGCGCAATTTCGCGTTGTTCTGACAATGTGAGGTTGTATAAAAAGCCAGAAACACTGCGGGCATTGGTCCTCTCGCTCGCACGAGCGGAGCTACACGATGCGTCTCTTCACACTGCCTCGTTCGACCAGATGCCTGCACGTGTTGTGCATCGCATTGGTGATTCCCGCATCACTTCAACTGCTGACCCAAGCCAAAGGAAAGGAACGTCCCATGGAACACCCGATCTCTTACCGGACGATACAGATAGATGGGCTCTCCATCTTCTACAGAGAGGCCGGCCCAAAAGACGCGCCGGCGATTCTCTTGCTGCACGGACTTCCGTCATCCTCGCGAATGTTCGAGCCGCTCTTCGCCCGGCTTTCTGATCGCTATCACATGGTCGCGCCCGATTATCCGGGTTTCGGACACAGCGACTGGCCCGATCCAAAGAAATTCGCGTACACCTTCGATCACTACTCCGAGATTATGAATCACTTCGCTGAAGCACTCGGCCTGTCGCGTTACATACTCTACATGCAGGACTACGGTGGCCCGGTGGGTTTCCGCATGGCCCTTGCACACACGGAGCGCGTAGAAGCTCTCATCGTTCAAGATGCGGTCGCGCACAGCGAAGGCCTGGGAGCGAATTGGAAGGCGCGGCGGGCCTTTTGGGCCGATCGCGCTGCCAACGAAAGTGCGCTGCGCACAAATCTGCTGTCGCTGGCGACGACGCGTACCCGTCATGTCGGAAACGATCCGAACGTGGATCGCTACGACCCGGATCTCTGGACGGACGAGTTCGCGTTCCTGAGTATGCCGGGACAGGCGGACATTCAAAGCGACCTGTTCTTCGACTATCGAACCAATGTGGACGGCTACCCGAAATGGCAGACTTGGATGCGCGAGAAGCAGCCGCGCCTGCTGGTGATCTGGGGTAAGTACGACCTCTCCTTCGATCTCGGCGAGCCAGAGCGGTACCGGCAGGATGTCCCGAATGCTCAAGTTCACGTTCTCGACGCCGGTCACTTCGCGTTGGACACCGCTGCCGACGAGATCGCTGCATTGGTCCGAGACTTTGTAGTCTCTTCACGTCGAGACCTCGTGTCCCGGCGCGCCGGCTAGAGGCGCCACGGAGGACTCCCACTACGTGCCATTGAGACGTGACTTCGGCGCGCGCTTCAATTTAGTGAGGATGTGATATGCGATCTGACATCGTTCCAGGAGCAGTCTTCCCCGACTAATAGGTCTCCGATCACACCGCGAAACGCCGGAAGCTCTCCGAACTGCAAGGACCTCATCCCATGGTTCTCGTGCTCAGCCGCGGCGGCTTCTGCCTCAAGGACCGCCGGCAGGCGGAAGGACTCGTTCAACTGCATCGTGAACTCGAGGTTGCCTATTGCCGGCTCGTCACAATGAGCACCGACAATATCACCGAGACGAATGAATATCGCAGCGGTGTCGGAGCGCTGGTCCAGGGCGTGCGATGTTCGACATCGGCACGGGATCGCTGGTGGCGGATACGATGATCGCCGAGGGCGCCAGCGGATCGCGCCCACGCTAGGTCATTGAAAAATGGCGGAAGCGAGTGGGGGTCGAACGGGCGAAGATATTGATAACAAAGGAAATCCTTTGGAATCAATCCGGCTTTCCGACCAAAACCTTAACTTCCGCCGGGGGCTAGCACAGTTTTAGCACAGCTTTCGTACCGCTTTCGTCTTGCATTCGCCAAAGGAACCCAAACCGAACTCACTGTCTGTGCTAGCTGTGTGCTAAATAGGTATTCTCGACCGAGGGCACGTGCAGCAGCTTGTGGCCGAACTATTGCGTGCCAAGGCGCGAAATCGTCTCTTCGCTTAGTGGGACGCGGGTCAGGATTACTTGCTGGTCGCCTCTGGCGAGCGTCTTTTGCGGCTTGCGCCCGACGGTAGGGTCCTGTGGAGTACGCCCAATCTTGGCCTCGATGGTGTAGATGTCAAATCTGTCGAGAACGGTCTGATACAGGGTGAGGGTGAATGGGGCCCTCCGGGAGTCCGAAGCCCTTCGTGCTGCGGCTCGACTCAGGTGAGTTGGTTGGTGGTTGACGTTATGGCGCCTGGTCGATGAGTTCTATAAAAAGGGAT
>PMUM01000239.1 GCA_003166855.1 Acidobacteriaceae bacterium | reverse complement strand
AAGCATCAGGCCGAGCGAGGAATTTTGTGGCCACGGCGGAGGTGGAAGCGGTGCGTAGGGCGGTGAGGTAGTTGGCGGAAATGGTGAGGCGGGGCTGGGCGGTTTCCGGATCGAGCAGCAGGTAGGTGGCTTGGACGCGGCCTTCCCCGAGGTCGGCTTGCTTTTCCTGGGCGTGATCCCGCACCAGCACGAGTTTCATCCCGAGTGAACCGGAGGCTCCGTCGTAACAGGACATGGCAAGGAAGATGCCCTGCGCGAGTTCGGCGTGGGTGCGCTGCGGCAGGCTGATGGAGGGAAACCGATCGCGAAAGGCGGATTCGATGGCCGAGATGAGTTGAGCAGGATCGAGCAGGCGGCGAACGTCGGCTTCGCAGAGATAGGTGTCGGACATTCAGTCGGTTGACGCAGCCGGTTCAGGGCAAACTCATTTTACAGAATGGATGCTGCAGAAATATTCACAGTTGACACCATGTAGCCGGGGAAAGCAGAATGCGAACGCATCCTTTGTCCCCTGCGTCCGGGGAACTGTGGACCCCGGACTCCAAATCAGAGCTTCTTTTTCGTGTTCCAATCACCTAACTGCTCCATTGACCCTAAGGAGAATCCATACTCATGAAGCAACGAATTACTGTGCTCAGCCTGCTGGCTGCGCTTGCGGTGGTTGCCTGCGTAACAGGCACCGCCATTGCCCAGGAAGATACGATTCCCGCCCACCCGATGTTTGAACGGTTGCGGCCAACTCTCCATGCCGACACCGGCAACGCGCCCGTGACTCCGCTGACTACGTGGAATGGATCGTTCGTGTACAAGAGCCACACCTACAACTACAACATGGTTGGGACAGACCCTTCCACGGGCACGTCGACCACGGTTAAGGTCTTCGTGATCCCGATCGCGCTCAAGTATGTGTCCAACGGAAAGACCACGATCTTCAGCCCGGAGACGATCCAGAGCAACGGCAAGTCAGCGGTCAGCAACACCGTGAACTCGCCGATCTTCCAGAACATGGACTGGGTTACTCCCATGGGCACGGATCTGGGGACGACACAGTACGAAGACGCATTCCAGCGCGGCAACTTCTGGTCGACGGTTGCCGGGACTGGCTACCACGTGTTGCTGGCTCAACCCAAGCTAGTACCGCTGCAGACCCTGACCGTACCGGCCGCTGATGGCAAGGTCTCGACCGAGTTCGGTATCACGGTGGGAACTGCAGACATCAACTGGTTCGATGGTCAGTTGCAAGCGATCCTCACTAAGTATGCGAAAGTGATCACGCCAGCCACCCTGCCCATCTTCATCACGTACAACTCGTACCTGACGGAGGGCGGATGCTGCATCGGCGGATACCACAGCTCTTACGGCAGCACCTCTGCTCCACAGGCGTATTCGCACTTCACCTACATCAGCACACCGGGCATTTTCGCGCAGGACGTTTCGGCGTTGTCGCACGAAGTGGGCGAGTGGCTGGACGATCCGCTGGTGGTGAACACCAATGGCAACCCGGTTTCCTGCGGGATTCTGGAAGTGGGAGACCCGGAAGAAGGCTTCTCGAACTATGGGGCTTTCCCTTACACCCTGAACGGGTTCACCTATAACCTGCAGGACCTGGTTTATCTGGAATATTTCGGCGCGCCGAATACCACGTCGGTGGACGGGGGCACTGAATCGTTTCACGATAATCCGTTTAAGCTGGGGATCTGCAACAACGGCGGCTAATCGAACTGCTTCTTGATGAATCAACCCGTCCCGCGAGGGACGGGTTTTTCTTTGGGTCGGAGAAATCAACAAAAGGGAGGCAGGGAAAACCTGATCCATGCCCGGAGGCCGCATTTTACGAAAGACGGAAATGCGGTTGCAGTTTACAAAAACAGAACAAAACAGGGGCTTAAAACATTTGCACATTGACTCGGAGTTTACTCAGAGATTAGAAACTGTGCTGCTGAGTCAGTGTCAGGACTTGCGGAAGTCGAGGTAGGACAACCGCAGGTTCAGGTCTGGGGTTCGATCGTCACTCTGTCGTCAGAAGGAAAATTCCAAGGAGACAAGATCGCCTATGAACAGAAGAAGTCATGCTTGCCTGAGTTCAGTTGCTGTCCTTTGTGTGTTGACCTGCCTGGGACTTGCCGGAAACGCGCTGGCCCAAGACGCCCAAGAGGAGACTCCTCACCCGAGGTACATGGTGATGCCTCCACACTTGCGGACCGACATTGCCCCGCCGGCAGCTTCGCTGCAGAGCTGGAATGGATCGTTCACCTACGGCTCTACCAACTACACCTACAACATGGTGGGCGCGGCGCCTTCCAGCAACACCACCGCAACCATTACGACGTACATCATCCCGGTGAAGATCGTAATCACGGCCCGCAACGGGTCGAAGACCACTTTCGATCCGTCGCATGTGCTCTCAAACGGCAACACAGTGACGACCAACACGCTGACCTCGCCCATTTTCGATTCGACCACGACGTATACACAAGGTGGAGTCAACGTAGGGACGACCCAGTACATTGACGCGTTTCAGCGCGCGAATTTCTGGGGCACAGTCAAGACCGACACCAACTCGCACCTTTTATTGAGTCCGACGGTACTGGCCGAGCAGACGCTGAGCCCGACGCGAACCTATGGAAAGACGGGAAGCCCTTTTGGCTTCACGGCGGCGGAGGTCGATATCAACTGGTTTGACTCGCAGATTCCGACCTTGATCAGCAAGCTCGGAATTCAACCCAATCAGTTCCCCATCTTCCTGCTCTATGACACGTATCTGACGCAGGGCGGGAGTTGCTGCATCGGCGGATATCACAGCTCGGAGGGCAGCGTCAGCAATCCGCAATCGTACGCGGAAGCCACGTACGTAGATCATACTGGCGTGTTCTCCCAGGACGTGTCGGCGCTATCACACGAAGTAGCTGAGTGGGCAGACGATCCGCTGACCGTCAACTACAACGGAAACAACACACCATGCGGGATTCTGGAAGTGGGCGATCCGGAGGAGGGAGACGCCAACTATGGTGGCTTCCCCTACGTGCTGCACGGGTTCACGTACAACTTGCAGGATCTGGTCATGCTGCCATACTTCGGCGCACCGACCAGCACTTCAGTGAATGGATGGCTGAGCTTCCAGCACAATACGTCGTTGTCGATTTGTTCGAACGGATCGTAGAGAGTCGTTTATCCTTTCCCCGTCGCAGGGCCCGCTCCGCAAAGGGCGGGCCCTTTTCATTTTGGGGCTTTGGCTGGGAGCACTCAACCACAGAGGACACGGGGGACACCTGACTCAGGATCTCTTCCTACCCTCGTTCTAGGGATTTCGGGCTGTCATCGGGTAAGATACTCCGGCTGCGGAAAAAGAGACGTTGCCGGGGCTAAAGCACCCAATCTTTTCTAGCGGCGCTAAGCGGCACGGCTAAAGCCGTGCCCTTCCACAAACGCCGCTCACAATGAATCGCGAATATCACAAAGCTTATAGCCAGGAACTCCACCGGGACATGGAGGCGCTTGTCTTCGGGCATGCGGGTATGCCGCTGCTGGTCTTCCCGACCTCGATGGGAAAATTCTTCGAGTACGAAGACCGGGGGATGATTGGCGTTCTGGCGCCGAAGATCGAGCGCGGCGAATTGCAGGTTTTTTGTCCCGACGCCGTGGACACCGAGAGCTGGTACAACAAGGGCGTGCATCCGCGGGTGCGAGTGCTGCGGCATCTGCAGTATGAGCGCTATATCCTGCATGAGTTCTTGCCGTTTGTCCGCTGGAAGAACCAGGCGTGGCAACTGGCGGCGACCGGGTGCAGCTTTGGCGGGTATCAAGCGGTGAATTTTGCTTTGAAGCATCCGGATGTGGTGACGTATTGCGTGAGCATGAGCGGGGCGTTCGATATCCACCAGTTTCTCGATGGGTATTACGACAACGACTGCTACTTCAATAATCCTCCGGATTTCATTCCGAATATGACGGATGACTGGTTTTTGAGCCGGTACCGGCAGATGAAGATCGTGCTGGGATCGGCGGACTGGGACATGTGTCTGGACCAGAACGTGAAGTTCTCGGCGATTTTGAATGCGAAGGCGATTCCGCATTGGCTGGACGTTTGGAACGATAATTCGAAGCATGATTGGCCGTTGTGGTTGAGGATGGCGGCGAAGTACTTTTAGGGCTTCGTGGAAGGGCTCGGCTTTAGCCGTGCCGATTGGCTGCTTCCCGGGGCCAGGCTTTAGCCGCTGCGGGATGCTGCACGGGGAGGATCCCTCGCCGCGATCCTGTCGGGATTACAAGGATAGGGATCCTTCGACTGCGTAAGTGCTTCACTTCGTGAAGCACTTACTTCGCTCAGGATGACAGATTAAGAATGGAGAATCGGTCGTGAAGAAGATTGGGATTTTGTTTGGGATGGAGAATACGTTTCCGCCAGCTTTGGTGGAGAAGATCAACGCGATGAAGGTCGACGGCGTTGAGGCGGAGTTTGTGAAGATCGGCGGGATCCGGATGGACGAGCCGAAGAAGTATGACGTCATCATTGACCGGATTTCGCAAGATATTGAGTTCTACCGTGCCTATCTGAAAAACGCTGCGCTGCACGGGACGATTGTGGTGAACAATCCTTTCTGGTGGACGGCGGACGACAAGTTCTTCAACTACGCGCTGGCGAACAAGATGGGCGTGGCCATTCCGCCCACGGTGATTCTGCCGCATAACAAGCATCCCGAGGGGACGACGGACCAGTCGATGCGGAATTTAATTTTCCCTCTGAACTGGCAGGAGTTGTTTGATTACGTCGGCTTCCCTGCTTTCCTGAAGCCTTATTCCGGCGGAGGGTGGAAGCATGTATACAAGGTACATTCGCCGGAGGAGTTCTTTCAGCACTACAACCAGACGGGGCGCCTGTGCATGACGCTGCAGCACGGCGTGGAGTTCGACGAGTATTACCGCTGCTACGTGGTGGGGCAGGAGAAAGTGCACATCATGAAGTACGACCCAAAGGCGCCGCATCACGAGCGCTATGTGAAGGGGAATCCGCCGCCGTCGACTCCGGCTTTGAAGGAACGCATTGAGAAGGATGGGTTGTCGCTGTGCCGGGCGTTAGGCTACGACTTGAATACGGTGGAGTTTGCGGTGGAGGGTGGAGTGCCGTATGCGATTGATTTCTTGAATCCGGCGCCGGATGCGGAGATTACTTCTGTCGGTCAGGAGAATTTTGACTGGATCGTGAATGCGGTGGCGGAGATGGCAGTGAAGATGGCGGTCAGCGGAGAGAGTCCGGTGAAGGAGTTGCGGTGGGCGGAATTCTTGGCCGCGGCGCCGACTCAGAAACCAGAGCGCAAAGGTGAGCCGGAGTGGGTGGCGGCGCGGAAGCGCAAGCCGGCAAAATAAGAGCGCACGGACGGCTCGAAAAGGCCGATCGGCAGCACCATTTGCACCACCGCAGTTGTCATCCTGAGGACCGCGGTTTTTGCGGGCCGAAGGATCTATGTAATTGTTGGCGGTGCAGGCACATTACATAGATCCTTCGCTCCGCTCAGGATGACAAAGGGATGAGAAAAGGCAAACCAGCGAAGACCGTGGATGAATATCTGGCGGCAGTGCCGGAGCCAGCGCACAGCACGTTGAAACATATTCGTGCGGTGATTCGGTCGGTAGTGCCCAAGGAGGCTACCGAGGTCATCAGCTACGGGATTCCGATGTTCAAGTACAACGGAATGCTGGTGGGGTATGCCGCGTTCAAGAACCATTGCAGCCTGTTTCCGACCGGCTCAGGCGTACTTGACCAGTTCGAGAAGGAACTGACGGGCCACCGTACATCCAAAGGGACGATTCAGTTTTCGCCGGATAAGCCTTTGCCGGACGCACTGGTGAAGAAGATCGTCAGGGCGCGGGTCAAGGAAAACAAGGAATGGGACTAAGGTGACCCCGGGGCTACTCTTTTCGGGGTTGTTATACTGTTAGGACTTCCCCGGCGATTAGGTGCTGCCGGCGAACAGCAGGTTCCTCGACTTCGCTCGGAATGACAAAACATAAATAATGCAGCCTACTTTCACGATCGGAATTGAAGAAGAATATCAGACTGTAGATCCCGAGACGCGGGATCTGCGGTCGCACATTCATGCCGAGATCCTGGAGAAGGGGAAGATGATTCTTCAGGAGCGGGTGAAGGCGGAAATGCACCAGTCGGTGGTGGAGGTGGGAACGTCGGTCTGCAGCAATATTAAGGAAGCCAAGGCCGAGGTCAAGAAGCTGCGGAGCAACATGGTGCGCCTGGCGAAAGAAAATGGATTGAGGCTCGCGTCGGCGGCGACGCATCCGTTTTCGGACTGGCGCGATCAGGAAATCCATCCGGACCAGCGCTACAAGAATATTGTTGAGGATCTGCAGGTGGTGGCCCGGGCCAACCTGATTTTCGGGCTGCACGTGCACATCGGGATCGAGGATCGCGAGACGGCGATCCACATGATGAATCACGCGCGCTATTTTCTGCCGCACATCCTGGCGCTGTCGACGAATTCGCCGTTCTGGCTGGGGATGAACACCGGGCTGAAGTCGTACCGGTGCAAGGTGTTTGACAAGTTTCCGCGGACGAACATTCCAGACTATTTTCCCAGCTGGGGCGAGTACGAGAATTTCATCAAGCTGCTGATCAAGACCAACTGCATCGATAACGCCAAGAAGATCTGGTGGGACATTCGGCCGCATCCATTCTTTAACACGATCGAGTTCCGCGTGTGCGACATTCCGATGCGGGCCGACGAGACCATCGCGCTGGCGGCTTTGATCCAGGCCACCGTGGCCAAGTTGTACAAGCTGTATACGGCGAATCAGGGCTTCCGGCTCTACCGCCGCGCGCTCATCATGGAGAACAAATGGCGCGCGGCGCGGTACGGGCTCGACGGCAAGCTCGTTGATTTCGGCAAGCAGTCAGAGGTGCCGGCGCGGGACCTGGTGCACGAATACCTGGAATTCGTCGACGATGTGGTGGACGAACTGGATTCGCGCGAGGAATTGAATCACATCCACACTATTCTGGAAAAAGGCAGCGGGGCTGACCGCCAGCTGCGCGTGTTCCAGGAGACTGGGGATTTGAAGAAAGTGGTCGATTACATTATTGAGGAGACGGAGGCGGGACTGGACGAAGAACCGGCTGCCGTACGAAAAGTAGGGTAATGAGTTTTCCTGTGGAACATACTTCAGATTCAGTCAAAATCCCCGCCCCTTCGGCAGGCTCAGGGCAGGCTCTCTCGCAAAAAGCGCGAGAAGGATGGGGCACCCTTCACATCCCTTTCGACCCCGAATACACACCGGGAGCTTTCAACGCGGTGAATGTCTGCCTGCGTATTCAGCCTAGCGAACAGGTTTGCGTGATCACCGATGAGGCGACGATTGAGATTGCCGCGGCGATCGCGCGCGAACTTGAGAAAATCGGCGCGCCTTATCATGGCTGGGTGCTGGAGGAATTGGCGGAGCGTCCGCTGACCGATTTGCCGCGCCCGATTCTGGACGATCTGGAGAGCAGCCAGGTTTCGATTTTTGCGGTGCAGGCGCAGACTCGCGAACTGCGGTCGCGGATTCAGATGACCGAGGTGGTGAACCGGCGCAAGATTCGCCACGCGCACATGGTGAACATCAACCGGCAGATCATGCTGGAAGGGATGCGGGCAGATTTCGCGCGCGTGGACCGGCTGAGCCAGAAGGTAGTCGAGATGGTGCGCAAGGCTTCGAAGATCCGGGCTACGACTGCAGCGGGAACCGACCTGACGGCGGACTTGAATCCGAACTACAAATGGCTGAAGACCAGCGGGATTATTTCTCCGGACAAATGGGGGAACCTGCCGGGCGGGGAGATTTTCACGACTCCCGGAGAGGTCAATGGGACGTTCGTGATCGACGGCGTGGTCGGCGACTATTTGTGCGCGAAGTTTGGAGACTTGAAACAGAATCCGTTGACAGTGCACATCAAGGGCAACCGGCTCACCGAGGCGCACTCGGACAATCGGGAACTGGAAAGCGACTTCTGGAAGTACACCCACACCGACGAGAACAGCGATCGCGTGGGCGAGTTTGCGATCGGAACGAACATCGACTTGAAAGAAGTGATCGGGCAGATCCTGCAGGATGAGAAGTATCCCGGCGTGCACATTGCGTTTGGGAATCCGTATGGTGCGCACACGGGTGCGGACTGGGATTCGACCACGCACATTGATGTCGTCGGACGGAAGTTTAGTATCTGGGTCGACGACGAGCAGATCATGCGAGACGGGAAGTTTCTGGTAGAGGCGTAGCATCTTGTAGAAACTTCTTTCTCTGCCGCGGGAGATGCAAATTCATAGGGATCCTTCGACTTCGAAAAGCGCTCACCATCCTGAGCGCTTTTCTCCGCTCAGGATGACATCGGTAAAAACATGATTCCTTCCTTGCGTCAGCAGTTCAATGACAGCTTTACTCCCGAGAAGTATCAGGCCTTCTTGCGGCGGGTGGATGAAGCTTGCGGCACGCATGTGCAGTTTCGGCTCTCGGAGACACCCTGCTTCTTTCCCAAACCACTGATTGACCGGATGGCTTCGGATGGGCAGGCTCTCATTCGGCAACTCGTGGACAACCCCGCTTACCGCGCAAAGTCGGATGAGGCGGTTCCGGCTGCGTTCAAGGTTCCCAACGAAGCTCCGCATCCGATGTTCGTGCAAGTGGATTTTGGGCTGGTGCGGGATGCACGCGGAGAGTTGCAGCCGAAGTTGGTGGAGTTGCAGGCGTTCCCTTCTCTGTATGCGTACCAGGGACCGCTGGCTGACGCTTATCTCGACGTGTATGGGCTGGATTCGCGGTTGAAGTATCTGTTAAGCGGACTCGATACTTCTTCGTATCGCGAGTTGCTGCGGCAGGCAATTGTTGGGTCGCATGATCCCGAAAATGTGATCTTGATGGAGATCGATCCGACACATCAGAAGACGCTGCCGGATTTTCTGCTGACCGAGAAAATGCTCGGAGTGCGGACCGTCGATATTGTGGACATCAAGAAGGATGGGGCGCGTCTTTATTATGAGAGCGGCGGGAAGCGGATTCCCATCCGGCGAATTTACAACCGCGCGATTGTTGACGAACTTGAGCGCAAGAACGTCAAACTGTCGTTTGACTGGCGCGACGATCTTGACGTCGAGTGGGCGGGGCATCCCAACTGGTATTTCCGCATCAGCAAGTTTTCGATTCCGTATCTGAAACACGCGTCGGTGCCGAAGACGTGGTTTCTCGACCGACTCGACGAAGTTCCTGCGGATCTGGAGAATTATGCTTTGAAGCCGCTGTATTCCTTTGCCGGGCTGGGCGTGGTGATTGCCCCGACAAAGGAAGATATTGCGGCCATCCCACCGGAGAAGCGGCCTTACTACATTTTGCAGGAGCGGATGCACTTTGCACCGGTGATTGCGACTCCGTTTGGCTGGACGAAGGCGGAGGTTCGGGTGATGTACATTTGGCTCGATGAACTGACGCCGGTGATGACGATCATCCGCATGGGGCGGGGATTGATGATGGGCGTGGATCACAACAAGAATATGGAGTGGGTGGGGGCGTCAGCGGGTCTGTATCTGGACGAATAGCGGTATCATAGCTTGCCCAGCTTCTTTCTGCGTGGAGGGTGGATCAATGAAGAGATTTCCTGTGATGTTCTGCGTTTGTTTGCTCGCGGCGGTCCCTGGGTTCGCGCAGAGCGGGGGCAAAACCTCGGAGAAGATTGTCTTTGTGCGGCCCGATCCCGTGATCACGGTCGAGTCCTCCGGGGTAAGGTTGTCGGCGGATCCCGTGCAAGGCACGATGAACTCGGTGGACGATCCATCGATGCAGTTTCACTCCGTGTCGGACGCGAAAATGAACCTGCTGGCCACCATGAATCCGGACGGCTCGGGAATCGCGGAGTTGCATATCAACGGGTATGATCCTTCGGTTTCGCCCGATGGAACGAAGATCGCGTTCTGTTCGCTACGCGACGATCAGTACTCGCAGATCTACGTGGCCAATGCGGATGGAACGGGCGAGAAGCGGATCACGAAAGTCACGACCGGCGATTCCTGCGGCCCCGTTTGGTCGCATGACGGAAAAAAGATCGCGTTCTACAGCTTTGCGCTGCCGCACCCGAGTCGCAATCCCGCCGTTTGGGTCATGGATCCGGATGGCTCGAACATGAAGCGTATCGTTGAACACGGGCTTTCGCCGTCGTGGTCTCCCGACGACAAGCAGATGGTCTTTGCTTCGAACCGGGATGGCAAGTTCCAGATCTACGCCATGAACTCGGACGGGTCGAACGCTCGGCGCCTCACCAACAACAAGGCGGAGGAATCGGCGCCGGCGTGGTCGCCGAGCGGCCAGGACATTGTGTTCGTGTCAGACCGTGAAGGAGAACATCCGGCGCTCTTTACGATGGCTCCAGATGGTTCCGGACAACAAAGGCTCGTGTTCTCCAAGCGCCAGGACTTCTGTTTTCCAGCGTGGTCGCTCGATGGGCAAACCATAGCTTTCACGGCATTGAATCGAGTAGGCAGGCAGTTTGTCGCTGTGGGCGAGGAGCGGCCCAAGTGCGAGATGTGGACCGGGGAATACCAGATGTTCACCCTCGACAGCCAGATGAAAACTCATCTATTAACCAACACGAAGTACATGGCAATGAAGCCCACGTATGGGCGGCTGGCGGCAGCTCACTAACGTGGGCAACGACCGCCCTGCGAAAGCCCCGCACATTGGTTCTGGTAGTCGTCGGGTTCCTGGTCTGCAAAATAAGAACGGCGTGGTGGCGTTTAGGGTCTCATTCACTCTGCAGGAGCGGTTTCTAAACGGCGGTTGAGCATAATCCCGCCGGCGATTAAAGCAATCGTGATCACAACAAACAGCAACATCCAGCCCCAATATTGGGAGGGATGGCGCAGTGCGCGGATGAAGTGGCGGCCGTACAGGTCTGCGACCAGGGCGATGGCCGAATAGCGGACTGCCCGGGAGATGGCGACCACCACGAGAAACTTTCCCAAGGGATAATCGGAGGCGCCGGCCGCCGCAAAAAACATGCTGGTCGGGGTGGGAATGGGAATGGCCGAGGAGGCTGCGAGAGTTCCCGTGCCCCATTTCTTAAACAGCTTCAGGAACTTGGAGACTTTGCCTTTCTTGAATTTTTTGTCCAGGAAAGCCGCTCCCGCACGACGGGCGAGACGAAATGTAATATATGCGCCGATCACCGATCCGGCAGTTGCCGTGGCAGCGTACTCATACCACGGGTTGCGGTGGCTGGCGGACAGGATGGCCGTGAGGATGTCGGGACCGCCGAACGTTGGGATCGGAGAGCTGTCGAGGATCGCGAGGAAGAAGAGTCCGAGGGCGCCCAGGTGCCGGAGGGTCGTGGCAAAACTCTGCGTGCTCGGTCGTCGTGGGGCGGGAGCCAGCAGGCAGAGCAGGTTCAGCATGTCGCAATAATATCAAGGGGACCGGGCGGGAAGACTTCCTACTATCATCCCATCTTCTTGACAATGGTCGTCTCAAGGATTTTGCCGTTGGGACGTTTGACCAGCATCTTGTTGCCATGGAAGCGAACGGGGACCGAGGCGCCGGGGCCGAACTCGCCGGGAAGATAGCCATCGGACAATGCCGGGTTGTATTCGCCGATGTACTCCGTGCCGTCGACTTTGACGATGATGGCGGTCCGCCGCGCCTGGGAGGACTCGCGGGCGATTTCCTGCTCCGCCTGCGCCCAGTTTTCGAGGTCGCGGCCCGGGACTCTGCCGTTGCGGATGTAGATTTCTTCGGCGCGCCGACGGATGGCCTCGTGCTGGTCTGCTGGCGTCGTCGGCCATGGGTTGGGAGTTCTTGCAGCGGCGTTCATGACGGTTGCCTCCTACGGACTGACCCCGCAGTTTCGTCCTTTCTTCATCATATTCGCGTAAACCGCCCTTGGGTGGCCGGGCATCTCACCTTAAGGACGTAGGTTAGGACAAAATGGGAATAAAGGTGGCGAGGTCCCAAATTGAATGCGGCAGTATTTCAACGGACAGATTCCTCCGACGGCTAAGACCCGGGCCGGGTGCTCGTGGCTGACGGCGCGACTCGAAGTCGTGCCCTCCCCTGTCCCGTTCGCATCCGACTCGCCCTGTAGGCCTCGAGAAATAAGGGAGTTGACCGGATTCGGCTGGGGGCCTAACATTACCGCCGAGCAAGGTCACGCGCTCTCATGATCGGCCAGCAGGTCTCCCACTACCGCATCCTCGGCAAGCTCGGGGGCGGTGGTATGGGCGTAGTCTATGAGGCCGAGGACCTCAAGTTGGGGCGCCATGTTGCCCTGAAGTTTATTCCCGAAAATCTGACCGGCGACCCCAAATCGCTGGAGCGTTTTACCCGCGAGGCCCGGGCGGCCTCGCAGCTTAACCATCCTAATATCTGCACGATCCACGGCATTGAAGACAACAACGGACACCCCTTCATCGTGATGGAGAAGCTCGACGGCGAGAGCCTGAAAGCGCACATCGCCGGGCACGCGATGGCCGTGGAAGAAGTGCTCGACGTTGGCGTGCAGGTAGCGGACGCGCTGGTGGCGTCGCACGCCAAAGGCATCGTCCACCGCGACATCAAGCCGGCCAACCTGATCTTCGCCCGCGAGGGCAAGAAGGGCGTTGTCAAGGTGCTCGACTTCGGCCTGGCCAAGGTGACCAGCGAAGGCCAGGCCGCCAGCGGTCTGACGCGCGAGGGCCAGATGCTGGGC
>PMUM01000008.1 GCA_003166855.1 Acidobacteriaceae bacterium | reverse complement strand
CTAGAGTCGCAGGGCATGTAAGGCTGCAGCATGCTTGTCAGCGGCGAACAAAGGCACAAAGTTATGATAACGCCTTGATTACCTCAACAATCCTCTCCCCCTGTGGTAGGAATCCCTCCCGCCGGTCATCGAACGCCGCTCGCCGCATCGACTAATACTTAGGTATCGCCAATACTATCGTCCAATTGTGTCGCGTCCACGCTTCTGTTGTGATGCAGTCATCGCAGCCGATGCAGTCGGAAATCCGCAGCGAAAGAACAAGGATTCCAACATGACTCTCAAAAAGTACAGCGCGACCGCCGCGAGTTCCGTGCCGCCAGGCTAGCCCCTGTTTGCAGGTTGTGGCTGTTGCGCGTGAGTTCCGCCTAGGTTGCTGGCGATCGAACAGGCATCGACATCAGGTTCAAGGTGAAACAGTTGGGATTGCGGATATCGGCCTACCTAAGCGTATTCAATGGAGGAACCCTTATGAAACACTGCACATTCTTGTTGGTTGCAGTTGCAACAATGGCCGGTCTCGTCGCCCTCGTTGCCCCTGCACCAGGACACGCGGATGGGGAACCCGCCGCGCCGTTCGTTACCGAAATCCCTCACGGGTACCGCGACTGGCAGTGGATTTCCTCGGCCCATGAAGCCGGCAACCTCAACAGTTTAGGCGCCGTCCTGGGCAACGATGTAGCAATCAAGGCCTACCGTGAAGGGAAGCTTCCGTTTCCGGACGGCACGATCATTGCTGCTTTGCATTACCATAACGTTGCGTCGGAGGAAAACAACAAAGTTTTTGGCCAGCCTCAATCTTTTGTTCCCGGCGCCCCCACGAACGTTCAGTTTATGGTCAAGGACTCAACGAAGTACGCCGCAACCGGCGGCTGGGGGTTCGCTCACTTCCAAGACGGCAAACCTGGCGACGGGGCGTTTATGAAAAGCTGCTTCCCCTGCCACGAGAAGGCTACAGGGAGCGACCTTGTGTTTACTCGTTATGCACCTTAATGCTGAAAACGAGAGCAGAGAGGGATGAGACGATGGCCACACACAAATCGAATCGATTCGCGTGGAAAAAAGCAGGGCGGACGCTGACGGTTTGTGCAGCGGACGCCTTTGCCGTCAGCGGCGGCAAAGAGAAGGCGTTTGCAATCATGCTTGCCACATTCACGGCGCAGAACAGGCGGGTTATCTCCAGTCCCAGGCAATTGACGGCCCGGGTCGCAAGAGCTTAAACACGTACCTGAGGCCGATCGGCTGCCACATCTTCCAGATCGAGAGATCGAGCCGACCTTTGCTTCGCATAGTCGCGCTGTTTAGAGAAAATACGAGCGATGACCAGTTCGACATGCTGTGAACTTCGCCTCTTCTGGCCTTGAACATGCTCTCGTATCAGACTCGTAGTTCTTTCTTTGCCGGTTTTCTCCATGTAAAAGCTCTCTGCTCTCTGCGTTGACTGCTGTTTGGAGTTACAGACAATCTCGTAGCGACATGCAATTTCCCAAACCAGGTGCAGAACACGTCGCAATGCAGACATATCTCTCAGCGCAGCCGTGTCGTGCCCTTCGGTCAAGGATGTGTCTCTAACGGACTCCCAAGCGGACGAATCGGAATTGAATTTAGGATTCATATCCCTCAGTTATGCTGACCCGCGATTCAGGGTATGGACTCGAGTAGAACGAGACCAGCTGGTACGACGTGCACATGAGATGTTGTTTACGTTGGCGGTTGGCGGCGGAAATTAACTTGCTATTCTCGGTTCCACAGCATGGAGCTGTCAGTGATGTACATCACACCCTGGAGGTCCGCCGTGTACCGGTTATGTAGCACAAGAATCGTGCAAAGTTGCGGAAATGTTACAAGATTTTCACAGATGGTGCCTTGCAGCTGGTGCAACCGACCTGCTTCTTCTCCCACGGAGTGAGAGAATTGCATCATGACACAGACCAGCCTGCCCCAGCCGCACGAGCAGCGCAAGGTTGAAGAACTGCTCTTGAAACTTTCACAAGTGAAACCGATCTCTGCTAAACCGGCCCCGATTGTCCAAGGAATGTCTGCAATTCGGGCAGCTTGCACAGCAAACTCGCGAGTCTCTTTCTCGACATAACGAATCGATGGGATCCTAGCGTGCCCACAGCTTAGTCTGTGGGCTTTTTGTTGGTTGGCGCAAAATCTCCGTTGCACTCGGTGACCAAGCCGGGTGTTTTTGAGCGCTATGGCCGGGTTTCGCCAACTACACTAAAAGCTCCGTGCTAATTCGTGCTTTTTGACTTCTTTTTTCTTTTCTCGATCTCGGCCTGCATTGTCGCTGTCATGCGGTCCCAGGTCGGCTGGAGCTGTTGCGGATCGCGGATGCAGCTGAGGAAAAGAAGCCGAAGGTCCCAGGGAATAGGCTGTCCACCAAACTGGTGGTACTCCTCGGGCAACGGTGGACCGCCTGGAGTTCCCGCAGGAGGGACGACGGCCGGGAGTTGAAATGCATACATGCTGCCGCCCGCCAGAGCTTCGTGTGGAAAGCGCAGGAGCCAAAGGCAGTTGTGACTGTCCTCAATCATGTTCGCGGAGACCACTGCCCACTGGCCGGCATCCTCTGGAGCGGGCTCCTGGCAGTTCCAGAACTGCGCTTCGGGGACGTACACTGTGGGATCCGAAAACCCGTACTCATCGAGCAAGACGCGTTTCAGACCGTGCTGCTGTACGAAGTCCTCCACTTCGGGAAGAGCCTGGTTCCAATCGAGATTGGAATCGCTTACCAAAGCATAACCGGGGCGGCCGCCGCTCAACGAGTTCAAAAAAGGAAGATAGTAGGGGTACGCGCCCACGGCTGTTACCACCGACGCCAGAGCCAACGCGACGGTAAGCCAGACGAGGGCGCGGGCGGCAGGCCAAGGCGAGCGTCGCAGCGACTCCAGCGTGCGCGGAAGTGGCGCCAGCAACAGCACCAGCAGCACCAAGGGAACTGAGAAGTGGCGGATGCTGAACTGCATTCGGCTCAGTATGCAGGCTCCGGTGAAGACCGCGAGGGAGACCCACACTGCTCGCCAGTGCAACTCCATCCCTTTAGATACCACCGCGAGCTGCACCCGGCGAAGCTTGGCCACGAGGCTGACCATCAGCGCGAGAAGCAGCAAAAGGAGGAAGGCGAGGGGGGACTTCAGCAAGAACAACACCGGAAAGTAAAACCACACGCCATGCGGATACGAATGACCCAGAATGAAAGCGGGCGGCTTCCCGGTAATGGCGAACAACGCCAAGCCACGCAGGTAGATCCACGGTGGCATGAGTACTCTTCGAAGCAGCAGCGCTGCCGCATTGTGTCCAACGAAGGACAGGGAATCGGTGGGCTCATTCCACGAGAGAACAAAATAAACGGCGTAAACCACCAGTGCGGCGAATAAGATGCCCTTGGTGAGACTCCACCATCTGATGCGCCGCCATGCCCGGAGTTCTGCTTTGTCTGCCGGCTGCTCCGGGGCCGGACGCCAGCGCAGGCTAAGGATGAATGCGGCGAAGCAGAAAAACAGAAGTCCGGCAGAAAACTTGGAAAGCAGTGCCCCGCTGAGGGCAAGGCCGAACCTCAGCACCGTCCCGCGCGACGGGGACCGCCACATGCTGGCAAAGGCCCACACGGTCAGGACAGCAAACAAGGTGATGGCCATGTCGGTTAAGACCAGAGGCCCGAACGCGAGCATGACAGGCATAGTGGCATACGCGCAGAGGCAGAGCAGCCCACCCCATGGATCACCCAGGCGAGAGCCATAGGCAAAGAGCACAATCCCCAGAACCAACGTCAGAAACAACATGGGTAGCCGTGCCCAGAAGACCGTCGCGATCGGGTCATTCCAGCGAGCGATCACCCAGTGGCCGAAGACCCATTCCCCGAAGAACTGCTTAAACAGTCCAGCGCTGAACGTCCACGACACATGGGAATAGTCGGCGTGCACACCGCGAACGACCAGCGGCACCGCGGCCAGCGCCTTCGCCAACGGGGGGTGTTCCTCGTTCATCCGCATGTCCAGCTTCTGCAGATAGCTCACACCCGCCCCGATGTGCGCCACTTCATCAATGGTGATGGATTCGCGTCGCGCTGCCCCGCCCGCAAGCAGAGCCATAAGGGCAAGGAGCAAAACCACGACGGCTGGAACAATTCTTGATGACTGTGTCTTCAAGTCGTGTCAACCTCTTGCACCTTCTTCTCGGCTGCTCTTACCTCCTCAATGGTTGACATGACGATGCCGCTTTCCTCGGCGGCTCGATCAAAATCGCACCTACCTATTTTTGCTGAATCGACTCC
>PMUM01000427.1 GCA_003166855.1 Acidobacteriaceae bacterium | reverse complement strand
GTCTTGTCGTATCCGGTCTTTTCATAAGCCAGCAGCAGGCCGGCATTCTTGGCGCGGCGCTTGGAAGCGGGCAGTCCCCACTCGGGATCGAGCAGGATGGCGGTGGCGTGCGGGGTGAGAACCTCGCTGACCAGCGTTTTGAATTCTTCCATCATGGCGTCGGTGATTTCGCCGTCCTTTTCCTTGGCCAGGGATTTCTGCAGGGATCCGCGCTGATCCATGGCAGCGGCGGCGATGATGCCGCGTTCGTTCGAGACTTTTCTAAGACCGGCAAGTTTGCCCGGGGTGAGTTTCATGAGAATCCTCCTGAATACGAATGAAGATGAGTGCTTGGAAGTACTGAGTATTGTAAACCAAAGAGCCGGGGAAAGCGGTGTTTCAGGGCTTATCGGCGGCTGGCATTCCGGCTCCCGGACGATGTGCAATCACGGCAGCCAATATGCCTTAACCACTCGGGGTGGCGGAGCAGCAGGAGGAAGGCCAAACGAAGCGCCAGAAGCAATAATGCGGCCTTTACCCAGGTTAGTAGGATCTGTTCCCAATTTCGGGGATGGCGCTCAAGCGCAACTGCTTCCGAAGGGACGACCATGCCTAACCACCCCTCAAGCTCGCGTCGGACAGTGTAGGAGGCAATCGGAAAAACAGGGAACCAAAGAACGACGAACCAAAGCGTGGCGTCGTACTGTTCGAACAAGCCGCTGGGATCAGGATGGCGATTGGTCTTACCGAGGAACTTCTTGCCGAATCCGCCCGAGAGAATGAGATCGGGTGTTGCACGCTTGAGCTTGTCAGCGTTGTCCGCGTCAGCGCGCTGGAGCCTGTAGGCGGCGATATCGGAAGGGAAGAGCCTTCTTCGGATGAGCTCCGAGTCCAGCGCCACACGCGCCTCCTGGGTGAGTTGCTCCCTGTCCTCGGCGAGGTTCAGGAGTTCGTCCACCGTCAGAAACTGGTACTCAGCCATTCTGTCTCGCAGATCATAATTATGCAATGGGCGACTCGAACGGGAGTAAAGAAAGACTCGGAGTGCTGGGCGCAAGAAGTACCCTGAGAGAGCTACGCGGCCCAGTTCTGAATCTTGAGCCCGCGCACCCGGCGAAATTCCATCTTGTTGTTCGTGACCAGAGTCAGCCCCGATGCCAGGGCATGGGCCGCGATCCAGAGTTCGTTGTTGCCGATCATCTCGCCTTTTGCTGCCAGTTCGGCTCGGATCGCTCCATACGTCTTGGCAGCAGTTTCGGGCAATGGAAGGGCGGGGAGTGCGTCGCTCAACTCGCTTAATCGCTTCAGCGCAGATTCGCGCTGCGAACTCTTCATTGCTCCATACAAAAGTTCGCCGTATGCGATGACCGAAATGGCAGCCTCGCCGGGCCGGAGCCGGGCGAAACGACGAAGTACCGCTTCCGGCCGTTTCTGACGAATATAGATCACGATGTTCGCGTCGAGCAGGTAGCGCGTCTCCATCTAGAGGCCTTCCCGTTCCTGAGGAATATCCGTTTTGCGATCCGGCAGTTCCAGGTCGTCGGGCAAGCCAAGGATCAGGTCAAAGGCATGCGCCAGATTGTCGGACTTTTCCCGCAGAACAACTTCGTTGCCGCGGCGGAAAATCTCGACTTCCTTACTCTTGAAACGAAACTGTTTCGGCAGGCGCACTGCCTGGCTGTTGCCGGAGCGGAATACGCGCGCTGTCCCCATAAGCTTGCCTCCTAGAATGTATATACATAGTGTATATACACAATGGAGGGCGACCGCAAGGGCTCTGCCAGGAGTACCGGCAAGGTTGCGCGAGTACCACGTGAATGGGACGCCATGGGTGATGGCCATCACTGAACCAAATGCTGTCGCGCGCGTATTCTGAGGCTGGAAAGTCACCTGCCACCACGACAGGTTTGGAGGTGACGCGATGTTAATGGTGCTCATGCTTTTCTGCGCGGCGGGGGCGGTCTTCCTCATTGGTCTCGGTGCCTACGCCGAGTTCGAGGACTTGTGGCCGCATTCCAGAAGGCACCGCGAAGGGCAGCCAGCAAGCCGGACGCACCACCGATAAGGTCAAGGTGCGAGCGCGTCAGTTCGTGCCGGTGTCGGGAGCTTTTTTTGCCTGAATGCGTTTCAACACTCCTGCGGGCAGATTGTCGATTCGCCTGAGGAAACTGGCGAGCGCCCACATTTCCTTGTCGGAGAGTAGAACGGGCCAGAGGCCGACATGGCGGTGTTGCGGATGCCGTGCTGGATAATCCAAATGGATCTGCTAGCGATTCAGGGAGGCCTATGGGGCGAACTATCCGAACCAATGGTATAGTGGTATGACCGCTACTTTCCCTGCTATTTTAGAGACTGACAACGGGCGGTCTGGTTCGATCGCCACTTCGTTGGACGCAGGCGACTACGGAAGGACAACGTAATTTATGGCCATTGCAACGATTAATCCCGCCACCGGCGAAGTCATCAAGACATTCCAGGCGCTTACCGAAGCTGAGATTGAGAAGAAACTGCAGGCCGCAGTCAGCGCGTTCAAGGCCGAGCTGAAGACTCCATTTGCCGTGCGCGCCAGGCGCATGCTGAAGGCGGCCGAAATCCTGGAGCGCGACAAGGAGAAGTTCGCGCACCTGATGACACTCGAAATGGGCAAGCCCTACAAGGCCGCCGTGGCGGAAGCGGTTAAGTGCACCACCGCCTGCCGCTACTATGCCGAGAACACTGAGCGCTTCATGGCCGACGAGCCGGTGGAGACGGGGGCGAAGAAGAGCTTCATCCGCTATTTGCCGATCGGGCCGATTCTCGCGGTGATGCCTTGGAATTTTCCGTTCTGGCAGGTGATTCGGTTTGCGGCACCGGCGCTGATGGCGGGCAATGTCGGGCTGCTCAAGCATGCCTCGAACGTGCCGCAGTGCGCACTGGCCATCGAAGAGATTTTTCTGGAGGCTGGGTTTCCCGCAGGCGTATTCCAGACGCTGCTGATTGGCTCGGGGCAGGTGGACGCGCTGCTGAACGATCCGCGCGTGGTGGCGGCGACCCTAACCGGCAGCGAACAGGCGGGGATTCAGGTGGGCATTGGAGCGGCCAAGCGGATCAAGAAAGTTGTGCTCGAGTTGGGCGGGAGCGATCCTTTTATCGTGATGCCATCGGCCGACCTGGATGCGGCGGTCAAGACGGCTGTGGAAGCGCGCATCCTTAACAACGGGCAGTCCTGCATTGCGGCCAAGCGTTTCATCGTGGCCGATTCCATTGCGGCGGAGTTTGAAAAGAAGTTTGTGGCGCGCATGGAGAGCCTGAAGGTCGGCGATCCGTTTGACGAGAAGACCGAACTCGGTCCGCTGGCCACGGCCGATGCGGTTACCACGCTCGATGCCGACGTGCAGAAAACGGTGAAGGCGGGAGCGAAGTTGCTGACGGGCGGGCACCCTCTGAAGCAGAGGGGGAATTATTACGCGCCGACCGTGCTGACCAACATTCCCAAAGACTCGCCAGCTTACGGGGAGGAATTCTTTGGCCCCGTTGCGTCGATCTTTCGGGTGAAGGATCAGGATGAAGCGATCCGCATTGCCAACGACGTGCGGTTCGGCCTGGGCGCGAGCGCGTGGACCAACGATGACAAGGAGCGCGAGCGCTTCATCAACGAACTGGAGGCCGGGATGGTTTTCATCAACAAGATGGTCGCATCCGATCCACGCATCCCGTTTGGCGGGGTGAAGCAGTCCGGGCATGGGCGGGAGTTGGGAGCGGTGGGGATTCGCGAGTTCCTCAACGCGAAGACGGTTTGGGTGGCGTAGAGAGAACAACCCTCAACCACAGAGGACACGGAGTACACAGAGGGTTAGCGCGAAGTCTCCGGAGCTGACGAACTCGCTGTAGTTTCGCCGTCTTTGCGCTCGTCGGCGAGCAACTCCTTCCACGGGCATTCATCGGCGGCAAAACGATGCACCGCGGCTTGCACCTTGTCGCTGGTTCCGCTGTGGCGGACCCACACGACACGGTAGCGAGCCTTCTTTCCAGCATAGAGAATTCCAATCACATCGCCGGAGCGGAGTTCGGCGTCGAGTCCCACCAGCAGCGCTCCACTGAGGCTGATGTCGCGGGCGCGGGTTTCCTGCAGGAAGCGGTCTCCCCGCGTGTCTACGCCCCAGACGGTGAGCCCGAGGTCGAGATCGGTGCGCGGTTCGCGCCGGCGGTGTTCGCTGGTGCCATCGATGCTTCGTCCGTTAATGCTGCGGAGATTTCCCATGCCTCACCGTAGCGTCGGAAGGCAGGCGTGTAAATGCTGGGTGGGCTGTTCGGGGCACGAAGGTCGTAGGGGACCGTTTCATTTCAGGAAACGGTCTAAAACGGGCTTCGTTCGGGCTTGACACCTTTCTCACAAAAGTATGTAATATCACTACATTCCGAAACCATGGAAAAAGCCATTTCAGCCGCCGAAGCGAACCGGAAGTTCTCCCAACTCTTGCGCGAAGTCAGGGAGGGGCGAAGCTACCTGGTCACGAGCCATGGCAGGCCGGTGGCTCGAATTGCTCCAGTGACAGAACAGCACAACAGCAAAGCCAAGGCTGCCTTACTGGCTCATCTCAAAGCCCGCCCCGTGCGACGGAGCCCGATTGGCCGCTGGAAGCGCGACGAATTGTATGACTGATGGAGCGGGACATGCGAATCGCGCTGGACACCAATATTCTGGTTTACGCCGAAGGAGTGAACGGCGCGCTCCGCGCAAAGACGACCGTAGGGCTAATCAAAAAGCTGCCGGAATCCAGCACGTTTCTGCCCGTCCAAGTTCTGGGAGAATTGTTTCGCATCCTGGTAGGGAAATCCGCATTTCCCCCGCCAGAGGCGCGGGCCATTGTTCTTCGCTGGCAGGATGCGTTTCCGCTGATCGAAACTTCACCGCCAATTCTGGTCGCCGCGCTCGATGTCGCCACCGACCATGGTCTGAGCATCTGGGACGCGATCATCCTTTCGGCGGCGGCGGCGGCCGGATGCCGGTTACTGCTCTCCGAGGATATGCAAGAAGGATTCACCTGGGGCGGGGTCACGGTGGTGAATCCGTTTGCGCCAAAGAAACATGCGCTGCTGGCGGGAGTGCTGGGGGAGTGACCATGAAACCCGGGGTCACAAACTAGCGAACTCGCTCGAATGGCCAGCCGGGGGCGGCTGTCCCATCGTTCGTGGCTACTGTCTTAGACTAAGAGCTTTCAACACGGCCTGCTGCTTGGCGATCAGCGACTGCACGCCTTGCTTCGCGAAGGCGATCATCTTGGCCAGTTGCTGGTCGTCGAATACCTGGTGCTCGGCGGTGGCCTGGACTTCCACGAGTTTGTGACCAGCCGTCATGACGAAATTCATGTCGACATCGGCGCGCGAGTCTTCTTCGTAGCAAAGGTCGAGCAGGACCTCTCCATCGACAATTCCAACGCTTACCGCGGCGACAAAATCCTTGAGCGGGACGGAAGTGAGCGTCCCCGCGTCCACCAGTTTTTCCAGAGCCAGGCCTAGGGCCACGAATGCGCCTGTAATGGAGGCGGTGCGGGTGCCGCCATCGGCCTGGATGACGTCGCAGTCGATCCAGATGGTGCGTTCTCCAAGGCGCGTCAGATCCGTGACGGCGCGTAAAGACCTGCCGATCAGGCGCTGGATTTCATGAGTGCGTCCGCTTTGGCGGCCCTTGGAAACTTCGCGCGGCGTGCGGGTCAGCGTGGAGCGGGGAAGCATGCTGTACTCGCTGGAAATCCATCCTTTGCCGCTGTTGCGCATGAACTGCGGGACGGTTTCCTCAATGGACGCAGTGCAGATGACGCGGGTATTGCCCACTTCAATCAGGACGGAGCCTTCCGCGGTAGTGATGAACTCCGGTGTGAGAACGACGGGGCGCAGCTGGTCGGGAGAACGATTATCAGAACGATAGAACATGCTTCGGGATTGTAAATGATTCAACGTCGGGACCTCAGACGTCGGCAAGACAGGCTTCCGGGCTCACGGAAACTGCCGTTGTGGTGCAAGTCATTGAATATACAGGGATTGTTGTTGTTGATATTAAGATATATCTAACGATATACTTATCGACAGATCGAATGATGTGATGATCGATCTTGAGGAGTTTGGGTATGTACGGAAGATGTGGAAGTTGGTGGCGTGGCGGATTCGCGACGCCGTTCATGGGCGGCGGATTTCCCTGGGGTCGTGGAGGCCGCTGGGGCCGATTCTTTGGGCCAGGCGAGATCCGGCTCGCGTTGCTGTCGATGCTCGAGGGCGGATCGAAGCACGGCTACGAGCTGATGAAGGAACTGGAGACGAAGTCGGGCGGCATCTACAAGGCGAGCGCGGGGGCGATTTATCCGGCGCTGCAGCAACTGGAAGATGAAGGCCTGGTCACCTCGGACACGGCCGCTGGGAAGCGGACGTATTCGCTCACGGAAGCCGGAAAAGCCGAATTGCAGCGTGAGGCCGAGACCGTGAAGAAGATCTGGCAGCGTGCGGAACAGGCGGGAGACTGGGCGCCGTGGATGGGGATGGAGGGCGCGGAGGTGATGCGTCCGGCGGCGGAGGTGATGAAGGCGGCGCTGAAGACAGCGACCCGCGGCTCGCACGATTCGGCGAAGATCGCGAAGATCCGGGAGATTCTGGAACGGGCGAAGCACGAGATCGAAGGGCTGGAGAAGACGGCATAAGGCTTTTGTCATTTCGAGGAGCGAAGCGACGAGGAATCTGCTGTTCTGCCGGACGCCGGGCAGGAAGCAGATTCCTCACTTTGCTTCGGAATGACAAACGTTTCTTACTTCTTACTGTGTCGGCTGCAGTAGTGTCGCGAGTTGATTGACTGCGGTGACGTCGTAGAAGTCCGAAAGGTCGGCGTGTCCGGCGAGGGTGTCGCGCTCTTTGCCGTCGACGACGATCTTCACCTTCAGAATTCCCGGAGTATTGGCTGAGATCGTGTAGATCAGTGACGTTACGGTCAGTTCCTCAACGAGCACGCCGGAGCGGTGGGTGTCGGCAAAGGCGGAGTTCAGGTCGATGACGGCTACGCCGGGATCCACCAGAAAGACGCTGCGGATATCGGCGCCGGAACCCAGGACGTGGGGCGACGACTTGTCGAGATACAACGAGAGCAAGGCTCTGAGAAGTTCCTCGGCGCGCTGTTGCCGGCCGGAGGGCAGCGGAATCTGGGCGGACTCGGCCCGCAGGCTGCCATTGTCATCGTGCGCAACGTAGAGCGTGACTCGCTCGGTCGGACCGGCGATCGGAGGCGCCAGCGGTCGCGTATCAGTTGAGGCTACGGGCGTGGCGGCCGCGGTCTTTCGCATATGCCATGCGTACCCACTCAGGCCCAGGACCGCTACCAGCAGCACCGACATCGCGATGACGAGATGGCGGGGGATCATGCTTTGCGCCCCGTACTTTGCGCACTAGCTTGCGGCCTCATCGCACGGCTCCGAGTTGATCGCGGGAAGCCGCAATCGCGGTCGCGACGGCGCTGGTGACGAGTTGCTGGTAGTCAGGCGCGGTGAGTTGAGAGGGATCGGATCCCTGGGGCGCGACTTCTACGGCGATAGCGGGTCCGGTGAGGTTATTCAGCGGGCGGAGAGGAGCGGTCAAAGTGCGGACCGGGATCTGCCGTCTCTGGAACTCGGCGGCGACCGCGTTCGCGGTGCTTTGGCTTAGAGGCAACGAGTCATGCTGGGCGGTGGACCAGGCGCGGAAGGTCCCGCGATCATCGCCACCGAAAGGAAGCATCGCAGTGTAGACACGCACTCCGTGACCGTTGGAGGCGGCGTGCATGGCGATATAGATGGCGGCGTGGTCGGCGTTGGCGAATACGGCGCGCTGATCGACCGAGAGGTTCGCGTCGGAGTCGCGTAGGACCAGCGTCGGGATGCCGCGGCTCTCGAGCTCCTGGCGCAGGCTGCGAGCGAGCGCGACGGTGACGTCTTTCTCGAGGAGAGTGTTGCTGAACGTCTCTCCGTGGTCGTCGCCGCCGTGGCTGGCATCGACGACGGCGAAGTAGCGGCGCGCCAGCGGAGGAGTCGGGGGCGTGGCAGTCGCCGTGGGGGCGGGTTGTGCCGGGATTGGGGGCGCCCCGGGCGCCGAGGGCGTGGTGCTCTGCGCGGCATTTTGCGCGGGCGCTGAAGCCGAAGTGGCCGAGATCGTCACCGTGCGTCCGTCATTGCTGAAACTGGCGATCACTGGAATCGCAGCATTGACTGTGACGACGGCTGCCCCGTTGCTCTCGCTGTAAATCGCCGACGGAATGGTTTTGTTGCCGAAGGTGAGAGTGGGCGAGGCCGGAGCGACGAGGGGTTCGCGGGAGAAAGTCATGCGCAGTGCACCCGGTTCGGTGGCGATCATTGGGTTGACGGGCGCAGAGAAATGGAAAACCAGCCGGGGAGGATTGTCAGCTGACAACGAGGCCGTGAAGTGAGTGGCTACGCTGCCGATGAAGAGGCGTCCGGATTCTTCGTGCAGAGTGACTGGTCCGCCGAGAAAGCGCGGGAGCAGGGAAGGCAGGGAACCGACAGGCACGAGTCCACGACTATTTTCGACCAGAAACTTCCCGCCGAGATCGGCGTCGCGGCCTTGAACGCGGGCGCGAGTCTTGTCGATCTGGAAATCACCTTCGACATTGTTGTAGTGCAGGCGCCACCCCTTGCCCTCAGATTTGGCGCTGACCTTGCCCAGGGGTTCGAGCACTTCGAGCAGGCCGACGTAAAGGCGGCCCTCGCGCTGCACAAGTGGGAGCGAATAGTTTGCCGCCACCGAGTAGACCGCGAGGTGCTTGTCGGGCGGGGTACCTGCCAAAAGAATTGCGCACGCGAGAATCGACCCGATCGCGATTACTATCCACGTCGCGATGATTCGTGTGCTTGGCCTGCTAGTCCAGCGCATAGGCAGTCAATCCGCTGAGCAGTTTGGGGTAAAAATCGGTGGACTTCTGGGGCATGACTTCGCCCGCGAACGCGACGTCGCGCACTTGTGATACTGGGCAAGCGTTCATCAGGAATGCAATGTTGGCCGCGCCCTTGCGGACCTGGGCCAGAGCCTCGGAGGCATCGCGCAGGTAAGAGAGATTCTGTTGGTTGCGGATGGATTCTTCGGAAAGCTTCAGCACGCCTTCGAGCAGGCATTTGTGCAGTTGGACGACATCGAGGGCTTGCTGACGAGCGGAGAGCCCGGCAAAGAACTTGGCGCCCGCGGGCTTTGGGGAGTGCAGCATGAAAGCACGGTTGGCGGTGACGGCCAGCAGCGCGGTTCCCGTGCGGCCCCGCTCGCGCAGCAGCGCGTTGGCGCGGGCCGCATCGAGCGACGGATCGACATCTTCCATTTCATAGAAAGCGCTGCTGGATTTCTGAAACTCATCCACCGAGAAGGACTCGAGGGAATGCACGACGCGGTGCGTCGGGAGCACCTGTAGTCCCGGATCGTTCATATTGACGAAGGTCATCATCACGAATTCGTAGGGCGCCTGATGGTTAGAGCCTGCTCCCGCGGCTGCGCGACATTCGTTGCGAAAGTTGAGCGCAGTCTCGTAGCGGTGGTGGCCGTCGGCGATGACTAGTTTCTTATCGCGCATCTTTGCCTGAACAGAGGCGACGGCGTCAGCATCCGAGATCTGCCAGACGCGGTGGGCGACTCCGTATTCGTCGGCTACGTCGATCGTGGGGGCGGTGCCGGGCTTGGGCGTCAGCAGGGAAGCGATCTCCCCAGAATCTTCATAGAGCAGGAAGAGTTGCTCGTAGTGCGCGCGAGTGGTGCGAAGCAAGTCGAGGCGGTCGGCCTTCGGCTTGGAGAGCGTCTGCTCGTGCCGATAGACAACTTTGGCGGCGTAGTCTTCCACGCGGCCCAGGGCGATGAATCCGCGGCGCTCGAACGTGGTTCCCGACGGAGCGGCGAAGGTCTGCGAGTAGGTATAAATCGAGGGGGCTGAGTCCTGCCGAAGGATCCCGTCGTTCCGCCACTGCCGGGCGAATGAGGCGGCCCGGGTGTAGACGTTGTGAGAGGGGTTGTCTCCGGACTCGCGACGGCCGAGGATGATGCGCACTAGGTTGTAGGGGCTGGCGGCGGAGTAGCGGTCCTGCATCGCGGGGGTGATCTTGTCGTAGGGTTGAGTAACGACCTGCGAAGCAGAAACTCGCTGCAAGTCGTAGCGGAGAGCACGGAAGGGAAGTATGTCTGCCATGGGAAACTTTTGATTGTAACAAGTTAGCGGCATTTCCCGGGAATGCACGGACCGGAGCCAAGCTGAGCGGAGTCATTCTTCAGGCGAGAGGAATATCTCTCGCGGGGTGAACGGCGGCGCATTTTCGGGATGACGCCTCCAAAAAACTGTAGTACGGCGCGTCTCGCGGGCAACCCTTTGCTCACAAATAACAACGAAGGTGGCGGTTGCGGGATTTGTCTCTGAGTTTTGACAAAATCTGTGCCGCGCAGGGCGAAAGCTGTGCTAACATCCGCGTCAGATGAGGTATTTATGGCCCGCCTATACGTTGGGCGCTGGTCATCTCACCCGATGGCCCTAGTTCGAAGTGGCTGTCAGGTTCTCCCCTGGGACCCGACTCCGACCCGGCTGCGCAAAAATCTCGTTACCACCAACCTGTGGTTGTGTTTTTCCATCTCTCTCGTGGCATTCGCGTCGCTGTGCGTGCCCACGTTCGCACAAACCGACGTCAATGACGTTCACATTACACCGCGAGAGGTGGAGAAGCCGCCGGAGCCCCCTAAGCCCGAACTCCTCGCAACGACCACCGGCCTTAGCGCACACGTGCGCCCGCTGAAAGTCGACGTGGATCTGGTGCTGGTCCCGGTGACGATCACCGACCCCATGAACCGGCTAGTGACGGGACTGGACAAGGAAAACTTCCAGCTTTACGAAGGCAACTCTTCCCAGGAGATTCGCACGTTTTCCAGCGAGGATGCTCCGGTGTCGCTGGGCGTCATCTTCGATTCCAGCGGCAGCATGAGCAGCAAGATGGACCGCGCCAAAGACGCAGTCATCGAGTTCTTCAAGACGGCGAATCCGCAGGATGAGTTCTTTATGATCACTTTCTCCGACGAACCGGAGACCGTGAGCGACTTCACCAGTTCGGTGGACGAGATCCAGAACAAGCTGGTTTTCGCCGTGCCCCGGCATCGCACGGCGCTGCTCGACGCCATCTACATGGGCGTGAGCAAGATGCGGCAGGCCAAGTACGCAAAGAAAGCCCTGCTGATCATCTCTGACGGAGGAGACAATCACAGCCGGTACACGGAAGGGGAGATTAAGTCTCTGGTGAAGGAAGCCGACGTGATGATCTACGCCATCGGCATTTATGACCGTTACGCCTCCGCCATGGAAGAACGCCTGGGCCCGCAACTGCTGAGCGACATCACGGAACTGACCGGGGGACGGGCGTTTACCATCGACAATCCCAACGATCTAGGCGATGTGGCGACGAAGATTGGAGTCGAACTGCGCAATCAGTATGTCCTGGGATACCGTCCGAGCAAAGTGGTGCGCGACGGCAAATGGCGTAAGATAAAAGTGAAGTTGCTGCCACCGAAAGGATTGCCGCCTCTACGGGTGTATGCCAGGACGGGATATTACGCGCCACAGCAATAGGGCCGCGAGGGTTGTGCTGTTCATGCTTGTGATTTGGGCCGGGGTGGAGTTGCTGGCCTGGCCACAGGCCGCCCCGCCTCAGAAAGAATCCACGCCGGCTCCGCCTTCCTCCGCCACGCCGGCATCCGAAACAACTACCCCGCCGAAAACGCAGGACGATCAGGACAAGAAGCTCAATGACCAGGGAGTCTTCGTCTTCCGCAAAGACGTGGACGAAGTCCTGCTGCATGCCACCGTGATCGACGATAAGCAGCATATCGTCACCACACTCGACCGCGGCGCGTTTACCGTGTTCGAAGACGGCAAGCCGCAAAACATAATTTCGTTTCATCACGTGGATATTCCGGTGGCGATGGGCATCGTCATCGACAATTCGGGATCGATGCGCGAGAAGCGCGGCAAGGTGAACCAGGCCGCTCTCAATCTGGTGCGCTCAAGCAATCCCAAGGACGAAGTCTTCGTGGTGAATTTTAACGATGAGTACTATCTCGACCAGGATTTCACCAATGACCTGCTGAAGTTGAAGGAAGCGCTGGAAAAGATTGATGCCCGCGGAGGCACCGCGCTCTATGATGCGGTGGTCGCGTCGGCCGAGCATCTGAAGCGTTTCGCCCACCTCGAGAAGAAGGTGTTGTTTGTCGTGACCGACGGCGAGGATAACGCCAGCAACGAGACTCTGGAGCAGGCGGTGAAGCACCTGCAGGAAGAAAACGGCCCGTCAGTGTATGCCATTGGGATCCTTGGGGACGAGGAACATCCCAAGCGGGCCAGGAAAGCGCTGGACATCATCGCGCAGCACACAGGCGGGATCGCATTTTTCCCCAAGACGCTGGACGAAGTGGATGCGATCAGCCGGACCGTCGCGGCCGACATTCGGAACCAGTACGCGATTGGGTACAAGCCGACGAATCCCAGGGGAAACGGCGGCTTCCGGCAGATCCGCGTCGAGGCCAAGGCCAAGGGGCACGGCAAGATGATGGTGCGCACCAAGAGCGGATATTACGCCGGAGCGCAACCGGCCGCTGCAGGGAGCAAGTAAGCCCGAACCCCCACTTCTCGCAAAAAACGCGAGAAATGGGGCACCCGGAGTTTACTAGTGTTCGAGTCTCTTCGCGGCTGACTCGATCAGAGCCGATTCTTCTTCCAGAGCTTTCGCCACTCGTACGATTTCCTGCTCCGCCTCGGCATACTTCTTCAGTTCAATGCCTTCCCGCACGCCGGGGACGGTCTTCACCCCGTATCCGCTATAAACTCCGGGAGCATACAGCAGGTGCTTGTACCACGGACGCCGCGGGAGCCCGTCATCGTTGGTCAGTTTGCGCTCGCTCTCGATCAGTTGTTGGTTCAAGGCGCGAAGCGAGTCGATCTGGATCTCGCTCAGCGTGGCCTGTTTGTGCGAAAGGGCCTGCCGGTAGTGCTCTGCGCTGCGTGTTAGCGATTCTCCCGCATTCTGCATGGGGGCGAAGTTCAGGTGCGGTGGAATTTCTTCTCGCGGCGGTGCGACCGTAGGTCGCCTGGGGTCCAGCGTCGCCTTGAAGACGCCTTCGTCTATCTGTTGGTTGCGCTCGCGAATTTCTTCCTGTTTGTCCGCCAGCAACTTCTCCAGATCCTTGGTGTACTTCTGAATCGTGTCCGCAAAATCCACAAAATCAAAGGGCAGGATTTCAGCGTCGGCCAGCCGCATCACCGAGGTCCCGACTGTTTGCGACAAGGCGCGGCCGTAGACGAAATCATAGTCAGAGAAGTGCATGTACCAGTAAAAGTCGTCGTAAATGGAGTGGTAGATGCCCTGTTCGTCTTCGCCACCGTATCCCATGTCGAGCGTAGCGACGCCGATGTGATCGAGAAAACCCGTGAAGTCGGTGCCGGAACCGAGCGCGTTGATACGTAGATCGGCCCGCTGCCGCAATTCTTTGCGGTCGTCGGCGGACTTCGCTTGCGCAATTTTCGACAATTGCAGCCGCTGCCAGACGGTCAGCTTGGTTTCCGGGTCTTCAATGTCGCGCGCCACTCCGTTGATGAACTGTTCGAGGGTGTGCGACCCGCCCATGCCGAGCAGGCCGCGGTCGTTGCCGTCAGTGTTGATGTAGACGGCGGCGTGCTGGCGCAGTTCGTCGGCATGCGCCTCGACCCATTCGGTTGACCCGAGCAGCATGGGTTCTTCGCCGTCCCATGCGGCGTAGATGATGGTGCGCCGCGGCTTCCAGCCCTGCTTTAGCAGCATCCCCAGTGCGCGTGCTTCTTCCAGCAGAGGAGCCTGGCCGGATAAGGGATCCTCGGCACCGTTTACCCATGCGTCGTGATGATTGCCGCGGATGATCCACTCGTCGGGCGCGACGCTGCCCGCGATTTTCGCGATGACGTCGTTCACCGGTTTCGTGTCCCAGTTGAATTCCACTTTGAGATGGACCTTTGCCGGACCTGGACCCACGTGATAGGAGATCGGGAGACTTCCGCGCCATTCCTCGGGTGCCATGGGGCCTTTGAGCGCGGCCAGAAGAGGTTGGGCGTCCCCGTAGGAAATCGGCAAAACGGGAATCTTTGTGATGCTCTTCGCGTCCTTCAATGCAAGCCGCTTCGCGCCGGGCGTGGCTCCGATGCCGGGAGTCAACGGGTCTCCTGGACTGGCCGACGCGAAGTCCATCACGCTGCCGCGCTGCACGCCGTCCGGATTGCGCATCGGGCCCAGCGGGAATACGTTGTCACGGGTGTAGCCGTCATCCTTCGGCTCGGAATAGATCAGACAGCCAATGGCACCGTGCTCCGCCGCGACTTTGGGTTTCACGCCACGCCACGATTGGTAGTACTTCGCGATCACGATCGCGCCCTTCACCGAGATTCCCAACCGGTCGAGCTTCTCGTAGTCTTCGGGCAGTCCGTAGTTCACGAAGACGAGCGGGGCGGTCACGTCGCCGTCGATCGAATACGCGTTATAGGTGGGAAGCTGTTCTGATTTCTGATTCGATGTGGGATCGACCGCCAAAGCCGGTTCTTCGAGTTTGGCGGTGAACTTCGTGGGTTCGATCATCTCCAGCACGCGAACCTTGGGCGTTGGGAAAAGGACGTCGAAGGTTTCGATGTGCGCGTCGAGTCCCCATTCCTTGAAGCGGGCCAGAATCCATTCGGCGTTTTCCTTGTCGTAGGGCGACCCGACGTGGTGCGGGCGCGCACTAAGACGCTGCATGTATTCCTTGAGATTGGCCGGATCAGGGATCGCGCGAAACTTCGCTTCCCACTCGCGCTCGGTCTGGCTGGACCGGGACGAATAGCCCGCCAGCGCAGCCTCATCGGCGCCTAGAGCGAGCGATGGAACAATCAGATTGATGATTAACAGCACTGCGGCGAAGCGTCGCATGCGATTCCTTTCTGTATCGGGAGGCGTAATTATAGCCTGAGGTGCCGGGACTTTCGCTTGGCCCTCCGTAATTGACGATCCTGCACACCTCCCCTTACCCTGTAAGGTGATTTCGAAAACTTCTGAAATGTCCCGCCTGCGCGTTGCCGACGACATCACCCAACTGGTCGGCGAAACTCCCATGTTGCAGTTGAAGCGGCTGGTTCCGGCCGGATCGGCCGATGTGTTCGCCAAGCTGGAGTACCTGAACCCGGGCGGCAGCGTGAAGGACCGCGCGGCCATTGGCATCATCCGGCGCGCGGAGCAGGAAGGGAAGCTTAAGCCCGGCGGAACGATTGTTGAGGCGACTGCGGGAAACACTGGGATCGGCCTCGCGCTGATCGGCGTGAACCGCGGCTACAAGGTACGGCTGTTTGTGCCGGAGCGCTTCTCCGAGGAGAAGGTCACGATCATGCGGGCCCTCGGCGCCGAGGTATTTCGCACTCCTGACGTCGAGGGCATGCAGGGCGCCATCCAGCAGGCGAAGGCGCTCGTGGCCAGCGATCCGTCTGCGTTTATGGCGGGACAGTTCGAGAATCTTGCCAATCCCGACTATCACTACGAGACCACGGCGCACGAAATCTTCGAACAGATGGACGGAAAAGTGGACGCCATTGTGCTCGGTTGCGGCACCTGCGGAACGTTCTCTGGGATCGCCCGCTACTTGAAGGAGAAGTCGCCCGCGGTACTGGCCTATGCGGTCGAAACACAAGGGTCGACACTGGGTGGGGGGCAGGCGGGGCCGCACAAGGTGGAAGGCATCGGCACGAGTTTCACTCCCAAGACGTTTGACCGCTCGGTGTGCGATGAAGTGATGATGGTGACGGATGATGACGCGTTCAGCATGGTGAAGACGCTGGCAGCGAAGGAGGGGGTGCTGGCGGGATCGAGCGGAGGAGCCGCCGTGTTTGCGTCGCTGGAAGTTGCGAAGAAGCTGGGCGCAGGAAAGCGCATGGTGACCATCATTCCAGACTCGGCAGAGCGGTATTTATCGAAGAAGATTTTTGAGGGCGGCATCTAGCGATATGAATTCTGGGGCTGCAAATCTCTCGGGTTCAGACTCATGAAAAAAACGAAAGAGCCAGGTTTTGCCACGCGCGCCATTCACTGTGGGCAAGAGCCCGATCCTTTGACCGGGGCGGTTACGGTGCCCATCTATCCGACTTCGACGTATGTCCAGCAGGGAATCGGCGAGCACAAGGGATACGAGTACTCCCGCGTGTCGAACCCAACGCGCGCGCGGTTGGAGACGAATCTCGCCGCGCTCGAAGGTGCCGTTGCGGCCCGCGTGTTTGGCAGCGGCATGGCGGCGATCAATGCCATCGTCAGCATGCTGAAATCCGGCGACCATGTGGTCTGCGGCAACGATTTGTATGGAGGAACGCCCCGCCTGTTCAACAACGTCATGACTGGCTTCGGGATGGAATTTTCTTATGTCGACACTTCCGACGCCGCCAACGTGGAAAGCGCCATCCGCAAGAATACCCGGATGGTGTACGTGGAGACCCCGACGAATCCGTTAATGCGGCTAAGCGACCTCATAGCGATCAGCCAAATCTGCCGCCGCAAAAAGGTTTTGCTCGTCGTCGACAACACGTTCATGTCTCCATATTTCCAGCAACCACTCGCGCTGGGAGCGGACATGGTGGTGCACTCCACCACCAAGTTCTTGAACGGCCACAGTGACGGCCTGGGCGGCGTCGTGATGTGCGCCCAACAAGAACACGCCGACCAGTTGGCTTTCCTGCAGAAGGCGGCCGGCGCGATTCTTTCTCCGTTCGAATGCTGGCTGGTGCTGCGCGGAGTGAAGACGCTGGCGGCCCGCATGGAGATTCACGACCGCAGCGGGCGCATTGTGGCCGATTTTCTTTCGAAGCACAAAAAGGTGAAAGCAGTCTTCTACCCGGGTCTGCCGGACCATCCGCAGCACAACCTCGCGCGGCGGCAGATGAGCGGCTTCGGAGCGATGATCACGTTCGAGACGGGCTCTCTGAAGAATGCGAACAAGATGCTGAAGAAAGTGCGAGTTTGCTCTCTAGGCGAATCGCTCGGGGGCGTCGAGACATTGATCTCGCATCCCGCAACCATGACTCACGCGGCGCTCGGCGTGAAGGGCCGCAAGGCCATCGGCATCACCGACGGTTTGGTTCGGATTTCCGTGGGGATCGAAGACGTGGATGACATTCTGGATGATCTGGATCAAGCGCTGAATGCCATATAGAACTTCTCGGCCACTGATTTCGCGGATTAACACGGATCAAGCCAAAACCATATCGCCGGTGGCTCAATTCTTCAGCGAATTCGCCAGCCAATCCAAGTATTCCGGGCCACCGTCTTCGATGCTGATCGAGATGCACTCCGGGAGTTCGTAGGAGTGCAACTCCAGAATGGCGTCACGCACAGCCGGAAATTTCTCGGCCGTGGTCTTGATCAGCAATAGCCATTCCCGGTTCGATTCTACCTTGCCCTCCCAACGGTAGATCGATTCAATCTGCGGGACGATGTTGACGCAGGCAGCGAGCTGGTGCTCAACCAGATGGCGGGCGATCTTGCGGGCTTCCTCTTCGGACCCCGCAGTGGATAGGACGATTCGTTTGTCAGTCATATAAAATCAGCCGTCAGCTCTCAGCCATCGGCTTTCGGCTTGTCGAGGGAGAGATTAGCACTGGTTGCCATAGAATGAGGTCGAATATGCTCACGCAAATCAAGTTTGGCACATCGGGATGGCGGGCGGTGATGGCCGAGGAGTTTACGTTCGCCAACGTGCGGCGGGCCGTGGGTGGAATCGCGCGCTATGTGGCTTCCCAGAAGCCGCAAGGTGCGCGGGTCGTCGTGGGACGCGATCCGCGGTTTTTGGGCGAAACCTTCTGCTCGATGGCGGCGGAAATCCTCAGCGCACAGGGAATCGTACCGCTAGTGGTGGCCGAACCCGCGCCTACACCAGCGTTTGCCCATGCAGTCGCTCAGAACAAGGCGGATGGAGTGATCAATTTCACCGCCTCGCATAATCCCCCGGAATACAACGGAATCAAGTTTTCGACGCCCGACGGTTGCCCCGCGTTGCCCGAGGTCACGAAGAAGATCGAAGCTGAGATTGTTGCGGGCGACGTTGCCTCGGCAAAGGCTTCCAGCAGCGCACCCGCAGCGCAGGCCAGCCTGGATCCCAAGCCGGGCTACCAAAAGCGACTGGCTGAGATCGTCGATCTGGAAGTCATTCGCAAAGCAAATCTGCGGGTGGCATTTGATCCCATGTGGGGCTCGGCACGGGGATATTCCGACGAATTGCTCCGCAGTGCCGGTGTGCAGGTTGCCACCGTGCACGACTACCGCGACGTCCTGTTCGGCGGACACGCGCCCGAACCCGATGATCATCTGCTCGAAGACCTTCGCAAAAAAATGCGCGAAACCGGGGCCCAGATCGGCATTGCCACCGACGGCGACGCCGACCGCTTCGGAATCGTCGATGCCGACGGAACTTTCCTGCAGCCCAATTACGTGATCGCACTGCTGTTCGACTATCTCGTCGAGAGCCGTGGGTGGAAGAACGGCGTGGCGAAGTCGGTTGCGACCACCAATTTGATCAATGCCCTGGCTCAGCATCACGAAGTCGAGTTGCACGAGACTCCCGTGGGTTTCAAATACATCGGCGAACTCATCATGCAGGACAAGATCGCAATCGGCGGGGAAGAGAGCGCGGGCCTGTCGATCCGCCACCACGTTCCCGAGAAGGACGGCATGCTGGCCGGCCTGCTGTGCTGCGAAGCCGTGGCCCGCCGCGGGAAGTCGCTGGGCGAACAATTGAAGGCGATATGTAACCAAGTTGGTTCCTACTACCCGGAACGGCAGAACTTCCGCTTGACGCCCGAGGTCAAGGCCAAGTTCACTGAGAAGTTACGGCAAGATCCGAAGGATTTCTGCGGCCACCCGGTCAGCCAGGTCGTCCGCACCGACGGATTGAAGCTGGTCTTCAGCGACGGGTCTTGGGTCTGTTACCGGTTGTCGGGAACCGAGCCTGTGGTACGCGTTTATACGGAGGCGCGCAGCCAGAAAGGCTTGGAGAAGCTGAGCACGGCCGCGAAGCATTGGATTTTCGAGTAGAGGTGTTTGCCTTGACGTCTTTTTCAAGAATCCCGAGGTTTCCGCGCCCCGAAGACGGGTTGCGTGCGGTGGTCGATCGCGCGCCGCAGGCGGAGGCCTTTGCCGCTTCGTGGATTGAGCGGGTTCGCCCGATGGTAGTCCGCATCTACCCGCTGCGGCGGCGCATTGCCACGATTGCCGTGACCGTATTGGCCGCATCTTTGTTTGTCCACGTTATGTTCGGCGCGAACGGCATGGTTGTCTACAAGCAGAAACGCACGGAGTATGAGGCTCTGCGGAAACAGAATGTTCAGGTTCAGCAGGAGAATGACCGCTACACCCAGCAGATCCAGGGCCTGGAGAGCGATCAGAAGGCCGTGGAAAAAGAGGCCCGCGAGCAGTTGGGGTATGCGAAGCCGGGAGAATATGTGTACGTGGCTCCCACGCCTGCGAAACCCGCGCCCCCCGCGAATCACACCGCGAAAAAATAGCCGCCATCCTTTCTTCGTATGAAACCTCCACATCAAGATTCTCCGGGCTCCTGACAACCCGAGTGTTTTACTGTGGTATATTTCCGGTGCCTCATTTTCACAATCGGACGGGGTTGGGTAGCTCCTGTGGGAATTGGCTTTCCTACCACGTCTTCTTGGTTCTGCGGTGTGGGGCCGCATCTGAAATTTCAAACGAGAAAAACCGGCCATGAGAAAAGTTTTGCTGATTTGTCTTGCGTTAAGTTTCGTGTTCGCCCTGTCGGCAATGGCGTTTGATGATATGGGGAAGAGCACCACCGTCAACGGTTGGATCACAGATGCCAAATGCGGTGCCAAGGGCGCCAATGCGGCAGGCGAGGCGTGCACTAAGAAGTGCGTGGCTGCCGGTGAGAAGATGGTCATCGTCACCGATGGTGATTCGAAGGTCCTCGCCGTCGACAACCAGGATGCCCTGAAGGGTCACGAAGGACATCACGTCACCGTGACCGGCACCGTGGAAAAAGACTCCATGCACGTGGCCAGCGTCAAGATGATGTAGGTTGGTTCACGGATTAAAGCAGATTGAGGGCAGCGAGAGCTGCCCTCTTTTGTTGTAGAGACGTAACTTGTTACGTCTCTGCCGGCGGCATTACGGACGATGGCGAGAGAGACGTTGCAAGCAACCGTCTCTACGAGAGGGTGATCGAGAGAGGCAGGCGGCGAAACTCTAGCGCACAACTCCTTCGATCGGCGAACTCGCAGTGGCGTACAGCTTCCTCGGCATCCGGCCCGAAAGGTACGCCTGGCGTCCTGCCAGCACCGCGTGGTGCATGGCTTCGGCCATCAGCACGGGATCCTGAGCATTCGCAATGCCGGTATTCATCAGTACGGCGTCTGCGCCGAGTTCCATCGCGATCGCGGCATCTGAGGCCGTGCCCACTCCTGCGTCCACAATCAGCGGAACGCCGGTGATCATTTCCCGCAGAATGCGGATGTGGGCCTGGTTCTGAATGCCCATACCACTGCCGATGGGCGCGCCCAGGGGCATGATCGTGGCTGCACCCGCATCAATCAGTCGTTTGGCAAAAACGATGTCGTCTGAAGTGTAGGGAAGCACCGTGAAGCCTTCTTTCACCAACACACGCGTGGCCTCGAGCGTCGCCTGCACATCGGGATACAGTGTGGCCTGGTCGCCGATCACTTCGAGCTTGACCCAGTCGGAGAGCCCGACTTCGCGTCCCAGGCGAGCGGCGCGGATGGCCTCGTCAGCGGTGTAGCATCCGGCGGTGTTGGGCAGCAGAAAATATTTCTTGGCGTCGATGTAGTCGAGCAGCGACTCCTTGCTGCGGTCGAGATTCACACGGCGCACCGCGACCGTCACCATCTCCGCGCCACTGGCCTCGAGTGCGCGCGCCGTTTCCTGGAAGGATTTGTATTTTCCCGTGCCTACGATCAGGCGCGAGCGGAAGGTGCGTCCGGCAATTATCAATGAGTCCGACATGGAATCTATTGTAGCGCCGCCGTCCCGGC
>PMUM01000293.1 GCA_003166855.1 Acidobacteriaceae bacterium | reverse complement strand
GGGTTGCGGCTGCGTTGTTTGCGGTCGTTCGGGTTGCCGCTGTATTGTTGTTCGCGGCTTTGTACGGTCCTCCCGCCTGCTTAGCGGGGACCGCACCACGATCGAATTCACCGGGCTTCGTAGTCGCAGCAATCGCCGGACGCCCGTGGTTCACAGAGGCCAAAAGCGCATGGTTGGTGCTGGCAGTGCGCACATGCTGCGTTTGCATCGTGGTGGGCTCAGTATGTCGATCCCGTGCCGCAATCTGATCCGCCGACGTCGGGCGGGCATGAATCCCACCATTGCCGCCGTTGTAGCTGACATGATTGATCGTGGTGTTGTTAATTACGGTCTTGTTGTAGACATGAACATTCGTCACGTTCACATTTACATTGTTTACCGAACGGTTGTAGTTGAAGGCGCCATTGTTCCAATATCCACCTTGGTATCCGACACCACCATATCCGTAGCCGTAATTGACGCCACCATAGAAGCCGACGTGCGGCCCCCAGTAGCCGGCATTCCAAGCGTAGGCGCTGCCGCCCCAGCCCCAGTACCCTGGAGTCCAGAGCAAGCCAACGGCGGGAGCCATCACCCACGTGCCTGGCACCCAGAAGTAGCCCTCGTCACCATAGGCCCAGTAGCCGGGCGTCCACAAATAACCGCCATCCGGCGCCATGGGTTGTACGTATACGGGCAGCGGGGGCGGAGCGATCATGACGGAAACGGCGAACTGCCCGAACGAGGCCGCCGGTATAGCAAGTATCAGAAGTGTTAGCAATAGCAAACGGATGGAACGCATTTAGACTCACCTTGTCAGATCATCCTTCGAATTGTCCGCATGTACATTGCTACCGCGGGCTGCGTGGATGAACGGCGACGCATCACGCGTCATAAGCAAGAATCCCACGAATGCACGGTTCGATCTGAGCACTACGGCTCACTTTGACAGTGTTGCGATTAAAGCCGCCGCATCGATGTCTCCGAGGTCAGGGTGCACGCGCTAACAAAAGCGGCACGAGCCCAAGAGGCGGGCCCGTGCCGATCATCACTCATTACTCACTGTTCCCCGGACTATGCCGCAGGAATCATTATAGTGTCACGCTGAGTTCGATGTTGACTCCAGGATAGTTCGCATTGCACAGGTAATACACGCCGTTGATTTCGATCACATAAACGTCTTGCGTGTAGAGCCAGTTGCTGGGCCACGAGCCCTGAAATCCGAACCAATAGCCACCGTATTGGAAGCGGCGGTTACTGTAATCGCTCTGGGTGACCCGAAACCGGTGTTCGTTTCCAAAGTTGGCTTTATAACGGTCTTCGGGAATGCGGCCACCACCGTTGCTGGCGTGCTGCTCCTGCTGTACGGGCTTGGCCTGTTGTGAGTGCTCCTGCTGTGGTGCGTTCTTCTCGTTCTGCTTGGCGTTATCTTGTTGTGTGGCGTTCTTCTCTTGCTGAGAAGCGTTCTTCTCTTCTTGCTGATTATTCTTGTCCTGCTGCTGCGCGCTCTTCTCTTCCGGCTTTGCGGGTTTCTCTGGCTGTGCTTTCTTCTCGTCTTGGGCAGGCTTGGCTTTGTCTTCCTCCTGCTGGTCGTGTTGATCCTGCTGAGCAAATGCGGGAACAGATGTTCCGAGAGCCAAAGATAAAACTGCGGTGCTAATGATTCCGACTAGCTTCATAGGTATTGCCTCCATTGTCGATCGTTAGGTACGGATGCTTTATCGCAAGCTTCCGGTGGTCGGGTTGACCGGGTTGCCGATGGCTTCGCCGGACACAAGAAGCTCAACTCTGCGGTTCTGCTGCCGTCCGGCGGAGTTCTCGTTGGATGCTACCGGCAGAGTGTTGCCGAAGCCTCTGGACGAAACCGAGCCGGTCGAGACCCCCTCTTGCACCAGGTAGTCACGCACCGATCCCGCACGATTCTCAGACAGCGTTTGGTTCATGGAATCGCCGCCGACGTTATCCGTATAGCCGCCGACTTCGATGTTGAGTCCAGGGTAGGCGAGCAGAATACCGGCGACTTTCGCCAGCTTCTCGCGTGCTCCCGGTTTCAACGAATACTTTCCGGTGTCAAACAAAACATCGGACATGCTGACGATGAGTCCACGTGCGGTATCGCGAGTCTGAAGAATGGAATTCAGCTGCTCGGACAACTTCGTCCGCAGAGCCGCCTTGTCAGCTTCCGCGTCTTGGACGTTCTGCTGCGCCCTCAGCGTATCTGCGCGCGATTGGTCGGCATCCGCTTGAGCGGCCGAGAGTGCAGTTGCTGATGAGGCTTGGTTCTGCGCCATGTCTGATTGGGCCTTTGCAGTCGCAGCTTGCGCGTCTGCAGCGTCATTGCGTGCTCTGGCCGCATCGGACCGAGCTTGAGCACTCGCGGCTTGCGCATTCACGGTGTCAGATTCCGCCTGAGCCTTGGCTGCTTGAGCCCTTGCTGTATCGGACTCGGCTTGCTCCTTGCGTCGGGTCGCCTCATCGGCCTGTCCTTGCGTTCGCGCCTGGGCATCAGCTGAATCCTGGCGTTCATTGGCCAACCGGACTTCATCCATCTTCTTGACGGCAATCTCGCGTGCATCTTCGGCAGTCTGCACTGCTTCGCGAGAGATAGCGATCAGCGGCTTGCGGTCCATGTGTTTGTTTGTCGCTTCAGCATCTGCGGTATCCATCAACTGGACGGCGTGCCGATAGCTGTCTCCGGCATACTGCTCGGCTCCCTCGGATTGAGCGATGCGCAGTGCATTCCGCGCTTCGAAGAACTCCAAGGGTAACTTGGCATTCAAGACCACCGGATCGAACTTGTAGCCGGTTGGAATGTATCCACCGCGCTCCATCAGTTCGTACTTTGCATTTACCGCTTCCGTCGTCCCCTTGGTTTCTTCCCGAACCACGTTCTCGAGAATCACCACATTGCTGGGCTGACGAACGGCGTAGTACGGCTCCGCCGTAACGATCAACGCGAATGCCTGAAGATCCGTGGTCACGTTGAGTTTGCTGCGATGGTTGCCGCCGAGCAGGACTTCACCCAGGTTTACGGCGCGGCCTTCGGGCGAAATCGCCCACAGAACATACGTCAGATACTCATTGCCGAACGTCGTCGGCTTTTGCAGGTTACCGAATTCCGCTTCGATTGCAATGGACCCGCGTTTACTGTTGATCTCGGCGACACCATTCGCCGAGGGCATCAGTTCGGTGCCGGCGAAATCCAGCTTCGAAGAACCGCTGCGGTGCTTATAATTTACCGCCTGTACACTGCGGCTGATCACGGTCACGCGGAACGTGGGAGTCGAACTCATGGGCTCGACTCTCAGGGTTGTTCGAGAATCGGTTTGAGCGACTGCGGGTAAACTCAGTGCAAGTGTGGCAGCGAACAGCAATCTTATTTTCAATGGAATAGTCCTCTGGCATCTATCTGCCGAAATGCATTGTCTTTGCATCAGTTGTGAGTTTCGCGGAACTGGTCTTTTCCCAGCTGCTTCGCGGTACCTCAACCTTTTCCGATGTGGACGGTGGAGAGGGAATGAAACAGCCCAAAAACATTCAATAACCAAAGAACCACCGCAATCACCACGACGCCGTTCAGGATGGACTTGATGGATCCCTGCATGGGGATGAAGCGATTCACCAGCCACAGCAGAACACCAACTACGATCAGAACTTCCACGAGTTGAATTAAAGGCATGATCTTGACCTTCCTTGTTTGCCGGGCCAACGCCCCTCATCCTCTGGAGGGATTTGCTCGACTTCGATATTCGAGAGTCTTTGGGGCCAAATCGTGCTTCGCCGCAAGGTTTGGCGGCGGGCACGCGGATGAAGATTGCTGATTTGCTGGATGTGGCCGCTTTTCGTGACCTGGCAGGACACGACCGGGGTGGCCTCATGTTAAGAGCTGCGATTCAGCCCTCGCGGCTCCGTCTACACACTCAGAAGATAATTAACAATGACAGGTTCATGATTGTGCGTCTGAGCAAGATAGCTCACATGGCAGAATCGAGTGCTTGACCGTGAAGCCGCGGCTCAGGTAGTGATGCCGGCGGGTTCATAAATCTCCCGCTCGCTGGCGCCGGTCGCAACTTCCATTCGCATCCAGCCATTCAAGCAGAGAACGCACGCTGGCCCGAGCTAGCGCGATCGCGCAGTCTGCCGCTCCGTAATAAATGTTGAGCATGTCACCATCGGCATCCATCGTGTATCCACAGGGGAACACGACATCGTCAACGTCGCCGTGGCGCTCGTACTCGGCTTCCGGCCCAAAGATCCACGAGTCTCCTCGGAGCAAGCATTTCTCCGGATTGTCCAACTCGAAAAGGGCCAAGCCTAAGCGATACAGACAACCCGAAGGCGTGTGCCGAACTCCGTGGTAGAACACGAGCCATCCTCTGGAAGTCTCGATGGGTGGTGGGGACAAGCCGATCTTGTTCGCGTCCCACCAGGCGCCGCGGCGAGCTTCCAACATGAGCCTGTGCCTGCCCCAATAGCGCAGGTCGGGAGAATAGGAAATCCACATATGTGACCCAAGCGTCGTCATCGGACGATGAATCAGCGCCCAGCATCCGTCGATTCTGCGCGGCAGAAGTGAAGAGTCCTTGTCGTCCGGCGACATAATTACGCCGTATCGTTCAAAGCTGCGAAAGTCTTTGGTTAGAGCCAACGACACGCCGGGCCCGCCGCGCGAATAGGAGGTGTAGGTAACGACGTATTGCTGCAGTTCTGGGACGAACGTGATACGAGGATCTTCAATGCCCCAGATTTCTTCCGGGTAGTTCTTCGGATCAGGCGTCAATGTGGGCTCGCTGTCGATTTGCCATCCATCGACGCCGTTTCGAGAGCGCGCGGCCGAAAGATGCGACAAACCGCGACGATCTTCCACGCGGCAAAGCAGCAGAGTCGTGCCATCTTCAAGGCGGGTCGCGCCCGCATTGAACACACTGTTGATAGGGTATGGCCAATCCCTGCTGGTGAGGATCGGGTTCGTAGGATGGCGATGAAGCAGGGGCTCGAAGCGAGTGCTCAGCAGGCTCACTTGTTGTTCTGCGGGTAAGGTCATGAAAGGATTTCCTTTTGTTCTGGTTCTTGCAGTGAGTGCATTTCGATAAGTGCCATCAGGAACGACAGGGTTGATTCTGCTCCCTGGTTCTCGTTGGCGCGGTCGGGGTGCAAGCCGTCGCGGCAGCCGCCGGTGACGGAATCGTAAAGAGGCAGTTGCAGATCGTTGTCGCCGAGGAACCAATTGAAGGCCGACCAGGCTTCATTGCGCCAGCGCCTGTCACCCGTTACCCGGTATGCTTCCAGACACGCAGAAACCGCACCTGCCGCTTCGATGGGTTGCTGATCAAAGCGGGCCTTCTCGCCATCCTGGCGATAGAAACCTTGCGAACCAATCGGCGTAAAATGGCTGTTGACTTCGCAGTGCTGCGTTGCCGACAACCAATGAAGCGATTCGAGGCCGGCGGAAACCATGCGATCATCGGAGCACGCCGAACCCGCCAGCAAGAGAGCTTGGGGGAATCTCGCATTTCCGTAGGCCAGAACGTTCTCGAACCACTTCCAATCCGGACGTCGGATTGACTCATACATTTTGAGCAGTCGTTGGCTGAGGGCGGATCGCACTTTCTGCGCGTCCCGATCACCGGGATACGAATTAAGGTATTCCTGAATTCCGATCAGGGTGTACGCCCAGGCACGCGGGCTCGTGAATTCCAGCACTGCGGGCAAAGAAAACTCAAACAGGCGCCCAGCCGCACCCCTGAATCCTTGATCATGGGACCGGCCTAGAACCGTACCCAGCGCCCACAGGGCACGCCCATGAGAGTCTTCCGAGCCTACGGGCTCGTTCCACCGCCGATCGTAGCGGAGAAAGTTCTTGAATCTGCCTTTCGTGGTGTTGAACGCATGCTCGAGGAACGACAGATAAAGGCCGGCAGAACATGAGAGAGGCAAATTGGCTTGCCCCAGGTGCCAGCTCTGCACATGATCCTTTTCCAGAGCCTTGTCCTGAGGCTCCAGCAACACTGCAAGAATAAGAGCGCGGGCATTGTCGTCTGTGGTGTAACCCTCTCGGCGGTTCGGGATCGTGAAGATCGAGTGCTGCAACATGCCGGTATCGTCGGCGAGCCGGCGAAAATGATCCAGTTTCAACTCAGGCAGCCGACCCAAGGACTTTTCCGCAAGCCGGGCGGAGAACTGGACTTTCGGACTCTCCATGCGGTCCCTGCGGACGCGCGAAAAGCTTTCCATATAACCCTGCGCCACTCGCTTCCAGACCATCTCCCGGGCGAACAGGTACGCACGTTTGCGCATGGCGTGACGAATCGCTGGAGTATCCAGGAGCTCAATCGCTTTTTGCGCCATCGCGTCGGGATTTTGGAATGGGACCAGCGCGCCTCTGCGATCGTCCAACAACTCGATCGCATGCCAGTATGGAGTCGAGATGATCGCCTTGCCCGCGCCTAATGCATAGGCAAGCGTGCCAGAGACCACCTGCGCCTCATGGCGATAGGGAGTGATGTAAATGTCGGCGGCGCCAATGAACTCAACCATCTCCTCGGGGCTGACGAAGCGGTCGTGGAAGATCACTTGCGATTCCACCCCGATGTCCTTCGCCAACGCCTGCAAACTGGCTCGATACTTATCCCCCTCGCGACGAAGGATGTGGGGATGAGTCGCGCCTGCGACGATGTACACAACGTTCTTGTGTTTGGACAGAATCTGCGGCAACGCTTGAATCACGTTTTCGATCCCTTTATTCGGCGAGAGCAGGCCGAACGTGAGGAGTACCGCCTTGCCTTCCACCCCGAATCTGTCCTTATAGAAGTTCGGATCGAGGAAGGGCAGGTCCGGAACTCCGTGGGGAACCATGTCAATTTTGCTACCGGGCACTTTGAAGATTTCCTGCAAGAATTGGGATGAGAGCTGGCTCATGACAATGAGGCGGTCCGACAACTCCGCGATCTCTTCCATGACCATCAATTGGTTGGGATCTGGCTCGCGCAGAACTGTATGCAGCGTTGTCACTACGGGCATTTTCAAGCCTCGTAGCAGATGCAAAATATGGCTTCCGGCGTGGCCGCCGAAGATTCCATACTCGTGCTGCAGGCATACCATATCGATGTTGTTGAAGTTCAGGAATTCAGCTGCGTCCTGGTACGACTTCACCTCGTCCTGGTCGAGCGACCACCGCACCCGGGCGGGATAATCGTAGCCTTCCTGAGTGTCGTTGACCGGGAGCGCCAACAGTCGAGCCGTTCCGTATTCTGCGGAAATGGCGCTGCACAGGTCCGTGGTGAACGTGGCGATTCCACAATGTCGGGGAAGATAATTTCCGATCACTGCGATTCGGCTCGGCAGCGATGGCTTCGCGTGAAATCTTGCAGGCGCTGCGTCCACTTCGTGCTCGATGGGCCGCGGACCCACAACTTCCAGAAGAGGCTTGGGTAGCAGTGTGTTCGGTAGCGACATTGTGTTCCTGACTGCGATGAAGACGGTACCGCAAGGGCCAATTTGACCGGATGGACCCGAGAGCATCACCAGCGCTGGGTTTTGAGTTGGTCTCTGATAGTATTCACCGAAAGCGACCTTCCGAACTGATCACTATTGACCATTTTGTTGGCAAGCAAAGGTGCATTGTGTACCCATGACGCCCAAACAGAAGCTGGCCTTGGCGGTTCGTTGCCCTACCTGTGGGGCAAAACCGGGAGAAAAATGCGAGTTGAGTACTGGTCTGCCCCGCACAGAACCGCATCGAGACCGGCGCCTGGCGGGCTCGGAAAAGTGAATAGCCTGGAAGCTCAGGCCAGCGCAAGTTCGGGGAGAGCTGAGCCGAGACGGCCCAGGGTTCGCTGAACCAAATCATTCGCTGCAGCGGTTTCGTCTTGAGTAGGCGTTGAAATCTGGAGCAGTCCCTGCCGGCCACGGTTCACGGGAAGATCAAATTCGCTCTGGTGTTGCATTACAAACTCCAAAATGTGGGCTAGGCCTTCGGATTGATATCCATTGTCGAAGCGAACGCCGGTGCCGTGGAATGTGGACGCTGACATCCAGTATTCACAAGCCAGAAGCCAATGGCCTCGGGTTAGGGACGACCAGACCTTCAAGTAATTTAGTGTGCCGGAAGGAGCAAAGCCGTACTCAATATGAATCAGGCCAATTTGGTCTCCATGCACTAAGTCTGCCCAGGAGACGACAATTGCCGATTCAAGGGTTCGCTCCAGGTCGGGATTTCCATTCGGGTCCATAGCTTCTCACTTTCCGCGGGCGCGCCGCTCTTTGTCATCATCGATCCGCCAGCGACTGCGTTGTTCAGTTCGGTTACGGGCACTTACGACCATAAGGAAGCAACCGGCCAGGAACATCAAAGTAACAACCACCCCGATATATAGGTCGATCCGTTCCGTCAAAATGTTACTCCTGCTTGTTGATGGCGAGATCTGACCCTCGCCCGCAACTCAACCGGTGGCCCATTCCTCGTTATGCTGGGACCTCCGTCGGGCCTCGTTGCTATCGAGTTGGCAACTCTCTTGCATGTGCCGCGAATGTGCGGAAACGGTCACGTAGGGCACGCCCATAAAATGCTTGGTGATGATTCCCGTTATCTCAAGACTGTTGAAGTGTTGGGACCGTACCTTCCGCAAAAGGCCCTGCAACGCGCTCTCGATCTTCGCCGCACCCACAGCGCCAAAGAACATCACCTTGACTTCTGCCGCCATGAAAAAGAAATTCCATCCGGCGGCGTGGATCTTGCGATCGAGAGCGAAACTGTCCAGCACCTTCAGCACGCTCCAACTCCCGGAGCAGGGTTCACTCTCCAAGCCTAGAGGTTGTGTCAGTCCGGGCCAGTCCTTCATCAAAATCGTGCCGACTTGAATTGTTGGTGGCATAGCACCTCCCGCTAAACAAGACCCCGCCGGCCGCGTTAGCCGTGCGGGGCCTGGATGAACGCCCTTTGCAGCGGCCCTAGCCGCGCAACGCCCGCAGTTTGCGCCGGACGAGACCAGCAACACTCATCAAACCTGTTCCCATAAGGCCAAGAGAGCCCGGTTCTGGGACTGTGGTCGTGAAGGTGGTGTCGCCGCTCGAGATGGTGGTTTGCCCGTTGAAAAAGCCCTTGCCCGTGTTGATGGTCAACTGGACGGTGGCTCCATCGATAGTTCCGCCGGAATACCAGGTTCCAGACAAAGAACCGGTCAGCGTGTAGTTGTGGGTTCCGTTTGCAAGAGTTATCAGAGTCCAGGTCACGGGCCCCGTGAAAGCTCCGTTGAAAATTGTGCCGGTGGGAATGCCTCCGGTACCGTTTCCCGTAATGCTAAACGTGCCGCCCGCGGCAAACGTGCCACCCATCTGCAGGGTTCCGCTGCTGAGGACGCCAGTGCTAAAGCTCACCGTTCCAAGATTATTTCCAGTGATTAGCCCGCCACCGAGACCATTCACGGCGACGAGCGTCGATCCCGTAAGACTCTGACCGCTATTGGTGCCTGAGAGAGTGCCCCCGCTGTTGGTGAAGTCGACGCTGCTGCCCGCAAACGCTGCGAACGGAAGCGCCAGAGCGAGAATAGTGAGGAAGACAACTTTCTTGATCATTCGTTAGTTTCTCCTGAGGCATCACGAAATCCTGAAGACAGGTTCGTGACAAGCAACGAATCAGTTCGAGACTCTCTGTCCGTTTGCAATAGGTCTATCTTGGACGCGTCGGCGGAGGAAGGCTGCTCAATACTGACCACTTTTACAGGAATCGAGAGCTGCTGCTGTGGATTGCAGCAATGCGAACCTCTGAGCAGGAAATGATCGATCTCTCAGACTCGCTCATTTCCTTTCGGCAATACTGTTCAGAATTGCTCACTTCGGAAATTATTTTCACACTGAGGATTCATGCGGTCCACGCGGTCTTTTGCGGACTATACTGATGATAGATGAAACCCATGGTGGCGTCCTCGAAGAAAAACGGATTCGACTCCAAAACCTTCCTCGCGACCATTGGCGACGGCAGGAAAATCCTGACGGTTCCAAAGAAGGAGATGGTGTTCGCACAAGGAGACAGCGCGGACGCGGTCTTCTATGTGCAAAAGGGCAAGGTGCGGCTGACCGTCGTATCCAAGATCGGCAAGGAAGCGACGATCGGTATTGTCAGCGAGGGAAATTTTTTCGGCGAAGGTTCGCTGGCAGGCCAGCTTCTCCGCATGGGCTCCGCGGCGGCCATGACCGATTGCGAGATTCTGCGGGTGGACAAGAAGACAATGATGGAAGCGCTTCACCGCGAACCGGCGTTTTCTGAAATGTTCGTGGCCTATTTGTTGGCGCGGAATATCCGTTACGAAGAAGATCTGGTCGACCAGTTGTTCAATTCCAGCGAGAAACGTCTGGCCCGGGTCCTGCTTTTGCTAGCTCATTTTGGCAAAGAAGGTATTCCGGAAACCGTGGTACCAAAGATGAGCCAGGAAACGCTCGCAGAGATGGTTGGGACCACTCGTTCGCGGGTTAGTTTCTTCATGAACCGGTTCCGAAAACTGGGGTTTATTCATTACGCCGGGGGCGCGGACGGCGCGTTGCAGGTGCACAGTTCGCTACTCAATGTCGTTCTCCACGACTAGATCTCCACAACTAGATCAGCCCGCAAGAAAATGGGCACCCTGAAAATTCAGGATGCCCTAGTATCCAAGTTTGAAGCTATTCCGTTACTGCGGCTTCTCGTTCTCCTTCGGCTTTTCTTCCGGAGCCTTCTTCGGTTCTGCCTTGGCCGGTGCCGATTGTGGTTTCTGTGTTTGCTGCGCTGACGGCCGCGGTTCCGACGGCGGAGGCGTATGCTGAGGTTGCGCACGCTCGCTCGGAGGCGGAGCTAGCGGCCGCTGGGTTGGCTCATTCCGGTTGGGCTCTGGCCGGTTGTTGGGCTGAGCTGCTGGCGTCCGATTTGACTCCGGCTGAGTTGTAGGCGGTCGGTTCGGCGCGGGCTTATTTGGCTCGGGCTTGTTCGGTTCGGGTTTGTTCGGTTCTGGTTTGTTGGGCTCCGGCTGGTTCGGTCGCGCTGTCGGCGCACGGTTCGGCTCCGGTTGGGCTGTGGGCTGCCGGTTCGACTCGGGCTTGTTCGGCTCGGGCTTGTTCGGCTCAGGCTGATTTGGTCGCGCTGAGGGAGCACCATTCGGCTCCGGCTGATTTTTCGGCGTAGGCCGGTCGGAGCGCGCAGCGTTATTCTCTGGACGCGCCGCTGGCGTATTGGCCGGTGGCTGAACTGCGGCGCGATTCACTGGAGCGTTATAAGGTGTCCCTGTTGGTTTTGCTTGTACTACGGCGCGGTCGCTGAATGCTCCCGGCTTGGGAGTCGCAGCGACTGCAGGCGTGCCGTGGTTCACTGCCGCACGCTGTTCAGGATTCGTACGGGCCTGCTGTGCGTGCTGCGTCTGAGCGGCGACCGGAGCAATGTGCTTCTCATGTGCCACGGACTCTTGCTGGGGCGTGGGACGAGCGCTGATTCCACCATTGCCGCCGTTGTAGCTGACGCGGTTAACGGTGGTGCTGTTGATCACCGTTGTGTTGTAGACGTTATGAATGTTGGTGACGTTCACGTTGCTCACTGAACGGTTGTAATAGAACTGTCCGTTCTGCCAGCGTCCGCCTTGATAACCGTCACCGTAATATCCATAGCCGTAACTGACGCCGCCATAGAAGCCTACCTGCTGGCCCCAGTAGCCTTGGTTAAAGACATACCCGTTGCCGCTCCAGCCCCAATAAGCCGGAGTCCAGAGCAGTCCCGGTTCCGGAGCCATGACCCACGTACCTGGCACCCAGTAGTAACCGTAGTCGTCATCGGCATAGGCCCAATAGCCAGGCGTCCAGATGTAGCCGTCACCGGGGACCATAGGTTGCTCGTAGACCGGCAATTCCGGCGGTGCGAATGAGATGGAAACGCTGAGTTGCGCGTAGGCTGCCGCCGACAGGGCAAGCAGAACGAGCGCAAACAGCTGGGAACGAATGGAACGAGTGATATTCATTTTGATTCCTTTTGCCCGATGATCCTTCGCGTGCCCGATGATGCTGTGCTGCTGCGGGCTGCGCGCACAGAGAGGGACGATTTCGGCATGAGCCGAACTGCGGACTCTTGCCTCGTGTGCAAATGGTTCTGGAAGAGACCATCTCACTTTCGAGTGGTCGCAGTCTGAGCAAGAAAGCTCAGTTCGAGTCTTTGCTGTCCGTTAATGCAGCCCTGGCCGCTTGAGTGCTTCCACGATAGCGGTGGTAAGTTCAGAAGCTTTGATGGCAGCTGCCGGCACCCATTCGATCGGCAGCAAATGACGGATGCGCGCCGGTGCGGTCGCCGTGCTCTGCCGGTGGCCGCACGCAAGGCAGATCGCTCCCACTGGACGAATATCCGTCTCCTTCGATATTTCATTCTCGCGAACCGCTAGTGTGCCCGCGATGACCGGAGCGGCGCAATCATCACAAGGGTAAGCTGAGAGATGAAGGTACTGTTTTTTCATTGAGGTCCCCCCCAAACAACAAAGAAGTACACAGGTGATGCTACGGTTTCGGCTTTGCGATATCTGAGCACAATAGCTCTGCTGGGTGCGATCTCCACACTCAGCGCGATGTGAGCAATTGTGGACAGAACCGCTAGAGTCCCGCGTATATACGTACCTGAATGGCAACCAACAGCAGACTGCTCTGCATCCACCGGGATCCCGCTCAACTGGATCTGTTGCGGGAAAACGGATATGAACTCGTCACAGCGACCAACGGTTCGGAAGGCCTGCGGCTTTTGATGGGGCGACCCGTGGATGCAATTGTGCTTGAGTACCATCTGGGCCTACTGGACGGCGCAGTCGTTGCCGCTGAGATCAAGAAGGCCAAGCCACAGCTCCCCATTGTCATGCTGGCTGACGATTTGGAATTGCCGGAGGGTGCTCTAAAATCCATCGACGCTCTCGTGACCAAGTCCGATGGACCTCACTTCTTGTGGGCGACTGTTCACTTTGTACTGAACGCGCGGTCGACGCAACGCAGGGTAAGGAACCCTGAGGGCACAGAAAGCAGCACATCTCAGGCGTACCGGCAGATCTCGCGAGAGCAGAAGCGAGCATCCAATAACTGCTCCTCCCTCCACCGTCAGCCCGAAGGATGCTCCCTTTTCGCCGGGAGTCTGGAGGAGAATACGGACGGGGCGAGTCAAATTCTGATCTCAGTTACATCCGCTTCGCTGTGACCTGAGTCGCCACCCAGTGGAAGCCTCAGGCCGCGCAGCGACGTCCACTCAGCAGGTCTATGACGACCATCACCAGGACAACAACCAGCAGCAAGTGAATCAGACCGCCCGCGACGTGCAAACTAAAACCCCAGAGCTATAAAATCAGCAGTACAGCAACAATCCTCCAAAGCACATCAATCTCCTCGGTTCATCCTTCTTGTTTGGCTTCTTTCACTTTCGGAGGAGCAGGGCTGAGCGACTTGCCGCACTCCAGGCAAAATCGCTTGGCACGCGGAGTAATCAGGCCGCAGAACGGACACATCCTCTGTGATTGGAATTGCTGAGACTGCGGTCTAAACATCGCCAGCAGCTTTGGGAAGAAAGCAAAAACGGGTTTCATCGAGTTCACCTTCGCACTAACGATGTCAGATCAAGGCTGATGATTCTGTGCCGGATTGCTCACATTCGCTCTCAGACGGGTGCGAGAGAACCGAGGGCTGTGCGTTGACGATCAATCTTGAAGTGAGCAATTCAGATCAGTTATCGCTCACGGTTTGAGCGATCATGGCGGTTGAGACGAGCAATTCCTCTCTCTTTCAGGTCCTCTGAGCTAAGTCAGCTATCTGAAGTTTTCTCCTCTTAGTTCCGTCGGCACCAAAAAGGAAAACTCTCTCAATGAAGAAAGCAATGACACTGCTGTTGATGGGCATCATGGGAGCGTTTGGCACGTACGCGCTGGCTGGTTCGGCACGCGAAGACTCGGTAGCACGCCTGAATTCGTCGGTCGATGTGATTAACGCCATTATGGCCACGCCAGACAAAGGCATTCCCGAAGAAGTGCTGAACGACGCCAAATGCATCCTGGTGGTGCCGAACATGATCAAAGGTGGATTCGTGTTTGGTGGCAAGCACGGCCGTGGCGTGGCCTCGTGCCGCACCGCTGAAGGCTGGAGCGCGCCCGCATTTGTCTCCGTCGGCGGCGGCAGTGCTGGATTTCAGATCGGCCTCGAAGGCGTAGACCTGGTCATGCTAGTCATGAACGATAAAGGTCTGCAGCAACTGCTCTCCAGCAAATTCGAACTGACTGGCGAGGGATCGGTAGCAGCCGGCCCGGTTGGCCGTCACGCTTCTGCCGGAACAGACTGGAAGATGACCACGGAAGTGCTGACCTACTCTCGTTCCAAGGGCGTGTTCGCTGGCCTGACCCTCGAAGGCGCAGTTGTGGAGCAGGACAACGACTCCACCCGCGCGATTTATGGCGAGCAGATGGAATTCCGCAACATTCTCTCGGGCAAGGTGGCCACACCGAAGAGTGCGGAACCGTTCATAAAGGCCGTAGCCGAAGCCCGCGAGAAAGCGCACATTGCGGAAGTAAATCCAGACACGAAGTAATTGTTTTTGGGCTTTCAACGAGCCTGACTTGTGGCTGACCGAAACCGGGGTCTCGGTTCTGGTCAGCAGCACCAAACCTTAGCATGACAACTCTTGACCTACGGAATTGATCGTCCGAAGAGCGGACTATATGAAAGCAAATCTGCGAAAATATCTTTGGGTAGCCGGTCTTAGCCTCTATCCTATTTTGGCATTCGCTCAGTCATCGGACCTGTCGCAGAACGTTTCGAATTGCAAAGCGGGCCGGGAAAGCTGCGATCGCGCAAAGCTGAGCCCAACCGAATTGGCGGACGCGAACCTCGCCGCTCACGCGCGCAACGTTTCGAATTGTAGAAATGGATATCTATCCTGTAATGCCTCCAAGCTATCCGAACCTGAAGCTCTGGCCCTGGCCGTGGCCGATCATCAGCGCAATGTGTCCGATTGCAACGACGGGATCAGTTCCTGTGACCGCTCCAAGCTGACGCCAGCCGAGGCGCGGGATTCGTTTGCGGCGGAGCACGCGCGTAACGTTGCCGACTGCAAGGACGGAGCGGGTTCCTGTGACCATACGAAACTGAGCGCATCGGAAGCGGGCGCAGTCGACACCGCCAGACGGCAACTCAATACATCTGTCTGTAAGAACGGCAGCGGGCTCTGCGATCATTCCCGGCTGACTGCCGCGGACACAGAGTCCGTCGCCAGCGCGGAGGGCCAGCGCAACGCGCAGAATTGTGCCAACGGCTGGGACGAGTGTGATCACTCCAAACTCACAGCAGCGCAAGCCAAGCAAACAGCCTTGTCGGAGCAGCAGCGCAATTACGCGTCCTGCAAAGAGGGACAGGAAACTTGTGACTATGCAAAGCTGACCCCCGCCGAAACCAAGGCGCTGGCGGACGCAGAACACAAGCGGAATTACACGGCATGCCTGAAAGGGTACGGCTACTGCGATCCGACCCGGCTTACGGTTGAGGAGACTCGCACGATCCACCCTGGCATCTGACTCTCGAAGAGAGTGATAAGAAATTGTTGCTATATTAAGAGCTTATGATTCAACGACAGTGTCCGCAGTGCAGTAGCGAACTAGTGCGAGCCCGGCGCACCGATCAGCAACCAGTTCCCGGAATCGCGCACGCCGCCTCTCCTGGCTGGCGTTGCAGCGTTTGCGGAGGCGGGTTCACTACGGAACAGGTCCGTGAAAGCAACCGCGCAAGATCCACAGCCATCGAGAACGCATCGCTGGAGCAAACTGGATCATGAAGCAAAGCGGTGATTTGCGGAAGCCCCCTATTTTGTGGGCGCCCCTCGCATCAAACTTTCCGGTCCGAAGCACCAGTTCGCCGACCTTCCGGCGCAATGACATCTTGAATGAACCCCCTTTTGCAGCAGGCACCACTCCTGGACCTGGCCTTTCGCAGCTTTCGATTTCACTATGGGAAGCTCGCATCGGCACTTGTCACTTATGACAGCTGCCAGTTCTTCCAATCCACAACCCCGTTTAAGACGTTTGGCCTCGAAGCGGCGTTTGTTTTGTGAATCGAGTGACGAATTCACTGCCCTCAGTCAAATTATCCATGAAGTTGTTTTATCTGTACTGGGTTGCCTATCCTCGTGTAAGAAGAGAGGAAATCCAGACTGGGATCTTTCCTCTGTAAGCACGGGTGCAGGCGAACCAGAGGATGTCGTGAGACTGAGGATTCTGAGTGTAATTCTGCTTTTCTGCCTGTGCCCAATTGCACGGGCACGGACTGGGGCAACCCTGCTCGTGGGCGAGCCCTACGGTCATGACGGCAAGTGGGCCGGCACAGGTCATGCAGCAGTCTACCTCAGCGGCGTCTGCGCAAACTCACCGGTTCTTCTGCGTCCCTGTGCCCCAGACGAAACCGGAATCGTTCTCAGTCGCTATCGCGGGATCGGCGGGTACGACTGGATTGCAATCCCGCTCCTCCCTTACCTGTACTCCGTAGAAAGGCCGGAAGACATTCCGCTCTTGGCCGACAAGAAACTGGTTGCGTTCCTGCGCGACCGGTACCGGCGCGATCACCTAGAGTCGATGGTTCCCGATCTTCCTGGTGGCGGGACACCTGATGGCGACTGGTATGAGTTGATCGGAGCGTCCTATCTCCGCACCATCTACACCTTTGAGATCGAAACCAGCCCGGAGCAGGATGCGAAGCTGATCGCCACGCTCAACGACCGGTCAAACCGGCAGCGCTGGAACCTGGTGACAGCGAACTGTGCGGACTTCGCTCGCCAGGTCATCAGTATTTACTATCCACATTCCGTGCATCGCAGCATTATCGGTGACTTGGGAGTCACCACGCCGAAGCAGTTGGCCAGAACATTTTCCAAGTACACCAGGCGACATCCCGAATTGCAGTTGTCAAAGTTCGTGATTCCACAAGTTCCGGGGAGCATTCCGCGTTCCAAACGGATCAAGGGTGTTTTCGAGGTCATGCTGACCGCGAAGAAGTATATGCTGCCGATATTCGTGTTCCATCCCTACGCTGCGGGCACCGCCGTGGCTGTGTATGTGGAGCACTGGCATTTCAATCCGGGGAAGAACGCACTCATCCTCGATTCTCAACGTCAGTTGAGCGCGCCCCTGACGAGCACGGATCGCCGCGTGTTTCAGGATCAGATGGAGGACCTGCTCCGGGCCTCGTCTTCACCGGACACCGACGCAGACGAGTTGCAGTGGACGTCTTTAAACGCTGCGGCCGAGCCTGCTCTCGATACCGCCGGGGGGCTCACCCTGCAACTGACCGAGGGAGGTGAAGTCACATCCGTGGGGATTGCGCGATCCAATATTCTGAATGTTCCCGCCGGTTCCGAATTTGCCGCGGGTCTTCTGAAGGCACGCCTGCGCGAGGAATTGAAAACCGCTGCCGGCCGAAAGACAGCTCGCGCCGATGTCGAAGGCGATCTTCTGCTACTGCAGCAACTGCTTGCCTTGCAGCCGAGCCGGTTGGCAAGCACTACCAATTCTGACAGGGGCGTCCCTCAGTCCGCTGCGGCAGAGCCGTAATCCTGCTCAAACCCCCAGCGCCCCTACGCTCCGCGACAATTTGGCGGGACCGGGATGGTGGATGACTTTCAAAAACATCTTGGGACGCTTGCAATAGTGGCTTTGTTCACGGCCCCTGTCCCGGCTCAGAGGGTCCAGATAATGCGCTTCCCCCCGCTTCCTCAATGTCCCCGGCCTTTTTGAGATTCGGCACTTCCCTGCTCTCTTCTGAACTCTTCAGAAATTGATGAAAAACGGCAGGCACTCGGTGTCCTAAGCAGACATTGCTACCAATTGGTAGCGACTCACCCTCCATACAATGACCCACTCCCGCAAGTGGCTGTATGAAGTAGATGGTGAGCGCGGAGGGAATCTAGCCTTCAACCTACTGATTAAGAGTCAGGTAGGGCCTGCCGTCCATTCTCTAGCAACTCACAATAAACCAATAATTTACACAAGTCTTGCGCGCACAGAGAACCGCTTCCAACTGCTGAAACGTTCGCCATGTTTAGCAATGTACAGCCACAATTACCGCGAGCGGTTGTCGTGGACCTCGACCCCATTCAAACGGCGCTCGGTCACTGCGGGCGTACGAGTTGGTAAGGATGAACTTCCAGGATCGCCGCTGGCAGTCAGGCGCGCAATTGCTTGCTCCTGCTCGTTTCCAACGGCTTCTGAGTAGCATTTGGAGGCGCGGGGCGGAATCGAACCGCCGATGAGGATTTTGCAGACCCTTGCCTTGCCACTTGGCCACCGCGCCCCGTTATTCAGTTTTGGCCGACGCTCTGCCTTACTTCAGCACTCAGAATGATGGCTTGTGCAATCTCTTTCATCGGTCGCTTTTTCTGCTGGCTCTGGCGCTGCAAAGCCAGGAAGGCTTCGTGCTCGCTGAGTCCCAGTTCCCGTTGCAGAATGCCCTTGCCGCGTTCGACAAGTTTCCGTGTTTCCAATTCCATGAGGAGATCAGAATTCCGGCTCTCCAAACGCGAGATGCCAATATCGGCACCGAGCAGAAATCCGACGCTGGAAAGCAGCTTGACCTCCCGGAGGCTGTATCGGCGCGGCTGGTGGTGCTGGAGGTTCATCACGCCCACCAATTCCCTGCGAGCCAGCAACGGTACTGATACAAACGTTTCGCCGGGATCGGTTGACCATTGATCGTGAACCCTTGCTTCGAACTGCTCCCGGCTATTGGTCGAAATGGCGACTGGAACTCGATGTTGTGCCAGCGAGGCCGTGTAGCCTTGTCCAATTGGGAGTTTGCTGAGCCCCGGTTCCTCCTGATCCAAATGTTTCCACACCCAGAGCGCCAGTTCCGCGCCGTCCCGGACGTAGATGAAGCAGCGGTCGCAATCGACCAGAGCAATGGCGAAACTCACGGTGGCGGCCAGCGCCTCATCCAATGTATCGCCGCGGGCAATATGCCTGCCGATCTCGTGTAGCCATTCAACATCGGTTTCGATCTGCGTTTGTTTCGTGTGCACGGTGGGTATCCTTCCCTGATTCTTTTCGGTTGTGGGCTCCGATTCGGCGAATCCGTACTCTCCCTTTCGCCTATTGCGGCTTGGCAGCGCCTGCAATTCCAATCTCCCTGGCGCGTTCGGGCCGTGGTGTGACCGCAGCAAACAGCGACTCGGCCTCACCAGCCGCTGAATTCCGGTTTAGAGTGAACAGCCAGAAATTCTCGAAACGATCTTGCAGACATCTGGTTTGGAACAGACCCTGCGACTTATGTTCCGCGATGACCCAGTCCACGACGATCTGATAGGAAAGGGATTCCTGATAACCGAAGCGGGTATTGCGGTCAAAGTGGAATTGCGGATTGAGTGAGTCTGCCGCCGTCAGTGGGTATTCAGATAGCGACTTGTAGGGCGTAGGATCTCCTCCCCCGGCCTGAGCGCCCAGTACGATCGGACGCTGGCCTGCAGGAAGCAGTTCAATAGCTTCCAGCGCAAGAATCGAAGCCGCTTTGTGTTCCCCGTGAGTCTGTGCTGACGGCAGCAATACAAAGACGAAATCGTAATGTCCCTTGCTTAATCGTTGTTGCAGGGCCCGCAGAATTCGCTTTTCATGCCAACTTCGGTGAAGTGATTCACCGGCGTCGAGCGAAAATCGGTCGTCTCTCTCGTTCAGGAACCACTGGTGCCGAATACCCAGGATTCTGCCGGCCCGTCGCGCTTCCTCTTTACGGATCCCCGGCAGTCGTGCTCGGCCGACTGCTTCATTCGTCAGATCGACGCCGTAGTAAGGCGTCGCCAGAGAAGAATAGCGATAGCCTGCTTCACCATCAGTGATAATTACCTGATCGACGGTCCCCGAGAGTTCTTTGCTGATTCTGTAAACCGTGCCAGCCACTTCGTATTCGTCGTCCGGGTGAGCGACCACGAGCAGGACTCGAACCGGTTCTCTTGCCGGGTCTCCTAGCGGCGCCCAATTCTGAGCCACCGTCGCGATGGTCAATAGTGCAACCATGAGGAACGCTAGAAAGGGTCGGGGCTTCATGCCAGATATCCAGGAACAGTCAAGTCGATTGCGGTTTGAAAACACTCAAGCCAACTGCAAGGAAATGAAGATGGGTGTACATCGACAGCGAAGTTGAACGCGATGGCAGATGGCAAGCATTTTGGAATCTCGCATTTTACAAGTATGTCTATGTGTATAATAGTCTATATTTGCTCACTCAGCAAGATAGTGCAGCCTGCAGGTAGTGGGCTACTTTCATGCTGTGGAGCGTAGAAGATTTGGTCTGCCTTCTGGGAAGCCTATGAGCAGCGGAGTGCGGAAAGACAAATCGCTTGAGGCGATGATCTTATGATTAGGCTGCCAATATTGAAAGACGAATTGGCCTTTCTAGAAAAGCACCTGCCGCAGTTGGAAAGCAGGGCAGATTTAGGGCAATTGGCGACTGAGTTCAAAACGCAGATTGCGGACGGATGAAGGACGTCACGGTAGAACTCATGATCGGTGCCCTTGACCGGTTGGAATATGAAAGAGAAGATGGATCGGTCTTCCGAAGCGAATGAGCGTTGAACCTTGTCGACGGCGGATACGTGCGCAACACTGTCCCTAACCTCTTCATCTGTCGCATATTTAAGAAGCCAGATACCTAGCACGGATGTATCGATGAGGCTTCTCAAGAGAGCTGCGAGAGGCATCAGAAGGTTGGATTGCAGACACAGCGCCATCGCGTCATGAAGTTCTCCGGCGAGCAACGCCTGGTTCAAAGCCCTTATCGCTCTTTGATTTTCGGCTGGAACAAGGTCAAGCGATAGCGCAGCAACCCTGCGATCACGGTTTCTCTTCCTGTGGGCTGCTGGCACCTGCGGGGCAGTACGTTTTGTGGTCACGGTCTGAATTATCGCACTCAAGGCACGCTCTCTGAGGGAATCAATCTCCAGCAAGAGCGGGAGCGCTTAACGCCAACAGGCGAATGCGCCCAAAGTGCATCCGTAGCTTCCGAATCAGTCCCGGCAAACGCGCTAGGGTCTAGTAATGCCATCGGACAGCTAATCACTTGGGCGAATAGCCGCCATCTCGAACAAGCGACCTAGAAGCCTCTTGCGAGCTGCCAACACCGGTAGTGCAATGATAAAGGACGCTATCATTCCCTAAAATCGACGGCGAGAGGAAGAAGCTGCCGCAGCCGACAGCTCGCCTTCGTCGCTACCTTGCCACTAGCGGGGCGAGGATGCTCCAAACTTCCCCGAAGCCGACTTGCACTAAGACTTCTGGGGCGTTAGCGAGATTTCATTTGTCCGATTACAGACTTGTGGCCCGGCATAACTTCCGGGTTGCCCGTTACTCGGGAGCAATCCCGAGGACCAGCGATGGTCGGCTGCGAATCGTGTTTCGCTTCTCCGTGGTCGACAGAACTTAGATGGATGCTCACCCTTGTCGCCAACGCAGACTCTCGAGTCGAGTCGCGGGGGCTGATTCGGAAGATAGGTCGTCAGTGCGCAGGGCTTTACGGCTGAAGCGCCTGAGTCGCCGTGGGATGCACTTGCTCGTTCTGAATTGCAGACGCATCCCAGCCGCCGCCCAATGCTTTGACAAGGTAAACCGAGGTGACCATCTGCTGACCAAGCAACTGGGTCGAGAGCCGCTCGTTCGTCAACAATACGGATTGCGCAGTGATGACATCGAGGAAGGTGGTCAGTCCGCCGACATAGCGATCATTGGCGATGTCGAGTGCACGGTGCGCGTCGGCGACCGCCGCATTCTGACTTTCGGCGGCCCGCGACAAGGAACTTAGCCCCGACAAACCATCTTCGACTTGCTGGAATGCGGTGAGCGTAGACTCGCGGTAGTTGGCGACCGATTCGTCGTAGGCGGATTTTGTGGCGGCGAGAGTAGCGCGGTTGCGTCCGCCATTGAAGATCGGCTGTAACAGATCGCCGCCCAGCGACCAGAACGTGCTGGGAGTGCTGATGAGCGAGCCGAGGCTGACGCTTTGAAAGCCGCCGCTGGCTGAGATGGTGAATTGCGGGTAGAACGCGGTTTTGGCAACTCCTACAAGGGCGTTCTGCTGGGCCATGGCTCGTTCCGCAGTGGCTACATCGGGCCGCCGCTCCAGCAGGTCCGACGGAATTCCCAGCGGAATCGGCGGGGGAACGATGAGCAACGGTGCGACCCGGACGCTAAATGTGGACGCGGCGTTTCCGGTGAGAACCGCGATGGCATGTTCGAACTGTGCGCGTTGCTGCTGCAGCAAATAGAGTTGCGTGACCGTGGAATCCAGCAGGGTTTGCTGTTGCGCCAAGTCCAGACCGGAAGCGATCCCGCCTTCGTGGCGATGATTGACCAGAACCAGTCCTTCTTGCTGAATCTTGACCGACTCCTGCACCACCTGGTATTCGGAATCGAGCTCGCGCAGGCTGAAATAGTCAGCGGCGAGTTCCGCGGTCAGGACCAGTTGAACATTTTGCAGATCGGCTGCTGTGCCCTGCAGGCTGGCGTTGGCTGCTTGCAGAGTCTTACGGGCTCGACCGAACAGATCGACTTCGTAGTTCAGAGCGAAGGGAACCTGGTACAAACTTTGCGTCAGCGGGGCCTCAGGAGTCGTACTCTCGGGACGATTGCCGGAGTACCGGTTGCGCGATGCGCCGGGATCGGCGCTGAGCGTTGGGAACAGTCCGGCGGACGCGACGCGCGCCAGCGAACGGGCCTGATCCAGACGATCCCGGGCAGCGGCGAGCGATTGGTTCGCTTTCAGCAGTTGTTGCTCGTAGTCGTTAAGTTCCTCGTCGTGGAAAATCTCCCACCACGCTCCTTTAGGGAAGGCATCTTTCGGGGCGGCCTCGCGCCAGGGGCCCTCAGATTTCCAAGCCGGCGGAGCCTGGATGGGCGGGCGCTGATATTTGGGCCCCACGGCGCATCCCGCCAGGCACAGACTGGCGCCGAGCAGCGCTGCCAACCACTTCATGAATGCTTCCCTTGCTGGTTGTCAGCGGCGACATTCACCGTCTGGCCATCTTCCAGAGAATCGGCGGGATTAATGATGATGCGGTCCTCGATGCTCACTCCACCGAGAATCTCCAAGGTCGTGCCATAGTCGCGACCAATCGTGATGGGCCGCAATTGGACCTTGTTATCGGATCCAACAATCGCTATTTGTGCGCCCTCCCGGCGGAAGAGCATGGCATTCACGGGCACGGTAACTTTTTCGGTGTTGATCCTCGGGGAGAAATGCACTTCGCCGAAAGATCCGCGTAGCAAACGGCCGTCTTTATTGGGAACATCCACTTCGGTCAACAGGGTACGAGTCGCGGGGTCGATAGCCTCGGCAGTGCGCGCTACCGTTCCTCGAAACTTCTGCCCGGGAATTTCCTGCAACGTAATGTAGGCCGGCATCCCATTCTTGATGGCGGGTGAGTAGGCTTGGGGAACGTTGGCGAAGACGCGCAGGGGATCAACCTTGGCCAGGATGAACAGCTCCATGCCCACCGAGCCGGCGTTGATCAGGGCTCCAGGATCGACATTGCGCTTGACCAGAACACCGGAGAAGGGAGCGTAAACGTGCTTGAACGACTCCAACTGCTCGAGACGGCGAACGTTGGCGTTGGCCGCGGCCAGGTTGGCGACGGCCTGCTGGTATGCGCTGGCCTGCATGTCGTTTTCCTGCTGAGAAACGGAGTCCGTCTTGCGCAGATTTTGCCAGCGATCGGCGGAAATTTTTGCAATATCCAACTGGGCGGAGGACTGCTGACGATTGGCACGAGCCTGCGACAATTCTTGATCGACTTCCGGCGTGTCGATCTCTGCGAGCAGTTCGCCCTGAGCAACGTGGCTGCCAATGTCCTTATACCAGCGCAGCAGGTAGCCGTTGGTGCGAGCGTAGATGGGGGACTCCTCATAGGCTTGCAACGATGCCGGCAACACCAGGTCTTCGCTAGGCTCCTCCGCCGTTGGATGAACGACCGCAACTGTGGCAACGGAATCGATTTCCGTTTCCTTGGCCAGCGCGCGTCCGGCACGAAACCGGCTGAACATGCTTGCGGCACCGCTCAGCACGAGCACTATTACCACCAGGACAACGATGATCACCGCCTTGCGGGGTGGTGCTGCCGGAAGTTCCGGAGGTGGCGTCACCTCTGGCGGGGTGTGCTGTGGTTCGCCCTTCGACTGACTATTTTCTGGCTCGTTCTGCATGGTTATTCGCTCGGCTCTCCATAATGCTGCCGTCCTTAAGAACTCCGTTCTGATTTGGATTGCTTTACTTCACCCGCCTGCGCTTCTTGACGGGTGTGAACCATGGCGAAGACGCAAGGCACAAAGAATAATGTTGCCACAGTCGCGAACAACAGGCCGCCGATGACCGCCCGGCCCAGCGGCGCATTCTGCTCGCCGCCTTCACCCAGGCCCAGAGACATGGGGAACATGCCGATCACCATGGCCAGCGCCGTCATCAGTACGGGGCGAACTCGAGTGTAACCCGCTTCCAGCGCCGCCCGTACGGCTGGCACGCCGACCTGCATCCGATCGCGCGCAAACGATACCATCAGGATGGAATTGGCGGTCGCGACGCCCATGCACATGACCGCCCCGGTCAACGACGGCACGCTCAGCGTGGTATGCGTCAGCAGCAGAATCCACGCGATTCCCGCCAGTGCTCCCGGAAGAGCGGTAATGATGACGAACGGATCCAGCCACGATTGGAAGTTCACCACGATCAGGAAATAGACCAAGAGGATCGCGCCCAGCAGGCCGATTCCCAAGCCGACAAAGGAGGACTGCATGGTTTCGACTTGTCCGCGGACGACGATGCGCGCGCCCCGCGGCAAATGGTCCATGAAAGGCTGCAGAAGTTTCTGCGTATCCTTGGCCACAGCGCCCAGATCGCGTCCTTGGGTGCTGGCGTAGATGTCAATGACAGGCTCGATACCGTAGTGCGACACGACCGCCGGCCGCGATGTCGGGGACAACTGCACCAGATTCCCTAGCACCTGCGAGTTGGGCACCGAACGATCGTTGATCGGCAAGTTCATCAGGTCTTGCAGAGACGTCATCCGGTATTGCGGCGCCTGGACCACCATTTGATACGTGACTCCATTCTTGGGATTCAGCCAGAAGGCGGGCGCAGTCTGGAAGCTGCCGCTGAGCGAAACCAGCACGCTCTGAGCAACGTCCAACGGACTCATGCCAATCTGGGTCACGAGATTGCGATCGATGTCGAGGTGCAGCGTCGGCAGGCCAAGCATCTGCTGCACGTGCACATCGGCGGTGCCGGGAACATGGCGTAATTGGTTAGCAATCTGCTGGGCGATCCCGTAGTTCGTCTGCATATCCGCACCGATCACCTGAATGTCAATGGGTGCGGGCAGGCCGAAGTTCAGGATCTGCGTGACGATGTCGGCCGGCTGGAAGAAGAACTCTACTCCGGGAAAGCGCCGAGGCAGTTCCTGGCGCAAGTGTTGCACGATCTCCTCGGTCGGATGATGCTGCTCCTCGTTCAGGCCAAGCAGGATCTCGGCGTCGCTGGTGCCAATCACGCCCGAATTGCTGTAGGACAAATTGATGCTTGAGTTGGGCAATCCGATGTTATCCAGCACGGTGGCAATCTCGCCCTTCGGCAGATCTTGATGCAGGAACTGCTCCACCTGGTCACAAAGGCGAGCTGTCTCCTCCACCCGCAGGCCGGCGCGCGCGCGCAGGTGCAGCCGTATAAGACCTGCGTCAACCGATGGGAAGAAGTCCTCGCCCAGGAAGAATACCCAGCCCAGCGACAGCAGGCAGAACGCGAGAAAGCAGCCGACGAAGAGTGTGCGGTGCTGGATCGTGGTTTCCAGCAATTGGTAGTAGCCATTGCGGAAGTTGTCAAAGCGTTTCTCAAATCCGCGTTGAAAGCGTCCCATGAACGTTTTCGGTCCCGCCGCCTTATGCTCATGTCCTCGCATGATGTACATGACCAGCGTGGGGATGAGCGTTCGCGAAAGGAAATAGGAGGCCAACATGGCGAAGACCACAGCCTCGGCGAGCGGCACGAACAGAAACTTCGCCACTCCCGTCAGGAAAAACATGGGTACGAATACGATGCAGATGCAAATCGTGGAGACGAAGGCCGGGACCGCGATCTGTGCGGCGCCATCGAGAATCGCCCGTTTCATTTCCTTGCCCTGGGCAAGATTTCGCTCGATGTTTTCGATTTCCACGGTGGCGTCGTCGACCAGGATACCTACGGCTAGGGCCAACCCTCCAAGGGTCATGATGTTGATTGTCTGCCCAAGCGCACTGAGCACAAGAATCGATACGAAGATGGAAAGCGGGATCGAGATGGAGATGACAATGGTGGGCCGCCAGTCCCCCAGGAAAAGCAGGATCATGGCCGCGGTCAGAAGAGCGGCGGTCAGCGCTTCGAGCACCACGCCCCGAATGGACGCGCGTACGAACAGCGATTGATCGAAGAGCGCGGTGATCTTCATCTCCGGCGGGAGAGACTGCGACGCAAGCTGAGCCATGCGTTTCACGCCCTCGACAATCGTGATCGTTGACGCGCTGCCTACCTTCAGCATCGACATCAGGGCGCCACGTTCTCCATTCATGTGCACGATGTTGGTTTGGGGCGCGAAACCGTCGCGGATGTGAGCCACGTCGCGCATGTAAATGGTCGACCCATTCACGGTCTTGACGGGGAGATCGTTCAACTCCGAGATGGTCTGCGGATTACCGTTCATCTCGACCTGGTATTCCAGCGAACCAATCTTTGTGGTACCCGCGGGAAGAATCAGGTTCTGCGCACTGAGCGCGTTCACAATGTCGTTGGGGGAAAGTCCGTTGGCTTGGAGCCGCGGCAGGTCCAGATCGACTTGGATCTGGCGTATCTTGCCGCCGTAGGGGAACGGGGTCGCGGCGCCTGGCACAGTCGCCAGTTGCGTGCGCAGAAAGTTATTGCCCAGATCGAAGAGTTGCTGCTCAGGCATTGTCTTGCTGCTCAAGCCCAGCTGGACGATCGGAGTCGAGGAGGCGGAATACGTGACAATCAGGGGCGGCACGGTTCCGGGTGGCAAGCCCCGGAGGGTGGTTTGCATCATTGCCGTGGTTTGCGCCAGCGCAGTCTGGATGTTCGCCGTGGGTTGGAAAAAAACTTTGATTACCCCAATGCCGTTGAGCGATTGCGACTCGATGTGTTCAATGTCATTGACGGTGATGGTGAGGCCGCGCTCAGCATTGGTGACGATGCGGTCGGCCATCTCGTCGGGGGCCATCCCGGCGTAGTTCCACACCACGCTAATCACAGGGATGTTGACGTCCGGCAAAACGTCAACCGGCATTCGCACAATCACCAGCGGCGTTAGAAGGATTAGCACCAACGCCATGACCGTAAACGTATAAGGGCGCCTAAGGGCTAACGCAACAATCCACATCGTCTAGCTGCTCTCCGGCCTGGGAATGGCGAAAGTCGTACCTGCGGCCATGCGCGCGAGGCATCAATCTGGTACAGCGCGAATAAGATCAGTATATGAGAATTGGGCGAGCGCTGCCGACAGCGGCACCAACTGCCGCCGAAAAGAAAGTGGACATGCAGCGGCGCCCAACGTCAGGCGGTGGCTTAAACGCCGTTCCCTCCGGTGCACGCAGGAGTGCATTAGTGGTCCTCCACAGTGCATGTCAGATAAGTATCGGCGCTCCATTTTCGACGTGAAAGCCGGTTTCTGGCCGTGTTGTCGGTAATCGGAAGTTACTCAGAATCTCACATCCCCAAACTTACGCGGATCACCCGAGCCTCATGCCCAGAGAATCTCACAACTGGCTCTGCATTGCTGACAATAAAGCGCTACCATCAACCTACGATCGGAGACCGCAATGGAACCGTTCCGTTTTCATGTCTTCGTCTGCACGCAGCAAAAGCCAGAAGGTATCCCGTCCTGTCCCGCCAGCGGGTCGTTGGGTGTGCTCGACGCGCTAGATCGCGAGATAGAAGCGCGCGGTCTCAACCACGATGTGCAACTCACTACCTGCGGCTGCATGGGCTTTTGTGATGAAGGCCCTGTGATGGTCGTCTATCCGGCGGGTGTGTGGTACCGCCGTGTGCAACCGTCTGATGCAGCCGAGATCTTAGCTGCGCATCTGCGCGATGCCAAGCCCGTCGACCGTCTGGTATGGAATGATGCAGCAGCAATGAAAGCCATGTCGATCGAGCATGGGGAAAAGTTCCGTGCCACGATGGCTGCCCACGAGAAAGCAGGGATGCTGCCCGATCGCCTCGAGCAGATGATCCGTGGCTACATGCCGAGTCGTTGCATCCTTACGGCGCTCGAACTTGACATCTTTACCGCCGTCGGGGATGGAGCCAACGCCGAGCAGATCGGGGCGAGGCTTCATGCGAATGTACGTGCCGTAGGCATGTTGCTCAACGCGCTCGTCGCTCTCAAACTGCTCTCGAAGAGCGGCGACGATTACAAAAACACGCCCGAGTCAGCGCGCTTCTTTGTTGAGGGCTCCAAAGACAACCAGCGCAATGGCCTTGTGCACACAGCTGACATCTGGCATCGCTGGAGCACGCTGACCGATGCAGTCCGGAAGGGTACCCGCGTTCCCATTGGTCGCGACGACACCCCCGAATGGACACGCAACTTCATTGCCGGCATGCAACGCAACGCCAGGGATCGCGCCCCGCTTGTTGTGAAGGCTCTGGGCGCAGCCTGCGTTCGCCGCGTCCTTGATCTCGGAGGCGGCTCCGGCGCATACTCCATCGCCTTCGCGAAAGCTGGCCCCGAGGTGCAATGCGAAGTGCTTGACCTCCCGGAGGTCGTCTCCTTGACCGCGGAATATGTCGGCCAGGCTGGCGTCTCGGCGCGAGTCAGCGTTCGCGCGGGAGACATGCTCCGGGACGACTTTGGTTCCGGCTACGACGTGATCATGCTGAATGCGATCTGCCATATGTTTTCCGAGGAGCAGAATCGGGACATCTTCCGCCGTGCCCACCAAGCGCTCGCCCCGAACGGCCGCCTCGTTGTGCAAGACTTCATCCTCAATCCTGAAAAGACGGCGCCGCAACATGCGGCACTATTCTCGCTGAACATGCTCGTCGCTACCGACGGCGGTGCCAGTTACAGCGAGTTGGAATACACACGCTGGATGAACGCTGCGGGGTTCTCCGAGGTATGCCGGATCCACCTGCCCGGGCCTAGCGGCCTGATCGTCGGGGTAGTGAAATAGGACTACCCATACTTCCGGTTAGCCCGTAATGCGGAAACTCAGCCGATCTTCGCACCCACAGCACCTCCTTCAGGCCAATTAATAGCCAAACATGCATCTTTCATGCTCTCCCCTTTTGTGACCGCCAGGATTCGATTTGGTTATCAGTCTGGCGCAAACAGCTTCCTGATTGCAGGGACGGGAAGGCTGGTTTTTTCCACCAACGCCATCAGTTCAATGCCAAGCTGACGCATTTCATCAGGCGCCTGGGAACCGTGCCAGCCAGCACCGACTTCTGCAAATTTGGTAGAAAGCAAGGGACGCAAAGCGGCGACCAAAAGGAAACGCGGAATGATCCTGACTATGTTCGTGCCTGACGGGATTATTTTGAACCCAGTTGCGCGAAGCACATCGAGTGTCTCGCGCAGGGCACCGACAAGCAGCCTGAGATCGGCTGTGGATCGGGCCAGGGCATAGGTATTGCAGCCCTGTAATCAAAACGTGCAAGGGAGCGACCAGCGCTGCATGGGTTGCAAGGTAGTCAGAAATATCGGTTGATGTTTTAGATTTCAAACCTGCTTGGCATAAAATGCCAACCAACCGCCTCAACCGGGGCGTTATCCTCCCGTCGATTTCCCCAAAGGGCGTGGCAATCCCTGCAAGCCCGCTGATCGCGCGGATCACGCTTCCATCTCGCTTTCCCGCACCGAACACAAAGCCCAGCATGACCCGCCCCTTGCCGAGCGCCTCGGTGAATTCATCGGGGCCGGATGGATTGTTGACCATGAAGACGACATTGGGAGACCGCTTGAGGGCCAAGACCGGTAAGAGGTCTCGTACCTGATTTTTTCGGATGACAACTAAGGATGTAATCGTAGGAAGCCTCAGGGGCGAGACGGTTGATGACCGGGACCTCGGTATGGCTGTGCGTATTCTTGATGGGATCCTCGATGACGACCCTCCATCTCGTATTTGTTCATAACGCTTGCTTGCTGGCTAACAACCGCTGTCCAGTAGGCAGGTCCATCGATATCACCCCGGTCGTAGGGCGGCCGTAGCTTCCAGTAAAGTTCCGAGAATCGCTCATGGGGAATGCCGCACACGAGCGCCATACCTTTCATATCCTCCAGCGTTTGCTCGAGGCAAAGAACGTTTCCGTAATCGAAGACGACTGCCCGAACCGAGCGCTTTTGCGAAAGACCTTGTATGGCGCAACGTTTGGCAGTATCATGCATAAATCGGATAATACACGCATATACATGCATAACCAAGTGTATGCGTGCAAAATGGGCAGAATGAAACCAGAAGCGGAAGCAGGCCAAATCGCCCTAAAGGAAGAGCGCCACCAGTACATCCTGGAGCTGCTTGGCAGTGAGGGCCGAGTCCTCGCCGCGGACCTTAGCAGTCGATACAGGGTCTCTGAAGACACGATTCGTCGAGATCTGCGCGAATTGGCGAGTTCGGGAAAGATCCAACGGGTACACGGCGGCGCCCTGCCTCGCCGTGCCGAGGCCGTTCCTTTCGTGTCTCGCCAACAAATCGACATGGAGAGCAAGATGGGAATTGCTCGAGCGGCGGCTGACATGATCCGCGACGGTCAGGTGGTACTGATTGATGGAGGTACCACGAATCTAAGAATTGCTTCCTACCTTTCAAGAGAGCGTTCGGCGACGATTGTTACCAACAGCCCACCGCTTGCGCTGGCGCTGGCGGATCATCCGAAGTTGAGCGTGCTGATGCTCGGAGGAAATTTTCTTAAAGAGGAGCGGGTCACGACAGGCATCGAGACCATTCGTCGAGTCGAATCCATTCGCGCTGATCTATGTTTTCTCGGAATGTGCAGTCTGCACCCGGAGGTTGGAATAACCGTCGGCAACCGAGAAGAAGCGTACGTGAAGCAAGCGATGATAGGGGCTTCAACGGAAGTGGTTGGCCTGATTTCGTTTGGGAAAATGGGGACATCTCTGCCTTACCTGGTCGGTCCCGCTTCCCGACTGACACGTTTGATCACCGATGCATCAGACGAAGATGTCCTGAATCCCTACCGCTCCCAAGGCATAGAAGTCACAAGTACGTAAACCGAAGCGGTTCGACACTTCTATAGGTACGCCGTGTCGACACTAGGACGGACCGGGACAAGGGTCTATGCTGCGCGATCAAAGGCTTCATGCACGCGATCGCATTCCGTCTTCACTCGAGGAAATTCTTCATGCATGAATTCCACTACGCAAAGGAACACGTGATAGCTCGAACCTTTCATAAGGCTTTCCGACTGATAAAGAAGTATTTGTTATTGGGACTTATGGTCGCGGTCTCGCTTAAAGCACAACAGGGTTCTCCTTCTGCGCAGGCCTGGGCTGGCGTCGTACGCACGGATGCCGGCGAACCTGTGGCCGGAGCGAAGGTAACGGTCTTCACATCCGGCGCCAAAAAGAACCCAACCGCAGTTACAGGAAGCGACGGAAGGTTCGCGATTGCGGACCTTCGACTCGGGCCAAATCGCGTGAGCGTGAAAATGCCCGGGCGAGGTCCGACAGGGCAAGTGGTAGTGAATATTACTGGCGTAACAATTGTGCTGACGGTGTCCGATCAAAACGTGCTGTCGATTGCAGCCAATCCGCAAACTTCTGCGGGGGTGTCAAATGGGAGCCCGAGCACAACTTCGAACGCAGCCAGCGGAACAAGCGGGGAGAAACTCTCCAGCCAAAAGGTAAACGAGTTGCCGTTGAATGGACGCGACTTCAGCACGCTGTTGTTGTTAGCAGCGGGCACGATGACCGACGTGAACGGGCAGACGAATTTCACCCAGCAGTTCGCCATCAACGGCCAGCGCGGCGTCGAGGCTGTGTTCGCGATGGACGATGCGGATGTTAGCGATCCAGAGATGGGCGGGAGCACGTTCACAAATTTCAACGTAGATGCGATTCAGGAGTTGCAGTCAAGCTCAGGCTGGATGCCGGCGGACATCGGGCGCGGCGCGGCAGGTTTCACCAACATCGTGACACGGTCCGGGAAAAGCGGTTTTCACGGGTCATTCTTCGAGTTTTTGAGGAACTCTGCCCTCGATGCGCGGAACTATTTCGATCACCCGTCGATTGCGGACCCGGGCCGTATCCCTCCGTTCCGGCGCAACGAGTTCGGATTTACGAACGGCGGGCCAGTCGTGTTACCGAACTTGTATGACGGACGCGACCGGACGTTTTATTTTGTGCAGTATCAGGGATTCAGGCAGGTGCTGGGAACGACCCAGGTGCTGGCTGTACCTACAGCAGCAGAGAGGCGGGGCCAGGATGGAGTGACGTATCCGGACGGCAGCACGGATACGCTGCAGGTACCGGTAAATCCGGCAATTGCGGCAGTGCTGGCCCGCTATCCGCTCCCCAATAACCCAACCGGCGCGTATGGTGCGCGAACCTATGCTGCGCCTTCAAACGTGACCACGGATACGGATCAGTTTTCTATCCGCATCGATCAGAAGGTTGGCGCAAAAGGACAATTGTTTGGTCGATTCAATTACGACAATCTAACGGGACCGACAACAAATCCGGATCAGACACTGATTGATCCGAGCTTCGGTGTGCAGTATGTGGATCGGCAGCGGAACGCGGTCATCACTTACACGCGCACCGTGTCTCCGCACTTTCTCTGGTCGACGTCGGTGAGTTTCACGCGAACGACGCCTTCGTTTGTGACACCGAACCATACCGATCCGGCTTTGAAGTTCATCGATGGCCTCTATGAGGCGTTCAATGGAGCGGCGGGCTCGGTGATGTCGGCATTCGGGAATTTGTTCCAGGGACAAGTGAACTTTTCCTGGACGAGCCCGCGGCACGTCGTGAAGTGGGGTGCGGAAGCACGCCTTAACCGGGACACGACATACTTCGGCATCAGCCCCAATGGCGAGTACGATTTCGGCGGTGGGACGGTTTATTCGCCCGTTTTCATTCCTTCTGCGAGTGGACAGCACGACGTGCAAGTCGGCGATCCACTGCCAGACACGCTGAGCAGTCTGCTGATCGGATATCCGTATGGTTACACGATCGCGGTGGCCCCGCCTTATTCGTCGAACGGCGCGCACATTGGGCCCGCGGCCATCAACCGGAATGACGCGAACGCGTACCTCGAAGACACATGGAAAATCAATCAGCAATGGACGCTCGATTATGGGTTGCGATATGAGATCTACACGCCGATTGCCGAGCGGGCGTACCGGACGTCGAGTTTTCTGAATTCGTTCCCACCTGCGGGCACCGGGCAGGAATATCTGATCAATCCCCATCCTACTTACCAGACCGATTGGAACGGCTGGGGGCCGCGCGTGCAGGTGGACTGGAACGCGCCGCAGGCAGTGCATGTCCACATGGGCGGGGCGATCACAGTGATTCCGCCCAATATCTGGCAGGATAACTTCCTCACCGGTTCCACACCCTTCGCGGTCTATCCCCGCCTGCTCTCGGCTTCCGGCGCGCCGATCAATTATGGATTCCAGATCACGCCCTCGCAGTTACCCCGGGCCTATACACCGCAAGGAGTCGATATCTTCGCCTCCGGAAAACCCTACGATGTCCCGTCCAACACCGTAATGGATGTGGACCGCTTTGAAAAGGATGTGGCCGCTCTAACGCCCAGCCACGTCGTCAGCGCGCTCAACCTGAGTGGAATTGACCGCTCCTTCGGCAACGGCACCCTCTTCACCTGGACGACAGGGCTGGAACGCAAACTCGGCAACCTGACCGCCGATGCCAGTTATGTGGGAACCGCCGGCGTCAAGCTGCCGCGCACCAGCTTCCCCAACGCTTATCCCGGCGCCACTCCAGCCTTCGCGCCCGATACGGAGTTCGACAGCTCCGGAAATGTGATCGGCGGATTCGGCGTGGAAAACGTCATCACCGCTACCGCGCATTCCACTTATCACGCCTTACAAACATCACTCTCGGGAACCATGGGCCACGGCGGCCCGGGCGTGCAGGCCAGTTATACCTGGAGTAAGTCCATTGACGACACAAGTTCGGTCATCGGCGGCACAGGTTCCACCGGAGCTGTAGCCCAGGGCTTTCCCCAGGATCCCTATAACACCCATGCCGAAAAAGGCCCGTCCGCGTTCGATGTAACTCACGGTTTTGGCCTCAGCCTTGCCCAGAACCTGCCTCTGGACAGCGTGAGCTTTCTTCACCCCATGGGGAAAATGGCGACCGGCGGATGGGAGTTGCTCAGCATCTCCAGCATGAGTTCCGGCTCGCCCTTCACCGTCTACTCCGGCATCCAGCAGACCGGCGCCGGATCGAACGGCGTGGACCGCCCCGACCAGATCGCCAAACCGCATCTCTCCACCGCCCGCAAGCAGCGCGAGGACTACTTTGGCCAGGGCGCCAATAACGCCGCCGACTTCTTTTCCATTCCCATTCATGTGGTCGGCGGCACCGGTCCCAACCAGGGCCGCTTCGGCACGCTCGGGCGCAACACGTTTCGCGGACCCGCTTTCTATAACTTCGATTTCGCACTCATTAAAGACACACCCTTCGGCCGTCGCAAGAGCGGTGCCGAACGCGTAAACCTGCAGTTCCGCTCAGAGTTCTTCAACCTCTTCAACATTGTCACCATGGGCCTGCCGGCGAACATCCTCAATGGCTCCGGCTTCGGCGAGATCAGCAAGACCGCCGGCAACTCCCGGCAGATCCAGTTCTCTCTCAAACTCATTTATTAGGCGCTGCTTTCCTGACTCATTTGCCGCCCCTGGCCCTTGTTGGTATAAAGGGGGGCGGCAATCCCGGCTGCTTTTCAAGCGTCAATGAATGAGGCAATCGCATGACGACCCAAGGACCCATCAATATTGCTCGCGCAATCCTGCCGAGCCTGGTGCTTGCACTCTCCATCCAACCGCTGCCTGCGCAACATCCAGTCCACCACGCGCTTGATCTCACGATCCACACGCCCGAATCTGTCGGCTTTTCGTCAGAGAGGTTGGAGCGGCTGCATGCGCTCATACAGAAAGAAGTGGACCAGAAGCAACTTGCCGGGGCTGTCACCATCCTCGCGCGTCACGGCAAAGTAGTGGAGTACCGCACCTATGGGCAGCGCGACATCGCCACCGGTGTCCCCTTAACGAAAGACACGATCTTCCGCGATTACTCCATGACCAAGCCCGTCACCGGCGTGGCCATGATGATTCTCTA
>PMUM01000015.1 GCA_003166855.1 Acidobacteriaceae bacterium | reverse complement strand
GTCATTAGCGCCATCACGAACATTTCAGCCTCCTGGCTCACTCAAACAACATCATTGGCTACCAGGACGTGTAAAGTTCGACTAGAAGTTCGTCGTTCGACGTCCGGCGCAGACCGCTGCTATCAGCGTCGTCACGATCGACTCTAGGGGTTGGTCCCTAAGAAAGTCCTGACAACCATCTAAAGATTTCCTAAAGGTCTTTCCGGGGTTGCTTCTAATGCGCACGCATCAAATCGGAGATCCTGAGCGAGGATGCTCGAGGAGAACTAGGATCGGCTGGAGGGCAACTGAAACCGGTAACCGAACCAGGGTTCAGTGAGGATGTATCTGGGTTTCGCGGGATCTCGTTCAATCTTCTTGCGAAGCTGGTTGATAACGACGTGCAGGTACTCCACTTCGTCACCATAATCCGGTCCCCAGATGGCTTGAAGGATTTTGCTATGCGGGATCGCGACGTTCGGGTTTGCAACCAGATAATGAAGAACCTCGAACTGCTTCGGAGTAAGGTGAACGTCCCGCCCCCCGATCGAAATGTGACGACTGCCTAAATTCACCTCGACTCCATCAAACGCAACCACTACTGGACCCTTATGTGGAGATAGGGGCACGCGGCGTAAGTTCGCTCGAACGCGAGCCAGCACTTCCGGCATGCTGAACGGTTTCGTAATGTAGTCATCGGCTCCCGCATCGAGGGCTTCAATCTTGTCTGGTTCCGCTTTTCGAACAGTCAGCATAATGATGCCAATATCCGAGCTTGCTCGGATCGATCGGCAGGCCGCAAGTCCCCCCATTCCAGGCATGTTACGGTCCAGAATGATCAAGTCGTAGCGCTCCTCCCGCAGCTTGTCTAGCGCCTCCTCGCCACTTCTTGCATCAGCTACGATGTACCCTTGCTTGGTTAAAGCTGATTTCATGACTCGCCGAATTTGCGGTTCATCATCGACGACGAGGACTTTTTCCGTGCTCATGGCTTTTGATCTTCCTTAAGTGTTGGCAGGCTGAACGAGAACTGAGCCCCGCCCTCAGCCAGATTCTCCGCCCACAGTCGCCCTTGATGCGCGTTGATGATATCCCTTGCCACGCTCAGACCCATTCCAGTTCCGGCCACCGAATTCTGGGTTCGATTTCCACGATAGAACCTCTCAAAGATCGACTCCAGCTCGTTTTCAGGAATGCCTGGCCCCTGGTCGCGCACTCGGACTGTAACAGTATCGTCAGCCTGGATCGCTGAAATCGCGATTATTGAACCGGGAGGCGAATACTTGACCGCATTACCAATCAATTGGCGCAGGGCGAGTCCTATCATGTCAGGATCCGCGGTCACGGGCGAGATGCCGTCGTGAATCTGAATATCCAGTGGTCGACCATCCAAAAGGCTTTTCAAGCGGTCAACAGAAGACCGGACTAGGTTCATAATGCACAGTTGACGGCGCTGAATTCTCGCCCTGCCCGGCTCAATCCGTGCCATGGCCACCGTCTCGTCAATCATTCCAGTTAACTTATCTGACTCTTCTTCGACTACCTCCAGCAGATCGTCCTCCTCCGCTTGGTGTTGATATGCGGAGCGCACAGCCGTAATCGCGCCCTTGATCGACGTAAGAGGCGTCGTGAAGTCGTGTGCCAAAGCATCAAGAAGAATACCCCTCAGGCGCTCATTCTGGCGTGCAGCTTCCATTCTGCTAGCGGCATCTTGTTGTCGAGCACGTTCAACCGCGATTCCTACCATGTTTGCGATTGCTTGCAAGGCAGGTTCTGACACGGCGGGTCCAATGGCTCCAATGCTGCCAACAATTTTGCCTCCCAAGGAAACGGGTGCAACAATGACTTCAATGCCTTTCGCAGTCGATTCCTTGCGCCACACAAACCAAGTCGCACCACCAACCGCGATATCGCGCAGAACTTGCTGCTCCAAACCCTCGTCCGGTGCGCCTGTCATGCTGAATTCGCCGGTCAGGCCGTCGCAAAAGACAACGCTCGAAAATCCAAAGTGTTGTTTCACCTGCTCGGCTATCAACACACCGAGATCCCTGATAGTGTCGATTAGCATTAGAGATCGGCTGAACTGGTAGAGGCGCTCAACCTCGACTCTTCGGGCCTGCGCTTCATCAGCGCGCTGACGAGCATTTGAAGAAAGTTTACTGGCCGTGATGGCTGTCACCAGAAAGACGAAAAGAGCTACCCAGTTCTGTGGGTCAGCGATTGTGAGCGACAGGACCGGCGGAAGGAAAAAATAGTTTAGGCAGAGCATCGAGGCCACGGAAGTCAAAAACGATTCCGCCAAGCCCCACTTCGCAGCTACCACCAAAACAACTAAGACGTAGGCAAACCCCGCAATCAGGCTATTGACACGCAGCAGTGAGAAAGCCGCCCAAGTAGTGGCGGCCACGAGCCCGAGGCATGCCAAGGCCCTCGTCACCCAACCTGTAATGCGACGACTCCGTTGATTGGTTTGTGGGTTACCCACTTGGCAGCATCCCGATCAGTCGAACCAATGTGTGCAAGTGTGGATTTTGTCGATGGCCGTGCTGACCTCCACTGGGCACAACCCTGTTACACAATGGAATGCCCTAGCGAGTCCGCAGCAAGTCTATTTTGGGCGCGTGTTCAGTTTGTCGAGTACCCGCTTCAACTCTTCCAGCTTTTGCCCGGCCTCGCCGAGCTTGCCCTCCGCCGTCAGGCGTTGGTAGTCGGCAAGGTCTCTGGCGGCTTCCGCGATGAGCGCGTTCAGATCAGCTGCAGGTAAGGCGGCGGATGCCGGTGCGCCTCGCGCAGGCTCCGCGGGGACAGCAGCGGCGCTCGTTGATGGGGCAGTCAGTGACGAGACCGCTCCGCCAAAAAGCGACGCCAGTGCCGACTCGAAAGTTGGTCCGTACGCCAGCCGATCTTGCAGTGCGAGTACGACCAGACGCAACTCAGGCATCGGACTGCGCTCAGCCTGCAAGTAGATCGGCTCCGCATACAGTAGCGCCCGCCCGATCGGGATAACAAGCAGAGCCCCGCGCCGCACATGCGAGCCCTGCTGATTCCACAACGTCAATTGTCCAGAAAGCTGCGCATTCTGATCGATTCTCGCCTCGATCTGCAGCGGCCCGTCGACCAGCTTGGTCTTGGGAAAGTTGTAAACCACGGACGTACCGTATTGTGCGCCGTCGCTGCGCCCGGCGATCCAGCCGATCAGGTTATTCCGGTTCGCCGGAGTGAAGGGCAGAATTTCCACGAACTCTTCGCCGGTTTCGCCCGGCAGTTTCATCAGCACGAAATTCGGCTGCATCGCCTGTGTCGTTTGCTGGCCTCCCTCGCCCAGGCCAACTTCGGTCGCCACAGTCCACAGGTCCTCCCGGTTGTAAAACGCCTCCGGGTCCGTCATGTGATACAAGCCGTAAACTTCCGCCTGGAGTTTGAGCAGCATCTCGGGATAACGGACGTGTTTCCGCAGTCCCGCCGGCATCGTCGACGCATCTTTGAATAGCGTCGGGAAAATACGGCGGTAGGCAGCTATGATCGGGTCATCTGTATCAAAGACATAAAACGTGGTCGTGCCATCGTAGGCGTCGATCACCACCTTCACGCTGTTCCGCATGTAGTTAATGGAATTGNNCGGTCGCGTATGTTGCGCCGCATTAGGAGGCGGCTATTCTTGTTCACATCATCGCTGAACGGTAGCTTCGCGAGGTCGTTTTGGTCGAGCGCGACGATCATGCGGCGAAGGAAGCCGCCGAGAAGGATACCGCCATTGCCTTCGTAGGACGTTAGGTTGTTGCTCTGGCCTTGCGGGTAGTTAAACTCCTTTTGCTGCGTCTTCACGTAGACATCGGTATTGGTCATCTCGCCGAAATAGATCTCTGGACGCGTCACTGTCAGACTACGCACCGTGCTCTGAACCGGCATGTTGCTCAAAATCAGAGTCGGCAGCCCTTCCGGCGTAAAGCCATTGACCGGATTCATCGTGATGCCGTAGCCATGGGTGTAGATCAGCTTCTCGTTGATCCAGTTGCGGCTGCTCTCAGGGAGCTTATCGACGCTCAGTTCGCGCGCAGCGAGCATCACTTCGCGTATCGTGCCATCGATTTCATAACGATCAATGTCAATATCGGGAAAGTCATAATAAGTGCGGATTTCCTGAATTTGACGCAGCGTGTCTTGGAGGGCGTGCCAGTCCCACAGCCGAATGTTTTGAAGCGTTGCCTGATTGTTGGCCGGGTCAGCCGCTTCGACCGTCGTCTCAGCCGGAAACTCGCGTTGGGAGACTCGATTCAATCCGTAGGCCTGCCGCGTTAGGTCGGTGTTGTAGACAATGTAAGGCTTCTCCCGCACCAATTCGTTCGGCTTGACGATGAAGCTGCTCACATACCATCCGATCCCTTGAACCGCGACATAACAGACCGCAGCTGGAAGGATCGCTGCCAACAGCCAGCGCCCGCGTGGCACCCGCACGGCATTGACGGCTGCGACTACCGCGCCCAGAACGAGTGCCGCGCAAACGACGAGCATCCCGGTGAGTGTGACGTGCGCGTCCGTGTAGGTCACACCCCCGAAGATCGTATGATCGTCGAGCAACCGCTCGAACCGCCCAAGATAGACACGCATCGCCAGGATCAACAGGAGGAATGCAAATGTAATAGAGAACCCGCGCCACGGTAGCGCGACAGACCGGCTGAGCCGGCCAGTGAGCACACGAGCTCCGCCCGTAATCAGTATGAAGAAAGCGGCAAGCACACAGGTAATCACGCTTAACGTAAGCAGCCAGCCGGCGATCAGCTGCCAAGCAGGCAAGGCGAACAGAAAGAAGTTCAGTGGCTTGGCAAAAATTGGATCGACGATACCAGTAGTGCGGGGCGCGTACAAAAAGAGTGCGAGTGTCGGCCAGTCCCCTGCCATTGCGCCCCCGGTCGCAACGGCAATGGCGAGCGATACTCCTAGCGCGATGAGGCGCAGGACAGGCTCAACCGGCAGCTTCAGAGGTTGGCCACCGATAAGAATCGTATGCCCACTGGGCAAATCTGGGAGATGTACCCGCTTCAGCGCCAGAAACGAACCGTACACAATCAGAAATGTGGCCGCTGCAAAAGCCGCGAAGACTCCCCACTGAAGACTCAGTGTTTTCCAGAACACATCCGCATAGCTGAGCGATCCGAACCAGAGCACGTCCACGTAATACGACAGCGCCGCCCGACCGACGAAGAGAATGCCGACAAGGACGGCAAGAATGAGAATAAAGCGGCGGCCCCGGCGACCGTGCGGCGATTGCGTCCGTGGCCAGTCAATGGACTCAGGCATTCCTTTACTCCGTTTTCATCTACTTGATTAGCTGTCCGCATAATACTCTCTCGGCTTCTGCAAGTTGCCGATGGCTCCCTCATCACACTTCGCGACGCTCTATCTTCCAAGAAGTAGTCGGCGTTCTCACGGGCAATACCGAACCAAGCCCCCGGAATGGTGGGGGAAGGCGTAGAGACTCGATGGCGAGCATCCCTCGTGGATGAAGGTACAGTCCGACTCTCATCGAAATGTGAGTCAGATCGCATAACCCAAAGGTCGGCGGTTCAAATCCGCCCCCCGCAACCATGAACGCCACTGCCGAAATGCAGTGGCGTTCGCCTGTCCACAGAAACGTCAACTCCTTAGAAGCAGTCCTCAGATTTCCTACGAGCGCGTTCGGCCGTTCTGATTCGCACAACCTCTGGGACCGCTGCAGTGACAGGGCAGCGCCGACATGTAACTGATTGATATCACACGGTGTCGGCGGACTTCGTTTGGTACGCTGACCATCTTCTATGGCTAACCAGACTCGGCCGCCTGCTACCATATGAGAGTCGCCTTGTGGGACGGAATCCGCCCGAATCGGGTCAGTTCCTCACGACGATAACCACGCTCGCGACGTTTTCGCGTGAGACTGTAGCCAACCTCAAGTTTTCCGGGTGTCAAATAGCTCATCAAGCGTAGGCCGCCGATTCCGCCTCCAGTATTCCCGCGTAGATCGACAATGAGCCGACTGCATCCATCGAGTGCGGCGATGCCGCGGTCGATGTCCTTCGCTACGTCGATTCCTATAGCGCCTGGAAACATTGCGACTCGCAGCAATCCAATTTCATCGCTGAGCCTTTCGGTGCTGACCGCCTCCGGCGCTGTAACCGGGTGCTTCTGGGACTTCGGCATTGGCAATTGAACGTTGATCTTCTGCACGTCGCCGTTGATTTGTTCAATAAGAAGACTCGCGGATTCGCCGACTGAGAACGTCAAGTCGTTCGGGGGCCGGACCTCTCGCCCTCCGCATTCGAGTAAGAGATCGCCAGGCCGTATGCCAGCCGCGAAGGCTGGGCCGCCTCGATGCACGTCTTGAAACATCCATCGCTCACTTCCGTTTACGTCGATGCGCTGCAGAGTTGCGTTGATCGCGTGGCGAGCGGGAATATTCCGCATCCCGGCATGGCGAAAGCCAGTGTGGCTAGTCTTGAGTTCCGCTACTAATTTGTGGACCTCTTTCTCGAAGACCTCCGGGTCGCTACACGCAAGGATCTGATCCCGGCGATCCCGAGCCAAAGAATTCCAATCCACGCCGTTCATTCCGGGATCGAAGTGCTTGGTAGCTACCAGTCGGCAGACCTTGTCGAAAATCTTTGTGCGTTCGTCGAGAGTCAGATTCATTGTTGTCTTATGCCAATCGGTGTCGAGGTCTCCCTGCCAATAGTACATCCTGCGGGATCGGCCCCTGCTATCATTCCGCAGAGGTCCCAATGAAGAACATGTCAGCAGTAGTAGGGCAGTTGAAGAAGGAACGTGAACACACGCAGAAGCAGCTCCAGCGAATAGACCAGGCACTGGCGGCGCTGGGCGGCAGCAGTTCTAACGGCACATCCCACACCATGTCCGCAGCCGGTCGCCGCAGGATCAGCCTGGCGCAGAAGGCGCGGTGGGCGAAGCACAAGGCACAGGGGCACGCGGCCAAACCGAAGCGCACGATGTCAGCGGCAGCGCGGAAGAAGATAGCGGCGGCTCAGAGAGCAAGGTGGGCGAAGGTGAAGAGAGCGGCGTAAGGAACTCACCAGGCGGAGAACTCGGTGAAGCGGCCAGGTACGCAACGTCCGCACCGTTCAGCTCGCCTGTAAGTATTGACGGATGCGATCAGCGAGTTCCTCGACCTCGTAGGGTTTCTGTATGACTGCATCCGCCTGCAGCGCACCGGCAAGTTCAGGGTTCATCTCAGAGCCGCTGACCACGAGAGTTATGGCCTTGGGTTGAGCTTGGCGCATGACATTCATGAGCGCGAGACCATCTTCCGCGCCAGGTAGGTGCAGATCGGTCAGGAGAACATCGAAGTGTTGAGCGGCGATCTGACTTGTAGCGTCTGTAACGCTCGCTGCTGAGACGACCTCAAAGTACTTTCCGAGCAGCGTCTGCGTCACTTCCCGTAGGAACGGGTCGTCTTCGACGAGGAGAATCTTCGGACGCTTAGTCATGCAGATCGTGCGCCAACCATACAGGCTGGCTGGTGAGGTTCTACCTTTGAACCCATGTTGATGAGATCACTTTCTCCCCCTTCCTTGAAAGACTGCCAGATCATATAGACCATCGTGTTTACCATCTCGTATGTGTTACGAATTCCGATCGGAACATTGGCACGGTGGGCGAAGGTGAAGAAGGCGGCCTAAGGTTCTTCTCTCCTATCCCAAGTGACAGCGACTGAGTTCGGTTCCTTGGCAGATTGCGCCTTCTCTTCCGGCGTCGTGCCAAGTCCGATCAGGATCTGCCGCTCCTTCTCGCCGAAGATCACTGTGGCCTTCTTATAGGAGCATCTCTTTGTTCCGATGGGAGCGTGGAGCAAGTCGCAGTCGCTCGGCCTTCTCTCGATGTTGACGTTCTTCCAGTCTGTGTCGTAGACGGACGAATACCAAACGCGGTCAGTAAATCGATCCAGCTTGGAACCAGGCCAACTGCCGATCAGGAAGATAAGAACAAAGACCCATAACACTTCCCCAAGCATCACCGCTTGAGCCCTTATCCTTGAGCGTCGAGTGAATCTCACGCAGCGTTGAGTCGGTGCTTTTGAGCGTGGCGTGGACGCGCTCAAGCTCGCCCACGGTACTCTCTCTGGCGTCGGCGTAATTGTCCTGCGGCGCGTTATCGTATCCGGCTGGTGCCTTCAATCCGCACACCGGGCACATGGCCACGTCTCGTGCAACACCGCATCGGTAGCACCACCAGTCAGTCATAGGCTCAGTCCGGATCGCATTCTCTACCTGCCATGCAATCTGCTAGCCCAGCCGCACCTTATCACCCGCTGGCCGGTTCGCTAACTCCGCCGCCAGCTCCATCGGCGTCTTCACTGGCTTGCCATCCACAGCGTTAATCACGTCGCCCGGATGGAGGCCAGGCTGGTGCAGCTACTCCGTTCGGCGCTTATCGGCTCTCCCGCTCGCAAGGTTAGTAAGAACGCGCCGGTCTCCGGCGCGGACTTCATCCCGTGTATATCGGGGTAGTTCGGGAAGATCGCGTGGAGCAAAGCCGCGCTTTCCTCGACGGTGAATCTGTCGTCACTCACCACTTATTTCTCTTCGACATTGATGGAAATCAAACTTCTGTCCCAGGTATTCCTCCGCGCCCACAACGTCGCGCGCGAGCGTGGGTGGCGTGAAGAACTTGCGCTCGCACTTCGCGCATGACGCCAACACCGGAACCTTAGCCTCGTATCGGAGGATGACGAAGCGGCGATCATTGTGCCAGGCCGGAATGCGCATTGGGGAACCGCACAAATGAGATTCAAACTGTTCCGCGATGGCGTGGAAGTGTGCCCCGTCTGGGAAGGTGAAGCTTAATTGGCAATCTCTGCACTGTAGGAAACGACCCGCTGGGGACATCAGGATAGCGATACGATGAGGCGGCGGAGAAGTACTGGCTGACATTGCATAT
>PMUM01000471.1 GCA_003166855.1 Acidobacteriaceae bacterium | reverse complement strand
CGCACTACCGCATCGTCGAGAAACTGGGCGGCGGCGGCATGGGCGTGGTCTACAAGGCTGAGGACCTCAAACTCGGCCGCTTCGTTGCTCTAAAGTTTCTTCCCGACGACGTCGCGCACGATTCTGGTTCACTGGCGCGTTTTCAACGTGAGGCTAGAGCCGCTTCCGCGCTCAACCATCCGAATATCTGCACCATCTACGAAATTGACAATGCGGAAGGGCGCGCTTTCATTGCAATGGAGTTTCTGGATGGCATGACCCTGCGTCACCGCATCGCGGGCCGTCCGCTTGAGCTTGAGCTGGTGCTGGAGTTCGGGATCCAGATCGCGGATGCGCTCGATGCGGCCCATTCCAAAGGCATCATCCATCGCGACATTAAGCCTGCGAACATTTTTTTGACGATTCGGGGACAGGCCAAGATTCTGGATTTCGGCTTGGCCAAAATTGCCCCGGCACAGATCTCAAGCCAGGACGCAACGACTCTCGAAAAAGAGGAACATCTCACGAGCCCTGGCACTGCCCTCGGAACAGTGGCCTACATGTCGCCCGAGCAAGTGCGCGGCAGGGAACTCGATGCCCGTACCGACCTGTTCTCGTTCGGGGTGGTGTTGTACGAGATGTGTACAGGAATGCTGCCGTTCCGTGGGAACACGTCCGCTGAGATTACCAATGCCATTCTGGAGCGCGACCCTGTCGCTCCCGTGCGGTTGAACCCGGAGGTGCCGCAAGAACTCGAGCGAATCATTCAGAAGTGTCTCGAGAAGGAACGGGACACGCGTTGCCAATCCGCAGCCGAGCTGAAGGCCGATCTGAAACGGTTGAGACGTGACACAGAGAGCGGACGAAGCTCCGCGCGAGTGGAAACAACTCCCGGCGCGCAGTTTCGTTCCAGGCCCAAGGGGCTTGTCGCCGCCTTGATTGTGTCCGTTCTGGCGCTTGCTGGACTTGGCCTCTGGTACTGGAGCCAGCAGCGGGTGCCCAAGGCCGAGCGCAAATGGGAGCAGATGACCTTCTTTACCGATGCCGCGGTTTATCCCGCCATTTCTCCGGACGGCAGAATGCTCGCTTTTATCCGCGGCCGCGACTCCTTCATCGGCGCGGGAGATATCTACGTCAAGCTTCTGCCGTCAGGGGACACCGTACAGCTGACCAAGGACACCGCGCGTCCGAAGATGAGTCCGGCATTTTCGCCCGACGGCACGCGCATTGCCTACAGCGTCGTCGATCCCTGGGACGTCTGGGAAGTCCCCGTCCTCGGCGGAGAGCCGCACTTGATGTTCAGCAACGCGTCTTCATTAACCTGGATCGCGGACGGCAGGCACCTGCTCTTTTCGGAGATCAAGAGCGGTTTGCACATGGCCGCCGTCACCACCGATGAGGGCCGAGGGCAAAGCCGCGATGTGTATGTGCCGGAAGGTGAACGCAGCATGGCACACCACTCCTACCTCTCCCCTGACGGCAAATGGGTGCTCCTGGTCGTAATGGATTCCCAGGGCATGCTTGGACGCTGCCGTGTGGTTCCATTCCAGGCAGGCGGAAGGGAACAGCTGGTAGGGCCAGACAATGCGACCTGCAATTCAGGCGCGTGGTCGCCCGACAGCAAGTGGATCTACCTCAGTACGAACGCTGTCGGACGATTCCATATCTGGCGGCAACGATTCCCGGACGGCCAGCCGGAGCAGGTGAGCAGCGGTGCCACGGAAGAAGAAGGCATCGCAATGCAACCCGACGGTAAGGCCCTGTATACGTCCGTGGGGACATTCGATACCTCCGTCTGGATTCACAACGAAAACGGAGATCGCGAAATCTCATCAGAAGGAAATTCCTTTGCCTCCACATTCTCCAGCGACGGGAAGACCTTGTTTTACCTGAAGCGAAACCGGCCAGATCAGAAGCCGGAACTCTGGAGCACGAATCTCGAAAGCGGGCGAGCGGAAGTTGTTGTGCAGGGTTACGGACTGGAAGCGCCCGGATTCGACTCAAAAAACTACGACATCTCACGCGATGGGAAGTGGGCCGCATTTAGCATGAGAGACGAGCGCGGCATTTCGCATGTGTGGATCGCTTCGACGACCGGGAGGACTTCGCCCCGGCCGCTGGACGCGACTGGCGACGAAGATTCGCCTTTATTCCTGCCGAATGGCGACCTGATCTATCGCGCAAACGAAGGTGGCAGGAATTATCTTTACACCCGCAAACAGGATGGATCAGGGAAGAAGAAGCTGCTGCAAGAACCGATCATTGGCGTGGAGTCCACCTCCCCGGACGGTCGCTGGGGCTCGGTCGCCGTGCGCGATGATAACAATCCCGAGCATCCTTATCGCACGCTGGCCTATCCACTTTCGGGCGCCACTCCGGTTGCCCTTTGCCAGACGCTTTGCAACGCCCATTGGACTGCCGATGGCAAATACCTACACCTGCAATCGCCCGATCAGGAGTCGACTAGCTTCCTCCTCCCTGTAAATCACGCGACCGGTCTTCCTGCCTTGCCGCCGAAAGGCGTGCTAACGACAGCAGAAGCAGGCGCGCAGGCCATAAAACTGCCCCGGCTCACCGATTCCGCAGCCAGCCCCACGAAGTATTCCTTTACGAAAAGCCTCGGCAAGCGGAATATCTATCGCATCCCACTTGAATGAGATCTGATGCGGGTTTTTCAGCTGATGAGGGAACTGGCAAACTCAGATTACTGTGCTCGTCGGCGACAACCCGCGATTCTGCGATCCGCAGATAAGGGGCTGTCTCAGAAATTGACGGGCGATTCAAAAGAGACTGTCGCAATTAGGCCATTTCGCTCATTAAGGGGTTTTGAGTGCTATGGGGATATTTCGCCAACAACGCATCCACCAGTCAATGCAGGTGGAAATCTACCTGCACGGCGATTTTGACGGCCACGGGTTTGCCATCCTTCGTTGCGGGGGAGAATTTCCACTGCTTCAATGCATCAATTGCTGCTTTGTCAAAATCAGGGCTCAGTGAACTCAAGACGCTGATATCGCGGGGCTCGCCATCGGAACCTACAATTACTCCCAACGTAACGATGCCTTCATGACGTGCTTTCCGCTCTTTTTCCGGGTACTTGGCTTTGGGAGCGCGAGTCTGCTGGGGAGGCATAACGCAGCCCACAGTGCTGTTGCCGCCACAAGCGCAGCCCGCAGTGCTGTTGCCGCCACAAGCCTTGTAGCTCTTTAACTGTATCGCCGCGCCGTCTTGCGCCAACCCGAAAACAGGGAGTGCAACCGAGACCAGTGCTGCAAAGAATATTTGTTTCACGCGAAACAATCTACTCCGAAAGGCATGACAGTACCAGAGTGGAGTGAAGTGTTGAAAACAGGCCGTTACACTCAGAACCCCGTTCCGGGCATTTTGAGTGCTATGGGGATTTTTGTGCGCCGGGATAAACCGGTATGAAGTAGAGAATGCAAAATTCTTACGAGAAAGGACTAGCGATCCGCTCGGCCCCGAGTCTTGCGCTGCTACCGCGAGGAACTCAGTGAAGCGTAGACAGGGGTATAGGCGGGGTGGGCTATTGAGCTGCGAAAACATACAACCCGGACGCCGACGCAGTAAAAATGTGCGGAAGGCAACATGAGCAGGGACGATAACGCGAGTCCATGTTCAGTCCGGCGTAGTCGAAGACCCCAGGCACGCCTAGAAGCTTCATACACGAGAACCGGGAGACCTCGGAGATGCCTGCGGCGAAAGTCAGTCGCAGGACGGCGGGAGAAGGCTTAGGCCACACGGCCCGCGTGTACGTCCCCGAGGAGTCACACCGCGGCATAGTACCGATGAATCA
>PMUM01000123.1 GCA_003166855.1 Acidobacteriaceae bacterium | reverse complement strand
CCATCGAAGGCCGCGCCGCAATAATCACCAGATCCGAGCGCTGCAACCCCGACGTCATCTCATCCAAGTCGACGTAGTGCGTCGCCAGTCCCGTGATGCGCTGCCCGCGTTGCAGCAACGCGTCCACCGACCCAAACGATTCGCGGACGATTTCCTGCACGCCCATGAACCCGCGCCCAATACGCTTATCCGACAGCTGAAAAATCGCTGCCTCGGCATCGCTGAGAACATCCTCCGCCGCGTCCCCTTGATCCGACGCTCGCGCAATCGCCGTGGTCGCCGCCGAAATCAATCCGCGCAGCAGCGCCTTGTCGCGCACAATCTTGACGTAGTGCTCAATGCTCGGCCGGTCCGGGACGCCATCCACCAAGCTCGACACATACGCCACATCGCCGATCGGCTGCAGATCCTTGTGCCGGTCGAGTTCTTCGATCAGCGTGATCATGTCGATCGGCCGCGACGACTCCGCCAGATCGACCATCCGCGAATAAATGCGCCGGTGCGAGTCGAGCGAGAAATCCTCGATCCGCAAATGCTCGGCCGCCTGGTTGTACGCAAAGTTGTCGAGCAGGATCGCGCCCAGAATCGAGCGCTCCGCCTCTACGTTCGCCGGAAGCGTGCTGATGCTGTAATCAGTAGTCGCCATGGTCTGTACAACACTCTGTCGCATTCGCAGACTCAGCATAAGCGAACATAAGGCGAAGCGCAAAATGAATTGTGCAGAAGCTGTGAAGGTCAGCCACTATCCTGTGGAAGCCCCGCGAAAACAGGTCCGTAACACGAAATCCGCGCACCCGAATCAGAAGTTTGGTCTATCCGCGTGAAGTTGGACTTATCCAGGTGAATCCGCGCAAATCCGTGGCGAAAGGTTCTTGCTCCAAATGGAAATGCGGCCGGGGCCAGCCACCCCGACCGCATTCGTACGTGGTTTCCTGCGCAGCCTGATCACCGCGTGGCGGCGGAATGACCGCTTCGGCCCGACAGCGCTCCCGCTCTCACGAGCAACGAGTGCCACATTTGCCAAAGCGAGTTGCCCATTCGCAATCTCACGACCACGAACTGGCAAGCCTGCGGTGGCCAGCGGTCCGTCCTGTTCCCGCTCAAAGAGCAACGAACAGGTGGGGGAGGAGGCCGCAATGCCCGGGCAACCAGTCGCGCTTGCGCGCGTTTTCTGGAATGTCCCCCGGCGATTCACCCTCGAGAATCACCGGGCTGCCGCTGGCTCTGCCGCAATCATTCGGCAAGCTCAGGAAACTTCACGTTTCGCTGAACCCACTCTCCGTCAGTTTGTTGCGTCCCGCAACACAAAAAACTTCCCCCCTTGTGCAGAAGCTGTGGACGTTGAGACTTCCCTGTGGAAGACCGAGGAAAACTAAGAATGAATTTTCCGACGCCCATCCCTCCGCCCGCCCTTTCAATAACTTAGACGGCGTAAAGAATTCACGAATGCAAAGACGGCCCCAAGGGACGCCCAATTGTTGGGACGCTCCATGTTGAAACGGCCCATGTGGGGACGGCCGCCTCGGCCGCCCCGTGAAGGCGAAGCCGAGCAGCCCTGAGTGAACTCTCGCCACGACCCGTTCCACCGCAAATGTAGAAGGCCGAAATATTTGGGCTTGTGTCCCGATTCTGAAACAGAAAAAAGGCACAGCCAAAGCCGTGCCCGATTCTGCATTCTGACTTCTTACTTAGTCTCTTACTCCGTCCATAAACGCCCGCAACTTCCGTGAGCGCGACGGATGCCGCAACTTGCGCAGCGCTTTGGCTTCGATCTGCCGGATGCGTTCGCGGGTGACTGCGAACGACTGCCCGACTTCTTCCAGCGTATGCTCGCTGCCGTCTTCGAGGCCGAAGCGCATCTTGATGACTTTTTCTTCGCGCGGCGTTAGCGTGCGCAGGACCTGTCCCGTCTGGTCCTTCAGGTTCACGTTGATCACCGCCTCGGCCGGAGAAACCACGCCGCGGTCTTCGATGAAGTCGCCCAGATGCGAATCTTCCTCTTCGCCGATCGGCGTTTCGAGCGAGATCGGCTCCTGCGCGATCTTCAGCACCTTGCGTACTTTCGCGACTGGAATGTCCATGCGCTTGGCGATCTCTTCCGACGTCGGCTCGCGTCCCAGTTCCTGCACCAGCTGCCGCGAGGTGCGGATCAGCTTGTTGATCGTTTCGATCATGTGCACCGGGATACGAATCGTACGCGCCTGATCGGCAATCGCGCGGGTAATCGCCTGCCGAATCCACCACGTGGCATACGTCGAAAACTTGTAGCCCCGGCGGTATTCGAATTTGTCGACGGCCTTCATCAGGCCGATGTTGCCTTCCTGAATCAGGTCGAGGAACTGCAGTCCGCGGTTGGTGTATTTTTTGGCAATCGAAACCACCAGACGCAGGTTGGCCTCAATCAGTTCACGCTTGGCCTGCTCCGCGTCCATGTCGCCCTGGATGATCTCGCGCTGCGTGCGCTTGAGCTCCTGAAACGACACTCCGGTTTCGAGTTCCAGCTTTTCGACTTCGCCGCGAATGGCGCGCGCCTGTCGCCGATATTCTTTCTTCTGCTCTTCGCTGCGCGTGGCGTCGGCCTTGCGCTCCAGGTTCTGCGTCTGCCGGTCGAGCGAACGCATGCCGTCGACGGTCTTGTTCAGACGCTCGATCAGCCGCTTACGCTCGGCGTTGGTGAATCCCAGCTTGCGCACCGCCTGCGATGTGGCAACAATGCCGCGCGCCAGCTTGCGCCGCGCCCGGCGATGATCCTTCGGTTTCTTGGTCTTCGAAACTTCGAGATATTTTTCTTCGAGCAGCGCGGCCTTCTTGTACAACTTGGCCATGTCGTCGATCTTGCCGGTGAACTCATTCAGGCGGTTCTGCAGGATCTCGTCGGTGATCTCCTCTTCGTCGAAGGTGACCACTTCCTTGATCGAGCGCACGCCCTTCTTGAGGTCCTCGCCCATGGCCAGCAGTTCGCGGATCACAATCGGCGACCGCGACAGGGCCTTGAGCACGCGGATTTGGCCGCGCTCAATTCGTTTAGCGATTTCCACTTCGCCTTCACGCGTGAGCAGCGGCACAGTCCCCATCTCGCGCAAATACATGCGGACGGGATCGTTGGTTTTTTCCAGCGCTCCGGGGGTCAGGTCGAGTTCTACGTCCTCGCCTTCCTCGGATTCATCGAATTTTTTATCGAGCGTGGCGGAAGGAAGCTTGGGCCCCTCCAGCACGTCGATGCCTTGCGTACCGATCGTCGTGAGCAGATCATCCAGGTCTTCGGGACTGTGCACATCGTGCGGGATCAAATCGTTCACCTGGTCGTAGGTGAGATATCCCTTCTCTTTGCCTGTGTCGATCAGCTTTTTGATGTCGTCGAACTTGTCGTCAAGAGCCAAAAGGTGTGTCCTCGAACTGCTTTATTTCCGCTCCACAGGAGCTTGTGATAATGTTCCTTTAAGGGTGGGAATATGGGTGTTGCGGGATTCCGCGTACCGCACAAACCTTTAGATTTTAGCAAATGAGCCGCGCACCGTCTATCGGTTGCCCGCTTTATCTCCCGCTACCCGCCGCTATCTTCAATTCCCTTAAATAGTTAGATGGCTGCGCAGGGCTTTTTGTTTCAAGCACTTTTCTTGTTTCCCGCGTTTTTCAGGCCTTCTTCGGCCAAGCTGGGATCTCTGAGGGCGCGGCTGATTCGCTCCAGTTCCGTGAGCAGTTCGCGCAGGCGGTCTTTGTCGGCGGCGAGGCCGGGCTTCTTCAGTTCCTGCTGGACGTCCTCCTGACGGCGGCGCAAGTGAATGCGTCGCAGGGCGCGGACTGCGGCTTCCAGGACTTCGGCCGTGAGCTCTTCATCCTCCTTCAGAAGAATTAGCGCCAGCAGGCGGCGATCGCTCTCCGTCGCCGGCACTTCGAGGACATCGGCAAATTCTCGGTCCATGTTGAGGAGCGACTCGGCCAGGGACTCGGTCGCGAGTCCCCGGTGCAGGCCTTCGTTCTGCAAGACGAACTGCGCCTGGCGGGCGGGATCGAATTCTTCTTCGGCGCCGTCGCGGGCGGAGAGATGCTCTTCGCCGGATTGCATCTGGCGCGCCGAGGCCAGGGCGCGGATCAGGACTTTTTCCGCGTCGGTTGCCTGCGCTTCCACTGGAGCTTTGACAGCGGACGTGGCACGGGTGGACGCGGCGTGCCGCAATTCCTGCCGCAAGACTGCGGAGTCGATGCCCAGCTTCTGCGAGATCTCATGCGCGAGTTCGTCGCGCACGATTCGGCTCGGGACTCGCTGGATGTGGGGCAGCAGGTAATTCACGGCCTTCTGCTTGCCTTCGCCACTACGCACGGGGAACTGGGTGCGCGCGCGCTCGATCAGGTAGTCAAAATATTTTTGCGAATGCTTTAGCGCCTCTCCGTAGGCTTCTTTGCCTTTGCGGCGGATGTAGAGGTCGGGATCGAATCCCTGGTCGAGGGTCAGCACCTTGATCGTGAACTCTTCTTCGACCAGCAATCCCAGCGTGCGCTCGGTCGCTTTCGCACCTGCCGTGTCGGGATCGAAGTTGACGACAGCATTCTTACTGAAGCGCCCAAGTAGCTTCGCCTGCAGTTCGGTGAACGCCGTGCCTGAGCTGGCGATCACGTTATGAAATCCGGCAGCGTAGACGGAGATGCAGTCCATTTGGCCTTCGACCAGGATGGCGTAGTCGAACTTCTTGATCCACTCTTTGGCGAGATCGAGGTTGAAGAGCACCTTGCCCTTGGAGTAGATCGGGGTTTCGGGCGAGTTCAAATATTTGGGGCCGGATTTTTCATCCGTGGCGAGCGTGCGGCCGGTGAAGGCGATCACTTTCCCTGCTTCGCTGGCGATGGGGAACATGACGCGGTTGCGGAATTTGGAGTACATGGCCGCGAGCTGCGAGCCACGAGCTTCGAGCTCCGAGCCACCCCGGCCCTTGTCATCCTGAGGGCCCGCCTTTTGGGCACGAATGACCTCTGCACTTCGCTGCGGATCGTCGTCCCCACCTTGAGATTCATTGCTCGTAGCTCGTGGCTCGGAGCTCGCAGTTTCCTTCCACGAAAACAGGCCGCTCTCGCGTAGGACCTCTTCGCTGAATTCTTCTTTCAGTCGATCGCGCAGGAGGAATCCTGAATCGGGGGCGTAGCCGATGCGGAAGCGGGCAATCATCTCCTGATCGAGACCGCGGCCTGCGAGGTATTCCCTGGCTCGAGCGCCTTCGGGGCGGCGCAGGCATTCCTGAAAGAACGCTACGGAACGCTCGTGAACGTCGAGAAGCTGTCCGCGCAGGCGAGCTTCTTTCGCTTCGCCGGGCGTTGAATAACTGGCCTTGGGCAGCGGGATGCCCAGTTTCTGCGCCACCATCCGCACGGACTCGGGGAAGGTGATGTTTTCGATTTTCTGGATGAAGCTGAAGACGTCCCCGGACACGCCGCAGCCGAAGCAGTGATAAAACTGCCGGGTGGCGTGGACGGAAAACGATGGCGTTTTCTCGCCGTGAAACGGGCACAGCCCCGAATAGTTCTGCGCCCCGGCTTTCTTCAGCTTGATGTAGTCGCCGATGATCCGGACGATGTCCGCCTGCTGCTTGACCGTGTACGCGAAATCGCCAGGGTTCGCCATCGTAGGGACAGAATTCTCCTCAAGAATTGTCAGGGAAATTGCGGCTGAATGAAATATACAGCGGCGGGATTGTTGTGGAGAAGCTGTGGGAATCGAGGGTTAGTGGTTGAAATAGACGGAAAAGCTAGCCTTTGAGGTTGGCGGGGAATCCACCCCGTTCCTGATGCAACACCAGTGAAGCCATCCTTAGAGCCCGGTCGCGGGTGATACCAGAGGATTGTTCCTGTGCCAGCGAGTGATCGGGTTCCTCGACCACAAAGAGCGGTCGAGCTCCAACAGGCTGCAGAACGATTCGCAGCTTTAGGTTGAGAGTCTCGGGATATTCGGCGAGAGAGTTGCCCAATCTGCCTTTGAACGGACCTCGGGAATTCTCCCGTCCCACCAGTTCCCAGCATTCAGAGATTTCGTCAAATACTTCTTCGCGAACGGACGCCCACAATCCCCAAAGAAAGACCTCATTCGATCCAACGATAGGAATCTCGAGCCATCCCCTAATGAAGAACCATAGCTGATCGATGATGTATTGGTCGGAACCTATCACAGCTCGAGCGTCTCGCTCGTCTCGCGTCATATTCGCATACTGGTCGGGGAACTCGGCCGCAAAACTAAACGGAAGTCCGGTGTGGATTTGGCCGCAGGTTGCGCATTTGTAGCTCTCAATCATTGATGTTTCCCGCGCGGACATTCGGGAGTTTCCGAACCGAGGAGGTGTCTGTCGTCCCTCCGGGACTTGTTCCACTTCTACCAATCCACCCAGCGCTGAAGCGCTGGGCTAAGTTGTTTCGTCCCTCCGGGACTCGTTACCGCGTTTTGCGTGCACCCAGGACTTACGTCCTGGGCTAACATATGTCGCCGCTCCGCGGCTGCAGCCCGGAAGAATTCCGCTGCACCGTCTAACCAACAAAACGCTACGATAACTTCAGTCGCGCTCGTCGCGGAATACTCCTCGCCAATCTTCGACCATAGCCCTAGACGTTCAACTCCACCAGCGTCGCTCCTCCGCCGCCTTCGTTCTGCGGGGCTTCGGCTACCGACGCGACGTGGGGATGCTGCTGGAGCAACTGGCGAAGGGCTTTGCGGAGGATGCCCATGCCGCTGCCGTGAACTACGCGGACGCGTGGAAGTCCCGCGAGGAATGCCTGGTCCACGAACCGTTCGACTCTTGACGAAGCTTCGTCCACGGTTTGGCCAATTACATTGATCTCACTGGGGACGTTTGCTCCCTCGTTCTCAAGTGAGACGGAAATGCCGCGAGCCCGGGCTGCTTTCACGGGGGTATCTGCGGCTTTGCCGTGGGCGCTGGCCAGCACTTCGGCGATGTCGTCGCGCGCGATTTTCATTTTCATCGCGCCCATCTCGACTTCGAAGTGATTGTCGTCGACCTTGCGCACCACCCGCGCCCCACGCCCGGTCGACTTGAGCTTCACCGTGTCGCCTTCGGAAACGTGCTTCACCACCTGCGGCTGGGCGTGCGGGTCGCCGTGATCGGCTCCGGTGGAGTGGGCGACCACCGTGGAATTGAACTGCTCGCTGAACTCGCGGCGCATTTTTGCGATTCGGCGCTCGGCCTCTTTGGAGAGTTTCTGCGCGGCGGCGCGGTCCTGGACCGCGTTGACCGCTTCGCGCGCGTGGTATTCGAAATCTCGGAGGAGGCTTTCGAGCTTCTTCTCCATCTCGCGGATTTTGACCTGCTGCTCTTTGCGTCCCTCGGCGGCGAGCTGCGCTTTCTCTTTCTCAAGTTCCTGTTCGCGGGTCTTGAGGCGCAGCCGTTCGGTGTCGGCCGCTCGCAGATCGGCATGCAGTTTGTCGAGGAACTGCCCTACGTCGCGGGCTTGCGTGCCCAGCCTCGATCGCGCGCTTTCGATGATCGCGGGATTCAATCCGAGGCGACGCGCGATGTTGATGCCCGCTGACGCTCCCGGCACTCCGACTTTGAGCTCGTAGGTCGGCTGCAGCGTGGCCTCGTCGAAGCCGACTGACGCGTTCACTACTCCGGGAGTATTCGCAGCGTAGACCTTGAGCGACGTGTGGTGAGTAGAGATCACGGTCATGCATCCGATCCTGCCGAAGTAGCCTGCGATTGCGACGGCTAGAGCTGCGCCCTCTTCGGGATCGGTGGCGGAGCCCAGTTCGTCGAGCAGGACGAGCGACTGCGCGGTGGCCGTGCGCGAGATGAGATCGATGTTGGTGACGTGCGCGGAGAAGGTGGAGAGATTCTGCTCGATTGACTGGTAGTCGCCGATGTCGGCCAGGACCGAGTCGAACACGGGGAGTTCGGCGCGGTCTGCGGGCACCGGGAGACCCGACTGCGCCATCAGGGCTAGCAGGCCGACGGTCTTCAGCGTGACTGTCTTGCCGCCGGTGTTGGGGCCGGTGATGATGAGTTGGCGGCGGGTACCTTCGAGTTCTACCGTGACGGGGACGACAGCGATACCCTTCGCTTTCAGGTTGCGCTCCAGAAGCGGGTGCCTTGCGTTGTGCAGCAAGAGCCGAGCTGCGCTCGGCGGACGCCCGAGGCGGCCGTCCCCACATAAATCTTTCCCACCTGGATCTTCCCCACATACATCTTGCTTCGCTGTCAGCGTCACTGCCACGCAGTAGTAGTCTTCGGCAAACTTCGCTTTCGCAAACTGCAACTCCAACTCGCCGAGCACATCCACTGCGGCCAGGATTTCTTCGGACTTTGCTCCGATGCGCTGGGTCATCTCGAGGAGAATGCGGTGGATTTCTGACAGTTCCTCTTCCAGCAGGCGGACCAGTTCGTTGTTCTGCTCGATGGTCTCGAGGGGCTCGATGAATACCGTCTGGCCACTGGAACTCGCGCCATGCACCACGCCCTGCACGCGACGTTTCTGCTCGACCTTGACCGGGATGACGAAACGCTCGCCGCGAATAGTGACCAGTTCATCCTGCACCGTGCCGCCTTCGGAGAGGCGGCGCAGATAGCCGCGCAGGGATTCCTGAATCGAGCGGCGCTGTTTTTCAATCTCGCGGCGGATGCGCGCCAGTTCGGGCGAGGCCTTGTCTTCGAGCGTTCCATCGGGCTGGATCTTGTTGCGGAACCCGCGCAGGAACTCCGTGAAGTCGACGATCTGGTCCGACAGCGCGCGCACCCGGTGCCAATCGGACTTCATATTCGCCGGGGGATGCAGCACGATCTCGCGCCATTCCGCCGCGCGATCAACCACCAGGATCACGTCGCGAATCTCGGTGGTCTCTAGAGCTGCGCCGGCGATGCGCGCTTCCTTCACCAGCAGATCAATGTCGATGAGCCCAGAAAAATCAAAGCGCCCGCCCACGCGGCGGAACTCCCGAACCTCCTGGGCGAGTTCCTGCTGGCTCTCAATCCAGTCGCAGTCGGTCGAGGGAGCGAGCGCGGCAATGCGCTCCTGCCCGAGGGGCGAAGAGGCGTATGCACGCAGGAGTTCCCGCAGAGATTCGAACTCCAGTACGCGTGCCGAACTGTGGATGAGCTCACTGGACATCGCAATTTATGGTAGCAGGAGCGGAACTTCGCAATGGGATTGGAAACGCAGAGAGTAAAGATCGAAGAAACGGTGGTGGATTAATCTCCGCCGGCGCCGGCGACCTGCACCGCGGGCTCAACCGCCGCGGGGATTCTCACGATGAATAGCGCGCCGCCTTCCGGCTTGTTCTGGCAGGTGATTTGTCCGTTGTGATCCTGTATCACGCCGTAGACGGCACTCAGGCCGAGGCCGGTGCCTTTTCCAACCGGCTTGGTCGTGTAGAAGGGATCGAAGACGCGGAGCGGGTCGCGAATGCCGGGGCCGGTGTCGGAGAATTCCAGCATGGCGTTATCGCCCAGACGGTGGGCTGTGATTTGCAGTGAGCCTCCGCCGGCTTCTTCGAGGGCGTCCATGGCATTGTCGATGATCTCCACGAAGGCCTGAAAGAGTTGGTTGGCGTTGCCCTGCACCTTGGGAAAATTCGGCGCGATGGACACCTCCACGCGGATCTTGCCGCCGGGGTGCCGCAATTCCAGCATCTGGGTCGAGCGTTGCAGGAGCACACTAAGGTCGACGAGGATTTTTTCTCCGGGCGACTGCTGGGCAAAGCGCAGAAGATCCGCGACCAGATCGCGTGTCCGGCGGGCCTGGTTCACGATCTTGCGCACCAGTTGGTTCTGTTCGTCGGTGAGGTGTTCCTTGGCCCAGAGTTGCTCCGAATAATTCATGATGGCCGTCAAAGGATGGTTAATCTCATGGGCCGCTCCGGCCACGAGATTGCCGAGGGTAGCCAGCTTTTCTTTCTGCACCAGCTGGCTCTGCAGACTCTTCTGGCCTTCATAGCTGCGGCGCGATTCCTGCAGCAGTGCGATCAGCGCCTGGTCCTGCAAATATTGGCGAAGGAAGACGAATGCGCCCAACACCAACATGGCAGCCAGAACGGTGAAAACGCGGAACTCGCGCGAGGGAGCGGCCGATTTGTCTGCCAGCACGGTCCACACACCCAAGACCGGCAGTGACAACAGTGCCAGCATGGCGAGCTGGGGAACGACATTCTTCCACCAGAAGGGGTGCAAGGTCGCCTGGCGGCTTTCGAGATCCCATTCGCGAGCCGACAGCGCCGCCGCCGTCATCCACGCCAGAGTCCCGACGGCGGGAATGTCGTAAGGGCTGCCCGCGTAATAGCTGCCGCTCCGTCCGGCCTGGTAGAGCAACTGCGACCCGATCGCGTACAGCATGCTGCCGGCGAGAAGATGCAGATAGAGCCGCCGCCATCCGCCTGAACTGGTCCACGCTGCCAGGCCCAGTACGGCCGGCAGCAGCGAGTTCTGGAGCAGATACAGCCGGTTGTAATAGACGTTGTAGAGATCGGAATTCACCATTACATACTGGTGAGGAAACACGAGGAAGGCGTAAAGAAAGATCCACCATCCCATCAGCATCAGAAAATTCAGCAGGCTGAGATGGATTCTTCCTTCCTTCTTTGCCAGGTCGGGACGCCAAGCCACAGCCGCGATCATCGGGACCGCATGCATGAATAGAATGATGTCGAAAAAAAATATGTCCGGAACTTTTTGATGCAGGCCGATCTCGCAATATACGATAGCTACCCGATTGCACGCCCATAGCGAGAATCCGAGGGCGATCAACGCCCAGAAGCTGCGCTCCTGGCCAGGGCGGGTCAGAGCGTTGGTTAAAGTGATGGCGATGGCCGCCAGCATCAGGGCCAAGGCCGCGAGATCGGAAAATGCGGTCAGCCCAGGGCTGGGTCGGGCGATCAACGACGTCCCCGCAAAGGCTAGAGTGATTGCGGCCGCTGCGGCAAACCAACGGTGTCGTTGGAACAGACTCATCCGCCCAATTCTATGGGACGCAATTGAGGATGCGCGAGGACCGTTTGGAATCCCGTAGATTACTTCCGTTACACCCCCGGGGGAGGGGGAGGCATCCTTTGGCTGGGCGGTTCTGGAGGAGGTTTTGACCTACTGCGCTCTCTAAGATGTTCTAAAATCAAGCTAGGAAGGGTATTTAGCTGATCCTTCCCCCTGGTGACCTCGATGGCATTCCCTGTGACCCGCCTGCGCCGCCTTCGCCGCACGGCGGAGCTGCGTAATTTGGTATGTGAAACCCGCCTTACGCCGGACGCATTCGTCTACCCCATGTTCGTGTGCCCTGGAGAAGGCGTCCGGAAGGCAGTCGGGTCGATGCCGGGAGTGTTCAATCTGTCGGTGGACGAAGCGGTGAAAGAGGCGCGGGAAGTGCATTCGCTGGGCGTGCCTTCGGTGATTCTGTTTGGGCTGCCCGACAAGAAGGACGAAGTCGCCACTGGAGCGTGGGCTGAGGATGGCATTGTGCAGCAGGCCGCGCGGGCCATGAAGCGCGAAGTGCCGGGACTGCTTCTGATGGGCGATGTGTGCTTGTGCGAATACATGTCGCACGGTCATTGTGGGATTGTGAAAGCGACGCTTCCTCGGTCGCTGGGAGCCGCTGCCGTAGACGCCATGAATCAAGTCCGCTTGATGGCGGCAAAGAAATTTGAGGACAACGAAAAGGCATTCGACGCACTAGCTACCGTGGCCGCGCGCGCGGCGGAGTCGAATTACGAAATCGTGAATGACGCTTCGCTCGAACTGCTGGCGGGGACGTCCGTCTCGCTGGCGAACGCGGGGATCGACATCATTGCGCCGTCTGACATGATGGATGGGCGCGTGGGAGCGATCCGGCGCGCTCTGGATGATGCGGGACTGATCAATACGCCGATTCTTTCTTACGCCGCCAAGTTCGCGTCGGGATATTACGGGCCGTTCCGCGAGGCTGCTGACTCGGCGCCGCAATTCGGCGACCGGCGCTCGTATCAGATGGATGGAGCTAATATTCGCGAGGCCATGCGCGAAATCGAAGCCGACATTGAAGAAGGCGCGGACATGATCATGGTCAAGCCGGCCATGCCGTATCTTGACGTCATCGCCGCGGCGCGCGACCGCTTTGAGTTGCCGCTTGCGGCGTATCAAGTGTCCGGTGAATTCGCCATGATCGAAGCCGCCGCGCAAAGGGGCTGGATCGAACGCGACCGCGTCATGATGGAGTCGCTGCTCAGCATCCGCCGCGCGGGGGCGAGCATCATCCTCACCTACTACGCCAAGGACGCCGCCCGGCTGCTGGGCTGAACTGAGACCGTGTGGGGCTGACATTCCTGTCCGCCTGCCGCCAAAGATTCTGCCGCCTTCGCCAACCCTCAATCCTCGACCTGCCGACTAAATGACAAACAAAATCGCTAACTGTAATCATCAAGTGGCTCCCAATTAGGGAACGACCTCAAAAAATACTGGTTGCAGCCATCACGGAATTTCCAATCTCTGTCATCCTGAACGAAGTGAAGGACCCCACTGACGCCGGTAGCCTCGAAGAACGCCGCAAGACATTCTCCCTGTGCCGCTGGGAGTGAGATTTGCTTATGAGGGACCACGAATATTTCGTCTACATCATGTCCAGCCGTTCCGGCACACTCTATATCGGCATGACCAACACCATCTACCGCCGCGCCTGCAACACAAGACCGGCGAAATCGAGGGATTCGCCAGCAAGTATCATTGCAACCGCCTGGTCTACCACGAAAGCTTCGACGACGTGCACAGAGCCATCGGAAGAGAGAAAGAGCTGAAAGGCTGGCTGAGGATCAAGAAAATCGCGCTGATCGAATCGAAGAATCCGAGGTGGGAGGATTTCGCTGAGCATTGGGGAGCCCAGATGCTATTCGCAGGTGAATCCCATGAAAAACAGATAAGCCGATCGTCCCTGAGCCGATTGCACAATCTGTCATCGTGAGCGATTTCAACACCTGTCGCGACTTAAACACCGGGCATCCTGAGCAAAGCGAAGCCCCATCCGCCGATTGTTCCGATGTAGCTCAAGGCATTCTCCCGATACTCCAGTTCGGATTGGAGAACACCTCGCAGTTTCCGTGGCGCTTCCGGCGGCACCGGGGTCCTTCGCTTTGCTCAGGATGACAGAGAGATTTGACTCCGGGCGTACAATTGTTGTGTTCGGTTTCCCGGCCCTTACGTTCCTGAAATTCGCTCGCGCCCGACTTCCCCTCGCGTGAGTGCAATTTATAAGGAGTAGATATGCCCCCTCACAAGCGGGAAGAACTCCGTGCTGTGCACGGTGATGCCTGGGAAGTTGTCGAGACAAAGCCCACACGAATGCGGCGCGGCGTGCAGGCTGCGGCCGAAGACAGTTTCCTGACCGAAATCACAAAGTCAGGCCGCCTCACTACGGTCGACAGTAAGACGCTTCGTTCGCAACCCCGGCGCGCGGCAGTTCCGTCAACACTTGATCTCGAGATGGATGCGGAGCCGGACACTGCCTATCTTGTGATGGCGCGGCACGAATCAGGGGCCATTGTTTTTGTCCTGCCCACGCAGACGGAGCGGCGCAGCACCGCGCGCGGCGTCACAGCGAGCACGGTACGTTTTTCGATCCCACTGCCTCAGACGTTAGCGGCGGAGGCTCCGGAAGAACAACAACGGCGCTCGCTGGTTGGGAAAGTAGTAAGGGCCACCGTCTTGAAGGTGGTGGGCAAACTGGCAGACATGGCCATGCCTCTGCTGGCCAAGGCCGCCGAGACCGCGGTGTGGAAACTCAAAGGTCTGCACGAGGGCTGGAAGTCGGTCTCGCCCGACAACCTGCAGACGCCGGATCTTTCCGCCATCGACATCGCCAAAGCCGTCAGTACAGATGCCGCGCGGCGCAATCTTCTCTTTATTCATGGAACGTTTTCTCACGCGTCGTCGGCATATTCGGCGTTGGCCACAACGCGTGGCTCGAGCGGGAAGACTTTCTTCGAGAGCCTTCAGCCAATTTATGGCAACCGCATTTTTGCCTTCGACCACTTCACCGTGAGCCGCACTCCGGAAGAAAATGCGCGCACGCTGCTGGCTGCATTGCCCAAGGGGCCGTGCCTCTTTGATGTGGTGACGCACTCCCGCGGCGGTCTGGTATTGCGCACGCTGGTCGAGGACGCCGCTGCACTGGGCCCGAATGCGTCGCGCTTCCAGTTGGGCCGCGCGGTGCTGGTCGCTTCGCCGAACGACGGGACGCCACTCGCCTCCCCCAACCGCTTCCAGGATCTTCTGAACTGGTTATCGAACTTGATTGACCTGTTCCCCGAAAACCCTTTCACCACGGCTGCGGGATTCATCACCGAGGGGTTAGCCTGGCTCGCGCACGCCGTTCAAGTGGACATCCCCGGACTCGCTGCGATGAACAGCCAGGGTCCGGTGATTCATCAGTTGCAAGGGCCGCCCGGGCCGCCGCCTCGAGCGTATTCCGCACTGGTCGCGAACTTCGAGCCCGACCGCGGTCTGCTGCAGCGCATGCTGGATGTTGGCGTGGATCTGGTCTTTCAGACGGCCAACGATCTGGTCGTTCCCAGCGAGGGCGGCTGGCACGTGGACACTGGCGCAACACCCGTGATCTCCGCCGATCAGATCGGCTGCTTCGGACGCGGCGGCAACGTGCCCAATCCTGCAGACGGCCCCGTGAATCACATCACGTTCTTCTCGCGCCCCGCTACTGTGGATTTTCTTGTGGCAAGCCTTCCGGGAAAAGCGCTGCCGATCCCCACACTTGATCCGGCGACTCACTTGCCGTACTTGCTCCGCCGTGGTGCGTTTGCGGCAGCGGCCGGGGCGGCAGGGGCAGCGCCGCCGCGCCAACTCGCCGAAACGCTCCCACCACCTCCACCACTACCGCCGGCGCCCGCACCGGGCGCGCTCGCACAATCGAAACTCGCGGGCCCCAGTGGCGACGATGTGTTCTACATCTCCGTGCTGGGCACGGATGAGGAGTATCACGCGAACCATCAGGCAACGCTGCTGGCGACTTTTCGGAACGCCCGCGCGATGGGACGCATGCAGACCCGGAGTGGCGACGCTGGCAAACGATTTCAGAACATCATTGCGGTGCAGCGGGGCATGCATGACTTTCTCAACGGAGAACCCGGTGCCAAGGAATTGCCCGATGACGCAGGTCTTATCAAACTCGGCGTCGATCTGTTCGAAACTTTGTTCCCCGGCAAGGTCCGGCGTCTCTATGACGCGGCGCGCACCGCTCAGCCGAACGGACGCCTGCATTTGATCTTCACTTCGATGATCAGCTGGATCGCCGATCTTCCCTGGGAATTTGCTTACGATCCGGAGCGCAAGAATTTTCTCGCCACTTCCGAAGTGAACTTCACGCGCAATGTGGACACGGCGATTCCTGCCGACCGCTTAGGGGCGCGCGACAAGTTGCGAATCCTGGTCGTGGTAGCGCAGCCCTTGGGACTGGCTCATCTTTCGGTCGATGAGGAGACTGCCGTCGTCAAGAGCGGATTCCAGGGCCTGATCAATGCGAATCTGGCCGAGGTCGATGTTCTCCTCGATGCTACCCCAGCGCTGCTTCATCAATGGCTGGAAGTCTCGCCGGAGCCTATCGACGTTGTCCATTTCATCGGCCACGGCGACTTCGACGCCAAGAATGGAGTGGGCTATCTCGCTTTCGAGAACGAGAACGAAGGTCTGCAAACCGTGGATTCCCAGGTCCTGCAGCAGATCCTTTGCCGCCGCGACATTCGTCTGCTCTTCCTCAACGCGTGCGAAACCGGCAAAGGGGGCACCGCCAATTTCATCCGCGGAGTCGCTCCGGCGCTGGTCGCGGGCGGAGTGCCTGCGGTGGTGGCCAACCAGTTCAGCGTGCTTGACGTCTCCGCCACCGCGTTCGCGCGCCACTTCTACTGGGCGCTGGCGCAAGGACAGACTATTGGCGATGCCGCGCGAGAGGCGCGCGTGGCCGTGAACTACTCCATCTCTGGCGAGGCGATTGACTGGGCCGTCCCGGTGGTGTTCGCCCGCAATCCCGGAGATCGGTTGGCGTTAAAGAATGAAAGTGCTCTCGAACAGCTGGCTGTTTCGCAACGGCAAAGGGTCGTAGCCGGCGCAGCCCAACGCCGCGCGGTGACTCCATCCGGGGAAAGCCGCGAGATCATAGGGCTCTGGGACGTTCACCATGCCCTGCCTCATCTGGACCAGATCGCCGAACGGCTCACGGCGGTGCAGAACGTTTATATCTTCAAGCCAGTTTCCGTCGTCGCTCCGCTCGGCACATGGCAGCGCGAAAAAACGGAAGAAGTCGCGTATCTCAACGCCTCGGAAGTTGCCAGAAGGTTAAAAGACAAGCCGCGGGAACTCGGCGTGAAGCGTCTGATCGCCTTCACCGACTTCCCGCTGCGCGATGGCCGCACTCTGGGCTTGTACGCCTGGGACGACTATCCGCGACAAAACATCTCAATCTTCTCCACCTACGAATTACTCGATCAGGTCAAGCCGCCGCTCAGCATCGAGCGCATGGTCGCGAACGCCGTATCTTCGTTCATCATTGGCGTGCCGGCTCACAAAGGCGGCCCGAAGGGCTGCGTCTCGTACTACAACGAAGAGTGCGAGATTGAATACATCGCCGGCCCGCTCCAGGTCTGTCCCAAGTGCCGCCATCTACTGGTCAAGGATCGTGCCAAGCTAGCCGTGGTGGAGAAATTATTGAAGGCGTATCCATAAACTTATGTGGGCGGTTTATGTGGCGCGGGCGCCCCCGCCCGCGAACGCCGGCACTAGGAAAATCGCCGCCCCCCGCTCTTTGTCATTCCGAACGAAGTGAGGAATCTGCTGTCCCATCCCTCTCCAGAGCTCCAACGTTGTACACTTAGCCGCCAGAGATGTCTCTTTCCCTCAAGCCGACCCACGCCACCGTTAAGGCGTACTACGAAACTCTGCACCAGTTCGGCCAACTCTACATCGACCACGAAGGAGCCGTCCGCAGCGCTTTTCAAACGCTGCTGGCCAAATGCGGCCAGAGGGCCGAACCCAAGCTGACGTTAGTCCCCGAATACCGCATCAAGCGCACAAAATCCTCCGTCATCGTCGATGGCGCTCTCGTCGATCTCTACCACCTCCCGCACGGCTACTGGGAGGCCAAGGACGAAAAGGACGATCTGCTGAAGGAAGTCCAGCGCAAGCTCGACAAGGGCTACCCGGCGGATAACACGATCTTCCAGGCCCCGGAACGGGCCATCCTCTATCAGGGCGGAACGCGCATCTTCGACGAGAACATTTCCCACCCCGAGGCGCTGGTCTCGGTCGTCAACCAATTCTTCACCTACAAGGCCCCACAGATCGAGGAATGGTTGAAAGCGGTCGATGAGTTTTCTGACCGCGTCCCGGAACTCTCGCAGCAGGTCGAAAACCTGATCAAAGAAGAACTGCGCAGGAACCCTTCGTTCCGACAAGTCTTCGACGATTTCTACGCGCTCTGCCGCCAGGCAATCAATCCCAACCTCTCGGAAGAGGCCGTCGAGCGCATGTTGGTCCAGCACTTACTCACCGAGCGCATCTTCCGCCGGATTTTCAAGAACGACGATTTCCGCACCCGCAATGTGGTCGCTGTTGAAATTGAGAAGGTTATTGTCGAACTCACCAAGCGCTCGCTCAATCGCGACGAATTCCTCACCCTCGGCGGTATCCCGAGAGAAACGTTCGAATACCGCCTCGGCAATCGTTCGGCGCTCGAATGGGTCATCGACCAATATCAGGTCTCGACTGACAAGCGCAGCGGCATCACGAACGATCCCAACCGGGCCGATGATCCTCAGTACATTCTCCGGCTCATCGGCCAAGTCGTAACCGTCAGCCTAGAGACGGTGAAGATCGTCCGCAGTCTCCCGCCCCTCGGCCTGCCGCAATAGAGCCACCTATGGCTTCTCTCGAGCCTGCCCGATGACTTTTCCACAGCCCCACCCTGTGACATCTGACCTTGCCTTCCACAGAAGCAATGTTCCATCATGGTCAAGCCGAGAGGCAGAGGGGCAAGAAATCGATGGCAGGGCGCAAGTCTTTATTCGTCACTATTTTACGTGTAAGTCCCAGCGGCTCAATATTTTACGGGAACCAGGCCATACCCTCCATCCCGCAAACCCTTAAAAATCAATATTTTAGCCAGCGATGGAGAAAAAATAGTGGCCTGGCGATGCCTCCAAGTCCAATGTTTCCAAGATCTTGCCCGCAAAATATTGAGCCCGTTGGATTTATTTCTGATTTCCCCCTAACTCATTGATTTCAAGAGACCAGGGGGGAGGGGGTTGGGGGAGTACCAACTAGTAAACTTTCATTCAAGTCGAGCGTAGGTCCGGGTTGCTCGCACTGGTTAGTTACAAAGGTCTGAGAAGGTAAGTGGTCGAAAAGGAGTAACCGCTCGGCTGTTTATCGAGCCTTCCGCTACGCTCCGGAACCCTGGCTGCTGGCGAACTTTACTTCAACCTGCCTGCGGTCTTCGTCGGAGACTTTGAACATCGGGCGCGGCTTCAGGTTCATGAAGCTGGCCACGAAGACGTCGGGAATCTGGGCGATGCGGATGTTGTAGGTGTTGACGTCGTCGTTGAAGAACTCGCGGCGGTCGGCGATCCGCTCTTCGAGTTCGCTGATGCGGTTCTGCAGCTTGAGGAAGTTTTCGTTGGCTTTGAGTTGCGGATAATTCTCGGCCACGGCAAACAGTCCGTGCAGCGCGCTGGCCACCTGCAGATCAGCGATAGCTTTCTGGCCGATGCTGTCCGCGCTCATCGACGCGGTGCGCGCCTGCGTCACCGCGAGCAGAGTTAGCTGCTCGTGCTGCATGTATCCTTTGACGGTCTCGACCAGGTTGGGGATCTCGTCGTGCCGCTGCTTGAGCAGGACGTCAATGTTGGCCCAGGCGCGGTCGTTCTCATTGCGCAGCCGGACCAGCCCGTTGTAGAGGATGACCGTGTAAGTGAGCACTCCAGCCACAAACAGGAAGAGGCCAAGCTCGTGATCGCGCTGCTGTCCATTGCTCGTCGGCTGCCCCTCGGCGGTGACACTCCAAGGTGCCAGCAGGAAGGTCAGGGAGGCAAGTGCCAAGCGGGTTGCGCTGAGCGGTGTGGCGAACAAGCCGCCGGCTTTCGGGACAGTTCCGCCGCGCTGCGCGCTGGCGGGACGGCCGAGGCGGCCGTCCCTACACGAACCTCCCCTACTTGCGTCTTCCTACACGAGTTTGGTTAGTCTTTGCTGGGCTTCTTGGGAGTCAGGTCGCAGGACTTGCGGACTTCGTCCAGGTTCAAGCCCGCAGGTGAGAACTCGGCGATCTGGCGTCCGCTGCGCGTGGGCATCTCGATCTTAAATACTTGAGCGCCGATCAGACCGCGGGTGGTGCCTTTGTCCATGGAGAGGAAGTGGCCGCGGACCCAGTTCCAGCCTTTGCGGTTGTGGACGTCATCGACGCGAACCATCACTCCCAGCTGAGGCTGTCCCCAGAACCCGGGACGATTCGGAGGAGGAAGCCTGACGCCGGGATTGAAGTCAGCCAGCTTGAGCTTTCCGTCTTCGCAGAACAAGTCGACTCTGGGCTTGTATTCGGGATCTTCGCGGAAGTAGTTCTCGGCGAGCAGCTCGAAGCGGACTTTCTTCGCGCCGGTCATCTTGTCTTCGGACTGGAACATCGTCCATTTGCCGCCGACGCTGACGCCGTCCTTTTCATCTTGATAGGGGCTCATGGCGGCGCCGCCTTGGGCCAAGGCAGACGCGGCGCAAAGTAAGGTAATGCACGCCAACACGACCTTCGCGGCCAGGGCGGTGCGATTCAGTTTACGAGACGATGGCAATCCGTTCACAGTATCCTCCAGACAGATATCCCTACGTATATTGAACCCGTGAGGACCCCGAAAAGTTGCACAAAAGGTGCGCTTTACTTGTTGGACACTTTCAGGTCGAGGTAGACCTGAGAGCGCTCGTCGAACTGACTGACCGACTTCGTGTCGCTTTTGCGGCCTTTGTACTGGGCGTAGACCTCGTAGTCGACGGCGGTCGAAAGTGCAGGAAAACGGTAGGCGCCGTCGGCGCCGACGATATAGGTCTTCACCGCGCGGGTGCGGGTGTTGGTCACGTAGACGACGGCATCGGGAAGAGGGTTATCCTGGGGGTCGAGAACCTTGCCGAACAGGAGGCGCCCGACGGTCTTCTCCTTTTTGTCGGGTGAAGCGCCGGAAACCGCGCCCAGGGCCAGAAGCAGCGCGCAAGCTACAGTCACAGCCTTGATCACAGATCGTTGGCGATTCATGCTGGTGCTATTGTCTCACGGCTTCAGCGTAGGACACACCAGTCCTTACTTGGTTAGATGCAATCCGCTGTCTTCGCGTTCATCGTTATAAATATGAACGGTGACTTCCTGGACGAGGCGAACGGGCTGGCCGTCGGCGGTTTTCACGCCTTTGAGATCGGCGGAGAGGATGTAGTCGGCCTCGCCGGCCGGAACGCGCTGGGCAAATTCGCCCATGTGATCGGAAACGACTTGCCAGCGGGCCTTCTTGGCTTTATCGGTAGCGCGGCGGATTTTCACCGGGATGCCGTACACGGGATGATCGTCCGGACCCCAGACCGTTCCGGCAATGAGAGCGTAGGGCTTGCCTTTGGGCTTCGAGGCGGCGAGGAGAGCCTGGTGAGCAGTGAACACCGGCAAGAGAAGTACGATCAGGAGGAGACCCAGGGGAAATCTGGCAACAGGCTGGCCCTTGCGAAGTTTAGGAGAAGTCACCGTCGTCGCTTTCCTCCGCTTCTTCTTCGTCTTCTTCGACGTATCCTTCTTCCACGGCTTTCAATTCAAGCGGACTGGTAGTGACGACTTCAAAGTCGGTGCCGCACTCGGGGCAGGAGATGACTTCCCCCTCGTCGACATCTTCCTCTTCAACGTCAAGATTGGTTTCGCATTCGGGACACAGAACCATAAAGCCTCCCTCGCCTATTAGAGCCTCCTGATAATATTTAGATTCTTTCCCGCCGTTCGGTCAAGGGGGATAGGCCGGGTGTGCGAGATTTTCTGGGAATCGGGAATCGCAGCTCCGCAGTGGGATTTGTCTGGACGAGGACCATCAAGCCATGCTCCATTTCCGCAAGATAGCGCGCGTTGTGGCCGCGGGAATCTTCCTGGCGGCAATAGGATGTTCGGGGCAGTCTGCTCAGAGTGAACCCTCGGCGGCAGATCCGCGGATCGCGGCGGCACTGCAGCAGGTTTCCGCGCAACGAATTCAGGCGAACATCGAGAAGCTGGTCAGCTTCGGAACGCGGCTGACGCTGTCGGCACAGGACCCGCCGTCGATTGCCGCGGGCCGCGGAATTGGCGCAGCGCGGGAGTGGATCAAGGCGGAGTTCGAGACGTATTCGAAAGAGTGCGGTGGATGTCTCGAGGTGAAGACCGACAGCTTTACGGAGGAGCCCACGGAGCGGATTCCGAAGGCAACTGACATCACCAATGTTTATGCGGTCTTGAAGGGTGCCGACGCGGCGAATGCGAAGCGCATGGTGCTGGTGACGGGGCACTACGATTCGCGCAACAGCGACACGCTCGACGTTAACGGCGACGCGCCGGGGGCGAACGACGATGGCAGCGGAACGGCCGTCAGTCTGGAATGTGCGCGGGTGCTGAGCAAAATGAAGTTTCCGGCGACGATTGTTTTTCTGACAGTCGCGGGGGAAGAGCAGGGACTGAACGGCAGCCGTCATTTTGCAAAGATGGCGAAGGATCAAGGCTGGGATCTGGAAGCGGCTCTCAACAACGATATTGTCGGCGGCGACAAAAGCGCGGAGCAGGATCATTCGGTGGTGCGCGTTTTCTCCGAGGGAGTGCCGACGGCGGCGACGGAACAAGACCTGCGGCGCATTCGCGGGCTGGGCGGGGAGAGCGATTCGGGGTCGCGGGAGCTGGCGCGGTATGTCGCCGAGGTGGGACGGGTCTACGATGCGGGCGTGAAGCCGATGCTGGTGTTCCGGCTGGACCGGTACCTGCGCGGCGGGGATCATTTCGCGTTCAACCAGCAGGGATTCTCGGCGGTGCGGTTCACGGAATTTCGCGAGGATTTTCATCATCAGCACCAGAACGTGCGGACGGAAAACGGCATCGAATATGGCGATTCGCTGAAGTTTGTGGATTTCGATTATGTGGCGCGCGTAGCGCGGCTGAACGCGGCGACGCTGGCATCGTTGGCGTCGGCGCCGGCGCCTCCGGTGAACGTGCATCTGCTGACGAAGGATTTGGAGAACGACTCCACGCTGACGTGGGAGGCTTCTCCGGGCGGCTTGGCGACGGAGTATGAAGTTGTGTGGCGGGCGACCACCAGCCCGGAGTGGGAGCAGGCTCAGAATGTCGGCAATGCGACTCGGACCACGACGAAGTTATCGAAGGACAATGTGATTTTCGCGGTGCGGGCGGTCGATCGCAGCGGACATCGCAGCCTGCCGGTGGTGCCGGTTCCGGAGCGGTAGGCACACCGGGTGTGCTCGGCAACAAACGAGTAGAATTGGACGAGAGGTAACCCCCGTGCGGCGAACCGGCGAACCCATGACGTTGAGCCTCCCCCCGTTCACGCGGGCGGTGACGTGGCTGCTGGGAATTAATACGGCGATTTTCCTGCTTGAAGGGCTTCTTCTCCTGCTTCGCCTAGGCATAGTCAATCAGTACATCGACTACTACTGTGCCCTGACACCCGTCTTCGTGATTCATGGATGGATTTGGCAACTGGTCACCTACAGCGTGCTTCACCTGAACATCTGGCACTTGCTGGGAAATATGATTGGCCTTTGGATGTTCGGCTCCGCGATCGAAAGCGCGTGGGGCACACGCCGCTTTCTGGAGCTGTACTGGCTGGGCGTGGTCGGAGCTGCTTTGACGACGGTGGCACTCTCGTATTCGCACTTGCTGGGAGATCCGACTCGTCCCACGATTGGCGCGTCTGGGGGCGTGTTCGCGGTTCTCATGGCGTTTGGAATGTTGTTTGGGGATAACGAAATCATGCTGATTCCGTTCCCCTTCACCATGAAGGCGAAGTATTTCGTCGGTATCCTGATCGTGGTTACGCTGGCTTTTGCCATGATGGGTGGAGGCCAGGTCGCTTATGTCGCGCATCTTGGCGGATTGCTGTTCGGATATCTGTACACGCGGCGCGGGCCCAAAGCGGCGATGGTGAATGTGGGGTTTTCGGAGCGCTACTACGGCCTGCGCAATTCTTACTACCGCTGGAAGCGGCGGCGGGCGGCGAAGAAATTTGAAGTCTACATGTCGAAGCACGACCGCCAGGTCCACTTCGACGAGCACGGGAACTACATTCCGCCAGATGACGACACGCGCAAGGGGAATGGCGGCGGGAAATCTGGGTGGGTGAATTAAGAATTGAATTGTCATCCTGAGCGGCGCTTTTGGCCGCGAAGGATCTCTGCAACTTCCTCGCCGCTGGCAAACTGCATAGGTCCTTCGCGCAAAGACCGCGCTCAGGATGACAGTTCAGAGAACTTGGTGAATTCAGAAAAGATCAGCCTCGGCAGTTCCTCCTGCTTCGCTTTGCCCTTAAATCCCAGGTCGTGACCGGCGCCTTCGATGGCGAGCAACTTCGTTTTCGCGGGAATCATTTTCAGCGCTTGCGTCAGCTCGGCGATGGAGCCGAAGGGGTCTCGGGTGCCACTTACGAACAGAGCCGGGGTGCGCAGGTCGGGGAGATGCTGGGTGCGCTGCTGATCGGGCTTGCGCGGGGGATGGAGCGGATAAGACAGTAGCAACAGCGCTGTAACCAGCGTGGGATCCTCGGCGGCGAGCATGCTGGATTGGCGTCCGCCGTAGGAATGGCCGCCCATGAAGAGACGAGCGGAAAACTTGCTCATGGCCGCTAGGGCATTCTCCAATCCGGCGCGGTCGCGGGGAGCGTCGCCGGGACCGGGGGGTCCGAAGGAACGGGATTGGCGATAGGGGAGATCGCAACGCAGGACAGTAAATCCATTCGCGGAGAAGGTCTCGGCTAGAGCGATAAGCAGCGGCGCTTGCGCGTTCGAGCCGGCGCCGTGGGTCAGGACCAGGCCGTCGTTGTTGGGAGTGCCGGGCACGTGGAGGTATCCGCGGACCTTGGGATCGGCGGCGTTGTCGGCGAAGTCGCGGATGGAGGAAGCGGGCACGACGTTATTCTAAATCGTGGCCGGCGGGGTACGGCTTTCGTTTCCGTTTTCACTCCGCGCGGGATCCCTTCGACTGCGCTCAGGGCAGGCTCTTCGCTCCGCCTGAAAAGCGGCTGCGCTCAGGATGACGCCTCACGAGAAAGGAACTTCTCGGCTCCCAGGGGCTTCGCCCGGCCAGACAGCCGAGGCGGCTGTCCCTACATGAGTCTTCTCACTTCGTGGTATCTAACGGCACTTCGGTGAGAGTCTCGTAGACTTTCACGATTTGAATTTCGTTTCCCAACCGCGCCCAGCAACGCTGCATGTCGGGATCTTCGAGCGCGGCTTGACGAGCTTCTTCCGACTTCCAGTAGCGCAGGAAAACGTAGTGCGCTTCGCGGTCGCGGTAGAGCATATCGCGGCCGTATCCTTTGGCGGTCACGATGGCGGTGAGCTCGCGGAGGGTGGCGAGCGACGCCGCTTCCTGGTCGGGAACGGGCTCCCAGACGGCCACCGATAGTATCTGTTGCGGCATACGGGGCGATTATAACTTGCGGCGGTGCCGTCGAGCTTCGCTCGACTGGACAGCCCCTTCGACTCCGCTCAGGGCAGGCTTGGGAAGCTGTCCCCACATTAGTGTTTCCTCGGCTTCTTTCGGTGCGGCTCCGCTGGGTGGGTGATGCGATCGGCTTCTTCGTCGGTGACGACGTGAAGCCGCATGAGATTGGTGGAACCGGAGGCCTGGCGCGTGCCGGCGACGACGCCGAGGACGTCACCGGGCTTGAGCAGGCCGCGGCGGACAAGATCCTGCTCGGCCATTGTGACCATTTGTTCGGCGGAACGGGCCTGGCGGCAGCGCACCGGGTGCACTCCCCAGTACAGGTTCATGCGGTGCACGACCGGCTCCATGTGGGTGAAGGCGTAGATGGCGGCTTTGGGCCGGTATTTCGAAATCATGCGGGCGGTGTTGCCGGTCTCGGTGAACACGGCGATGGCGCCCATCGGTAAGTCTTCGGCAGAGTGGGCAATCGACTCGCAGATGGTTTCGGCGATGGAGAGTCCGCGGTGTTCGCCGCGGCGGCGGAACTGGAAATCGTTGCTGTTGGACTCGGCTTCGACGACGATGCGGGACATAATCGAGACCGATTCGCGGGGATACTGGCCGCTGGCGGTTTCGGCCGAGAGCATGACGGCGTCGGTGCCGTCGAATACGGCGTTGGCCACGTCGCTGGCCTCGGCGCGCGTGGGGCGCGGGTTTTCGATCATCGACTCGAGCATCTGCGTGGCGGTGATGACGGGCTTGCGCCAGGCGGAGGCGCGGCGGATGACATGCTTCTGAATGACTGGAACTTTTTCGGGCGCCATTTCCACGCCGAGGTCGCCGCGGGCGACCATGACTCCGTCGGAGGCTTCGAGAATTTCTTCCAGATGATCGATGGCCTGCGGCTTTTCGAGCTTGGCAATGACGGGGACGTCACTGTGGTGCGACGCGATGATTTGTTTGACGGTGATGACGTCGGCGGCGGTGCGCACGAAAGAAAGGGCGACGGCATCGACGCCGTGGCGGAGGCCGAATTCGAGGTCCTTGCGGTCCTTGTCGGTGAGGGCGGGAATGGAGAGGGCGATGCCGGGAAGATTGATTCCTTTGTGCTCGCCGAGCATGCCGCCGTTGATGACGTCGCAGAGGACGTCTTTGCCGCGGACACCGCGCACGCTCAGTTCGATCAGGCCGTCACTCAGCAGGATCCGGGCACCGGCCGAGAGTTCGCGAGCGAGATCGGGGAACGTGGTGGAGATGCGGGTGGCTGTGCCGGGCACGTCTTGAGGTGTAATGGTGACCACCGAACCGGTTCTGAGTAAGACGGGCTCGTGGCGCTCCAATGGTCCGGTGCGGATTTTCGGGCCTTGCAGATCTTGCAGGATGCAGATGGTGCGTCCCTCGCGCTCGGCGGCGCGGCGTAGGCGTTGGATGTTGTGGGCGTGATCTTCGTGGGTGCCGTGAGAGAAGTTGAGGCGCGCGATGTCCATACCGAGGCGAAGCAGGTCGCGCATGGTGGCTTCGGTGCTGCAGGCGGGACCGATGGTGCAGATGATCTTGGCGCGGCGAGGAGAAGGGCCAGCCTCTCCTGCGGCAGCGGGCGATTGCATTTGTGTCAATTTCTCTCCGGGCTCAAACAGGAATGTTGGTAGCGTACTACACCTGCTTCAAATCTTGAGGAGTCTGATCACCGCCTCAGGGGCTAAAGCCCGGTATTAACTCGCATGCTGACGCGGCGCTAAAGCGCCGCTCTTCCACGGTGATCGAGTCGTTCGGGCGCTGCCTACCTTGTGATCCTCTCAACCGATATTACGTCCGTCGCTTTAATGGTGTAGGCGGAGTTTTTCGGGCCCTTGTAATTTTCAGGCTTGCTCGTTTCCAGGACATCCACAATGATGTCTTCGTATTCAACATCGACGAAATAGATCTCAACGCTCAGTACTTCACCGTCAGCCAGGTGAAGAGTCACCTCGCAGTCTTGCAACCCCCAGGAGTTCAGATATTGTCACATCGATCTCCGATTCCGCTACGCTTTGGGGCCGTTTACTGCCGTCAACTCTTTTCCCAGCATGGCTCTTGGGAACAGCAGGGCATTGAATTCGGCGCCCACGAGGACGACCAGGGAGATCAGGTACATCCACGCCAGAAGCGCCATGGCGACTCCGAGGGATCCGTAGATGGTGGCGAAGTCTCCGACATGCTGCAGGTAGGCGCGAAATCCGATGGTGGTGGAGAACCAGAGCACGGTCGCGAGCATGGCGCCGGGCATCACGCTGTGCCAGGGCTGGGTGCGCGGAACGGCATGATGGTAGATCAAAGCGATGACAGCGATACTGGTCAGGGTGGCGATCAGCCAGCGGATCGCGCCCCAGAGCAGCAGAACGTAGACGCTGAAATCGGGATCGACGTAGGGGAGAAGGCGAGTCTCGAACTTGCTGCCCACTGCGACCAGAAGCGTGGAGAAGGTCATGGGGATCAGCGCGAAAACGACCAGCAGGAAAGCGATGAAGCGCTCTTGCACCAGGCCCCAGGTTTTCGGGAGTTCGTAGCAGCGGCGGAAGCCGTCCATCCACGAGATCATGACGCCGGAAGCGGTCCACAGCGTGATCATGGCAGTCGTGGTCAGCAGGCCGACGGGATGCTGCGCGGCACCCTTGAGATAGCCCAGCGCGGTCGTTCCTCCCGCGGGAAGAATGCTGCTCAAGGCGTAGGAGATTTCCCGCAAGTAGGGCCCACCCTTTCGCCAGTTCGCCAAGACAGAGCCGATGATCAGCAAAACCGGGAAGAAGGTGAAAATCATGGAGTAGGCCGAAGCCTTGGCAGTGGCGAAGGCGTCGTGGACAAAGGCCCGCCAGAACGCGAGCCGCAAGAGACGAAAGAAGCGTAGCATGCGCTGATCTAGCTTAGGCTGCTCGGGTGCCGGGCGCAAAGAAGGAAGTTCGCCGGGTTCCTCAATGTGCAATCGCTGGGGGCTGGCGTGCATTGGGTATTAGAACAAGACCGTAGCGCCGGCGTCCCGGAGGCTGTCTGGCGAGCGTTCCGCTCGCCGCGCCGAGGCGAGACGCTCTCGGGACAGCCGGCAAGATGCCGGCGCTACTGTTTCGATGACTACTCGGCCGCGGGGACTTCCGCGGGCAGGTCGTCGGTTTCGCCCTCGTGACGCATCATTTCGAGAGCGCGCTCGGCTTCTTCGTACGCAGCCGAGACTTCCGCCTGTACCTTGGCGGCAGCCTCTTCCATTTCTGGCGAGAGGCGCACGTTGCGGTAGTACTCCATGCCGGTGCCGGCAGGGATGAGGCGTCCGACAATGACGTTTTCTTTCAGGCCGCGCAGGTGATCAACCTTGCCGTTGATGCTGGCTTCGGTGAGCACGCGCGTGGTCTCCTGGAACGATGCCGCCGAGATGAAGGAGTCGGTGGAGAGCGATGCTTTCGTGATTCCGAGGAGCAGTGGCCGACCGGTGGCCGGCTTGCCGCCCTGCGCAATCACGCGCTCGTTCTCTTCACGGAAGGCGAATTTGTCGGTCTGCTCTTCGAGCAGGAACCGCGTGTCGCCCACGTCTTCGACCTTCACCCAGCGCATCATTTGGCGGACAATCACTTCGATGTGCTTGTCGGAGATGTTGACGCCCTGCAGACGGTAGACTTCCTGGATTTCGTTCACCAGATAAGCCTGCAGTTCCTTTTCGCCGAGCACCGCCAGGATGTCGTGCGGGTTGAGCGGACCGTCCATCAAAGGTTCGCCAGCTTTAACGCGCTCGCCCTCCTGCACGTTGATGTGAACGCCACGTGGAACCGAGTATTCCTTTTCGGTGCCGTTGTCGGCGACCACGTAGATTTTGCGCTGGCCCTTCGAAACCTCACCGAATTTGACCGTGCCATCGATTTCGCTGATGACTGCGGTTTCATGCGGCTTGCGGGCTTCGAATAGTTCGACTACGCGGGGGAGACCACCGGTGATGTCTTTGGTCTTGGTGGTTTCGCGCGGGATCTTTGCCAGCACGTCTCCTGGTGTAACCAGGTCGCCGTCCTGAATCATCAGGTGGGCACGCGAAGGCATGAGGTAGCGCTTGCTCGCCTTACCCTTGATGACGATGGCGGGCTGGCGCTTCTCGTCGGGAGAATCGCCGACCACGTGACGCGACAGGCCGGTGACTTCGTCCACTTCTTCGTGGAGCGTGACCCCATCCTGCAAGTCCTTGAACTGCACGGTGCCGCCGATTTCGGTCAGGATGGCGAAGGTGTAAGGATCCCACTCGACCATGACCTGGCCCTGCGTGACCGGATCGCCATCGTTGACCAGCAGCTTAGCGCCGTACACGACCGAGTAGCGCTCGCGCTCGCGGTTCTTGTCGTCGACCACTGCGATCGAACCTTGACGGTTCATGACGACCAGGTTTCCCGATTTCGCCTTGACGGTCTGCAATCCGATGAAGCGCACGTTGCCGATGTTCTTGGCGTCGAGGCGCGACTGCTCGGAAACTCGCGATGCCGTACCACCGATGTGGAAGGTACGCATGGTGAGCTGGGTTCCAGGTTCGCCGATGGACTGCGCCGCGATGACGCCGGTAGCTTCGCCCAGTTCGACGAGACGTCCAGAAGCCAAGTTGCGGCCGTAGCACATGACGCAGACACCGCGTTTGGATTCGCAGGTCAGCACAGAGCGGATTTTCACGCGCTCGATACCGGCAGCCTGAATCGCCACCGCGAGTTCTTCGGTGATCTCGTGATTAATGTCGACAATGACGTTGCCGTCATAGTCTTTGATCTTCTCGAGCGAGACGCGGCCGATGATGCGGTCGCGGAGCGCTTCGATGATCTCGCCGGCTTCCACGATACCTTGCACGTAGATGCCGTCGACGGTGCCGCAATCGTACTCGCTGATGATGACGTCTTGCGCAACGTCGACCAGGCGGCGAGTGAGGTAGCCGGAATCCGCCGTCTTCAGCGCCGTGTCGGCCAATCCCTTGCGGGCGCCGTGCGTCGAGANNAGCTGGCGGATCTGCTGTTTCGATCCTCGAGCGCCGGAGTCGGCCATGACGTAAATCGGGTTGAGTTCGCCTTCCTTGTCGCGGCGCTGCATTTCACCGAACATTTCGTCGGCCACTTTTTCGGTAATCGCCGACCAGATTTCGATGACCTTGTTATAGCGCTCGCCGTTGGTGATGGCTCCGTCCAGGTACTGCTGTTGAACGGCAACCACCTGCTTCTCGGCGTCTTTGACCAGGACCTTCTTGCTGTCTGGAATGACCATGTCGTCGATGCCGATGGAGAGGCCTGCGCGGGTGGCGAACTTGAAGCCCAGCGTCTTAACTTCATCGAGCATCTTGACGGTGACTTCGAGTCCGAACCGGAGATAGCCGTAGTTGACCAGAGCACCAATGCCCTTTTTCTTGAGCAGGCCGTTGATGTAGGGCATGTCTTCGGGCAGTTGGTCGTTCAGAATCGCGCGGCCTACCGTCGTGTTGATGAAGGCACGCTCGACCCGTACGGGCTCGGTGTGAATGATGTCCTGATCGTCATACGCGGTGGTCAAGTCGATCAGTTCACCCGAGTAGCGGAGGCGAATCGGGCTGAGGGTTTCGACTGCACCCGCATCGAGTGCCATCAGCACTTCTTCAATGTTGGCGAAGGCGCGACCTTCACCCTTCGCACCGGGCTTGGCTTTGGTCAGATAGTAGAGGCCGAGAACCATGTCCTGCGTGGGCACGGTGATCGGCTGACCCGAAGCGGGCGAAAGAATGTTGTGCGAGGCCAGCATCAGCACGCTGGCTTCGACCTGGGCTTCCGGAGACAGGGGAATGTGAACCGCCATCTGGTCGCCGTCGAAGTCGGCGTTGAACGCCGTGCAGACGAGCGGATGAATCTTAATTGCTTTGCCTTCGACCAGCACCGGCTCGAAAGCCTGAATGCCGAGGCGGTGAAGCGTAGGAGCGCGGTTCAGCAGGACGGGATGATCCTTGATGACTTCTTCAAGGATGTCCCAAACAATCGGTTCCTGCTGCTCAACCATCTCTTTGGCTTGCTTGATGGTGGTGACGTTGCCCGTCTGCTCGAGCCGATGGTAGATGAACGGCTTGAACAACTCGAGCGCCATCTTCTTGGGCAGACCGCACTGGTGCAGCTTGAGTT
>PMUM01000162.1 GCA_003166855.1 Acidobacteriaceae bacterium | reverse complement strand
CGATGGCGATCAGGGCGCGAAGCATCCGTACCAGGGTGAGACCAAGCCGAAATATGCGGGGCCGAAGCCGCCCTTCGAACATTTGGAGGTGGACCAGAAGTACTCGTGGCTGAAGGCGCCAAGGTATCAGGATCATGCGATGGAGGTAGGGCCGCTGTCGCGCATGTTGGTGGCGTATGCCTCCGGGCATCCCGAGGTGAAGGCGGCGGTGGATGGCATTCTGGCGAAGCTGAATGCGCCAGCGACGGCGTTGTTCTCGACTTTGGGACGCATTGCGGCTCGGGCTGTCGAAGCGAAAGTGATGGCGGGACAGGTCAGCAAGTGGGTGGCGGAGTTGGGCGACAAGCTGGGACACGGTGACTTGCGCATTCATAACGGGGAGAAGTGGGACCCTGATACCTGGCCAAAGGAGGCGCAGGGATGGGGTTTCCACGAGGCGCCGCGGGGATCTCTGGGACACTGGGTGCACATCGAAGACAAGAAGATTCAGAACTATCAGTGCGTGGTGCCTACGACCTGGAATGCCGGACCGCGGGATGCCAAGGGGCAGCGCGGGGCTTATGAGGCGGCGCTGATCAAGACGCCGATTGCGGATCCGGAGCGGCCGGTGGAGATTCTGCGCACGGTGCATTCATTTGATCCGTGCCTGGCGTGCGCGGTGCATGTGGTCGACGCTCGCGGAAGGCGGGTCACGCAGGTAAAAGCGAGTTGAGGGTCGCGTAACGCCACTGAAGGAGGCGGCAATGGGCTCACTGGCACCAGGACAACATGCATGGAGCGAGGCGCATCGACCCTACCCTTCTACCTTGCCGGTGCGGACTTATGTGTGGGAGTTGCCGGTGCGGGTCTCGCACTGGCTCATTGTTTTGCCTATTGGCGTGCTGGCTTTCACCGGTTATTACATGCACGATCCGTTCATTGTGGCCAAGAGCGGCACGAGTTTTCTGATGGCCAAGATGCGGTTCATTCATCTCGTAGCCGGGTCGGTGTTCATCAGTGCGTTTCTGCTGCGAGTGTATTGGTTTTTTGTGGGGAATGACTGGTCGAGTTGGCGGTCGTTTTGGCCCATCAAGAAACGGCAGTGGCGAGGCATGGGGAACATGGTCGCCTACTACAGCTTCCTCAAGAAAGATCTAGTGCACCATGTGGGGCACAACGCGCTGGCAGCGGTGACGTATCTGCTGATGTTCACGTTCATGCTGATCGAGATCGTCACCGGTCTTACTCTTTACACGCAAGTGCGTGGGTCGTGGCTGTTGGGGTGGATGTTCCGCTGGATTCCGGGAGTGATCGACATTCAGTATCTGCGGCTGGCGCATTTCTGCATCATGTTCACCTTCTTCGCGTTCGTGATTCATCATGTGTACAGCGCGGTGCTGGTTTCGTGGGAAGAGCGGAACGGGCTGATTGAGAGCATATTCACGGGCTACAAGTTCATCCCGCGGCACGAGTTGGAAGAGGATTCGGGCCAGGTGAAGTGATGGAGGCAAGGCCGGGCAAGACCGTGGTGCTGGGGCTGGGGAATGTTCTTCACGCCGATGATGGGGCGGGAGCGCAGGCAATCAAGCGACTGCGCGAAGATCGGCGAGTGCCGACGGATGTGAGCCTGGTGGAAGGTGGGACCCTGGGGCTGGAGCTACTTTCTTACGTTTGGGATTGTTCGCGCCTGATTGTGATCGATGCGGTGGACGTGGGGGAGGCTCCGGGCACGGTGGTGCGGATGTCGGGAGAGGAATTGAATTCCTTGCCCGGCAACAGCAGCGTACACCAGTTGGGAGTCTCCGATCTGCTGGTGGCGCTGCGAGTGCTGGCGCAGCGGCAGCCTGCGGTCGTGCTGCTGGGCGTACAGCCTGCCACTACGGATTGGAGCACTGAGTTGTCTCCTGGTGTGGCGGCCGCGATGAATTCCTTGGTGGAGGCAGCGGTGCGGGAGTTGTGCCAGCAGGGACAGGCAGCGCCCGCGGCGTAAGGCCCCTTCAAGTCAATCGGGCAGCAGCCCTCGTATCTGCTGAACCACGTAGCCCAAACCAGAGGGCAGGCATTATGCGGATGCCTTATCGCACGAAGTTGGCCGGGTGCAGAGAAGGGATGAAGCAGACCCTCGGCTTCTGCCGCTTCGAAACCAAACAGGGCACGCTAAACGACGTTGCGGGGATTCTCGCTAGCTGGATCGTCTTCATCCTGGTTTGGACTGCGGTGATTGCCATGCCGCTTGCAATTGTCGCTGTTTTACTCGGGCCAGCGGAATAGAAGTCGAATCGGGTGATCGCTACTCAGTCCACGCGCAACCGGAAAATCATTCCGGGCCAGAAGTCGGCATTTGGGAAGTCATCTCAGAAGGCTGGTGAACGGCTCACCGACAGTCAGTCGACCAAGCCCCGAGAGTGCTACCGTGTCAATCTAGCCCGGACAGGCTCTACAACGACTTATAACAACCGCGGGGACTGCCAAAGTACGCGGAAGTCATACAAGACATCGCATTTTGTGGCGGCTGTCCCCGGCCTATGACCTCAACCCCGCGCCGACCGACATAAAGCCGCGTATCCTGACCACGGCGATCAGTGAGGATGACAGCACCGCGTCCTTGGCTCTGGCGATGAGTGTCGCCAAGTATTTTGAGCTGGACTCTGCCGCGGCCCGTGAAATAGCCAAACAGGTCGGCACGGCCGTTTCGAAGTGGCGCAATGAAGCCGCCCGGCAAGGTATCAACAAGAATGAGATCGACCGGATGGCCTCCGCCTTTGAGCACGAGGATTTGAAAGAAGCACTTGAAGCACTCAGCGCATAGCGCGATAAAGAACTATTGTGGGCATAGTGCTAAGGGGAGCAAAGATCATGAGTCAGGAGCTTCTTTTCAATAAGTACCAGATATTCGGGGTTGTTCAGGGGCAGACCGAAGCTGTTAAGAAGCGGGTTCAGTCGATTCCGCCTAATACGCTTCTGAATGCGAGCGAACATGACCTTGTACAAGCTCTCGTGGAGGAGCTCCGGCTCAATGTCCCCGTAATTAAGGAGGAAGACATCTATATCGCGCATTCCGGCGAGACCCAAGTTGATGTCAGTCGCGATCCGATGCGGATGATCTATGATCGCTCAGAACCGTTCTACATACCAGGCAACCAAACGGTTATTGCGGTGCCTTTCGTCGGTGATGCCGAATTCTTCCGGATTCAGCCACAAACCTACACTCTAAGTCCTCCCCGAGCCGAGATAGGGAAAGGTGAACTGCTCCTAACCTATGTGAGAACGGATCAGAATGCGGAAGCCATCAAAGGCGAATACCAGAGGACCGTCAACTCCATTAAGGATTATCTTCGGTCGTTGTCAGAGTCAGCTGCGCAGTTTAATAATCAGCTCGAAGGGCTCGCCAGATCGCAACTCAAGGCGAGGAAGGACCGGCTTCTCGCCGATGCCGGTATGACGGCCGCGCTTGGGCTGCCCATGAAAAAACGCGAAGGCGTGCCGACTACCTACGCCGTTCCGGTTGCCAGGCGCACCCCGAAGATCGATCAGATCAAGGTCGAAGGTCCGTTCAAACCGGAGCCCGCCCTCTCCGGCGAGGATTACGAGGAGATCCTCCGCATCATGAAAAACATGGTGCAGGTCATGGAACTCAGTCCACAAGCCTTTCACGGAATGGGGGAAGAGGATCTGCGATCCCACTTTCTCGTACAGTTAAATGGTGCGTTCAAGGGGCAGGCCACCGGGGAAACTTTCAATTACCAGGGTAAGACTGACATTCTGATCCGCGTCGATGGTCGGAACGTATTCATTGCGGAGTGTAAGTTCTGGAAAGGCGAAAAGGTATTCCTCGGCACGATAGATCAGCTCCTGTCGTACCTGAGTTGGAGAGACACGAAGGCCGCTGTGCTCGTATTCAACAGGAACGCTGGTTTTAGTGCGGTTCTGGCGAAGATCGCCGAAGTGGCCCCGAAGCACCCTAATTTCAAGCGTGACCTCGGTAAATCCGGCGAGAGCACGTTCCGATATGTCTTCGCGCAGCCGAACGATGCAAATCGGGAGATTACGCTCGCCGTGCTGACATTCGATATTCCAACGGACCCAGCGGGCAGTGCGGCCGTCCCGACAGGTGTCCAATGACCACGGTAGTGCCCATAACCTCCCAGTAAATTCTCAAACTCGTATTCAGTGTCGTGGAGCAAGGTTGCGCCAACTACCCCCTTTGCCTATAGTGGCCGCAGAACCATCATGCTTAAAGCTGCTTTCATTGGCATCGACAAGTACGCTGACAGCACAGTCCGCGAACTCACGGGCGCCGCCCGCGATGCAACAGCGCTCTGGGCACTCGTATCGGATTCCCTGCCGGCTGCGAGCGCAAGCCTTCTCGCTAACCATGAGGCGACGACAGCCCGAATCCGCGTCACCCTCGGCGCAACCCTCACCGATGCCACTCCGGACGACACCGTTATTGTCACGTTTTCGGGTCATGGAACCCAAAGCCATCGGCTTGTGACGCATGACACCTCCCGCAGGGACCTTGATGCCACCACGATTGGCATGGACGAGCTTGCGGGTCTTTTCAAGAGTTCCAATGCCAAAGCCATTCTTTGCGTCATTGACTGCTGCTTCAGCGGAGCTGCTCCGGCGCGTGTTCTGGATGACTCACCGATTTCTCGTGATCCAGGGGTTCCCCTAGAAGAAATTGCCGGGGCGGGCCGAATCTTGATCTCCGCGTGCAATGTGAATGAGGTGGCATATGAATCTCCGGTGGAAAGACACGGCCTGCTTACGTTCGCCTTGATGTCAGTGCTCCAAGCTGGCGAGCGCGATCATATCGACCTGACTGTGGCAATGGCCGTTGTAATGGAGAAGGTCAGAGCCGCCGCCGGAAGGCTTGGAGTCATTCAAACTCCTGTCATGCTGGGGCACGTCGAAGGAGGGCTCGCTCTTCCGAAACTGATGCGAGGGGCGCATTATTTGGCGGCATTCCCCGAAGCCGCAGGGGTTCGGGTCGGTGCCCAAATTGACGACCTCAGACGGTTCGGCATACCGCAAGCGGTTCTCGACGAGTGGACGGCGAGATTTCGCGGTGGACTCAATGACCTGCAGGTGTCGGCCGTCAACGACTATCGGATTTTTTATGGGGACTCCCTGTTGGTCGTCGCACCCACGAGCTCAGGGAAAACGTTCATCGGAGAGATGGCCGCGACAAAAGCCATCATCGACGGCCGCAAGGCGGTATTTCTCCTGCCTTACCGGGCGCTTGTAAATGAGAAATATGATCTTTTCCTCGGCGTCTACGGCGACAAGTTGGGGATGAGAGTCATTCGTTGTACCGGCGACCATACGGACGAAACGAGCCTGTTCGTCCGGGGCAAGTACGATATTGCCGTGCTTACATATGAGATGTTTCTGAATCTCATGGTGCGGAATGCAGGTGTATTGAATCAAATCGGCCTTGTTGTTCTCGATGAGGCGCAGTTCATCACCGACCCAGGGCGCGGGATCGTGGTCGAGTTGCTTCTCACATATTTGCTTGCGGCTCGCGAGCGGGCCGTAACCCCTCAGCTAATCGCCCTCTCAGCCGTCATCGGCCATATTAACCATTTCGACGAATGGCTTGGCTGTAGGAGTCTCGTGACTTCGGTACGACCGGTGCCTCTGCTTGAGGGTGTTCTCGACCGAACAGGCCAGTATCAATTCGTGGATGCTGATGGCAATGAACAGCTGACGCAACTCGTGCCCTATCACGCAATACAAGTGCGAAGGGATAAACCTAGTGCCCAGGATGTGATTGTTCCCCTAGTTAAGCAGCTAGTGCGCGGTACTACTGAAAAAATCATTGTCTTCCGGAATCGCAAAGGACCGGCGGAGGGATGTGCGGCTTATCTTGCAATTGACGTTGGACTTCAGCCAGTTGCTGAGGCCCTGGCGCAATTGCCAGAACGGGATCTATCGAGCACGTCGGTTGACCTTCGACAATGCCTTGCTGGTGGAACGGCATTTCACAACACAAACTTGACGCGCGAAGAGAAACAGGTGATCGAGCGTGCCTTTCGTGACCCAAACAGCAACCTCCGAGTTCTGGGCGCAACCACCACGGTGGCGGCAGGAATCAACACTCCTGCCTCCACAGTCATCATTGCTGAGCAGGAGTTCATTGGCGAGGACGGACGACCATTTACGGTTGCCGAATACAAGAACATGGCGGGGAGGGCAGGGCGCCTCGGCTACAACGAGCAGGGCAAGGCGATAGTTCTTGCGAACGATCCTTCCGAACGACAGTTCCTCTTTCGCCGATACACACGTGGCACCTTGGAGCCCCTTCAATCCTCATTCGACGTGGACCAGCTAGAGACTTGGATTGTCCGGTTGTTGGCCCAGGTGAAACAAATCCACAAAGACCAGGTTCTCCAACTTCTTCTCAACACGTTCGGAGGTTACCTCGCCAATCGTGAGCATCCTGGCTGGCGTGCCGACATGGAGCAACGCCTTCGACAACTCATGGCCGATATGATTCGCTTGCAGCTCATGGAACAAGAGCTGGACAACGTCCAGTTGACGCTACTTGGCCGCGCCTGCGGAGAATCATCCCTTTCATTTCGTTCGGCCATGCGTCTCGTTGAGCTTGTGCGGAGCGTAGGGGCACAAGGCATTGCTGCAGAGCAACTCATGGCTCTCGTGCAAGCGCTACCCGAATCGGACAACAATTACACGCCGATGTTCAAGAGAGGAACCAAGGAAAGTGTCCGCCCCAATGAAACCGCCCGCCGCTTTGGTGCACCCATAGTGACGGCTCTACAACGCTTCGCGGATGACCAATTTGCTTACTATGCGCGCTGCAAGCGAGCGTCGATTCTCTGGGATTGGATAAATGGGATTCCGGTCGAAACAATAGAGGAGACCTACACGGCGAACCCCTTTCAGGGCAAGATCGGATACGGCGACATCAGGAAGTTCGCGGATGCGACAAGGTTTCACTTAGGCGCCGCGTACCGGATAACAAACATCCTGTTCGTGGCCGGCGGTCCCACCGAGGAATCGATCGACCAATTATTGCGACGGCTCGAACTCGGCCTGCCTGTCCATGCGCTCGGCCTGGTCGATATTCCCGCTGACCTGACTCGCGGTGACTACTTGGCCCTACTTGGTGCAGGAATCCAAACGGTCGACCAGCTTTGGCAGCGCTCGGACGAGCAACTTGCGCCAATATTAGGCCCATTGGTAGGCCGTCTTGTCTCCTCGAAACGCCCAGAGTCCACATCGCAATAAGGCGTAAGCAAATGAGAGAAATATCCGCTGCTACCAATGCTTCAGCCGATGAGTTTCTGGAAACACGTCCTTCTCGCGCGAAACTGCTCGTTACGGAGATTAGGCGACAGAAGCGAGCCGGCGAACGTCCTAGGCCGTCCAGCACGCTCTTGGGCCGGTCTGCGTTTTTGACCAAGGCACACCGAGGGAAGCTTCTGGATGCTGTTGCCGGGTTTGTTGATGAGAATCTTTTCGGTCGTTCTGAAATGTGCTTACAGTTCACAGATCTTTTATCTCGTGCGCTTGTCGAGCTGAAGCTCCCCGCCCGGCCCGCTCTTAGCTGGGCGATGTATTTTGCAGCGGACGGTCAGGAACTTTTTCGTTGGAAACATGCCTGGGTGCGTATCGGTAGTGAAGCAATCGACGGTAACGTTGACTGTCTTTCCGAAAACCCTGTAGTCCCTACGACGGTTAGGATAGCGCCTTATTGGGGGCCAATCACAGAGATGCCAATTGACAGGCGGCTCCGGGAAGAGCACGGCGCTAGTCTGCTCCCCGATGAAGATGTTTCGGGTATCTGGTGGCCAGAATTGAAAAGCTGGCTTGCCGCGGAGTTTCCGAAAAACGACGCGACGATCCAGGAAAAGGGAGATGCGTGAAGAGATGTATGACCTCCATATCCTCGGCTGGCACAGTTTCCAACAATTGTGTCTGACGATTACCCGTGAAATCTTCGGCCAAACTGTGGAGTCATTTCTCGATTCCTCCGACGCCGGGAAGGACGGTGCCTTTGCGGGTATTTGGAAGCCTTCCAGGAGAGAGGCTCTCAGGGGTCGCTTTGTCATTCAGTGCAAATTCACGAGCAAGCGCGACAAAACCTTGAGCCGGGCAGATCTCGCCGAGGACGTTGAGAAGGCGAGAAGGCTTGTACAGAATGGCCGGTGCGACTGCTACATCCTTATAACGAACGCTGGTCTTTCTGGCTCTGCAGCCGAAGAGATGAAAACCCTCTTTAAGGACGCAGGCGTCAAACAGTTTCGCGCGTTTGGTTCAACATGGATCTGTCAGCAGATTACTGAGAACAAGCGTCTCCGGATGCTTGTGCCCCGGATATATGGCTTGGGCGATCTGACTCAGATTCTGGATGAGCAGGCATACACTCAGGCAAAAGCGCTCCTTGCTTCCTTGAGAGAGGATCTATCGAAGGTTGTTCTTACGAACGCGTATCGTAAGGCCGCGGAGGCCTTGGATCAGCACGGATTTGTACTTCTGATTGGAGAGCCAGCGGCCGGAAAAACGACCATCGCTTCGATGCTTTCAATGGGTGCGCTGGACCAGTGGGGTGCCTCGACCCTCAAGCTGGACACTGCGGAAAAGGTTGTCGAGCGCTGGAATCCGGACGAGCCGTCGCAGTTTTTTTGGATTGATGATGCCTTCGGTGTGACGCAGTACGAATCCTTTCTCGTTCATGGTTGGAATCATGCACTACCCATGATTAAGACAATGCTCCGCAAGCGCGCGAAAATCGTGATGACATCACGCGACTACATTTACAAGCGGTCGCGAAATGATCTCAAGGAGGGTGCATTTCCGCTTCTCCGCGAGAGTCAAGTCGTGATTGATGTTCACGACCTTGCATCGGAAGAGAAGCAACAGATCCTGTACAACCATATTAAGCTCGGAAAGCAGGACAAGGACTTCCGGGCTGCCATCAAACCCCACCTACCGGCCATAGCGAGCCATTCCCGATTCGTGCCTGAAACCGCGCGGCGTCTCGCTGATCCACTGTTCACTGCTGGATTGAAACTCAATCGTTACGATCTGAATGATTTTGTGGAGAAGCAAGAACTCTTTCTGCAAGAAGTACTCCGGGGGCTGGACGAACACAGTAAGGCGGCGCTTGCTCTCATATACATGCGAAACGACGCTCTCGAAAGTCCGATTGAATTGGGAGAATCAGAACGAGAAGCCATTGAGCGACTTGGCAGCAGTCTCGGTGGGTGCATTACTGCCCTTGAATCCCTCAACGGAAGTCTCGTGCAATACATTCATACCGATGAAGTGGCCATGTGGAGATTTAAGCACCCGACCGTGGGTGATGCGTACGCGGGCCTCCTGCTCCAAAGTCCTGAATTGCTGGGCATCTATGTTCACGGCAGTCCAATCGATAAACTATTGGGACAAGTTACCTGCGGAGATGTCGGCCTTGAAAGGGCCGTCGTACTTCCCAAAGGACTCTTCCCGCTCGTCCTTAAGCGGCTAAACGAAGTGTCCTCAAGCACCCTATATAAGTCGCCGGCATTGGCGCGTTGGTACGGCCAGGGTCGTATCGATGGCTTCTTGGCGTCCCGCTGTTCGAAAGACTTTCTGCTTCAGTACATTCAACAGCGCCCCGACGTTCTGGACCGGGTGTCGGACCCCGGACTCTTCCTATATGCGGTTTCAGAAGTGGATTTAGCCATCCGATTACACGAGTTGGGGTTGTTGCCCGAAAATCATCGCCAACGTTTTGTTACGACAGTCATCGCTTATGCCATAGGGGGCGAGGATCTTCATGCCATTGAAAGTCTCCGGATACAAAGCGTTTTCACTTCAGCCGAACTTTCAGCTTTCCGCGAAAGAGTTCGCGATGAGCTCCTACCTAACCTCGGAGATGTCAGGCGCACATGGCAGAGCAATCGAAATTCAGATCAAAGTCCGGATGAGTGTATCGATCCGCTTCTTGAATCGTTCTCCGCTCTAAAGGAAGAGTTCGCTGACGATCCCGCAGTTACTAGCATTATCGATAATGAAATCCAACTTGGGCGGGCGTGGATTGCCGAACAAACAGAAGATGATCCCAAAGAGGAACGCCCCGCCCGTTCTTTTGGCGACGTTGAGTCGCCTGACAATCCGCCCGTGCCGGCACAAACCCGAGGAATCTTCGACGACGTTGATGAGTAATTCTCAGGCCTGACTCTTCTTTGCGTACGTATTGCGTGCATCCAGCACCTTCTGCCCGTACGCCAAATTCTGTGGTGACCCCATCTTGAAGAGGAACCGGCTCACTTCTCTTTGAGGTTCAGTCGGAAATGTCCACAGGAGCACCGCAGATCCACCGGATCGTTTCTCGGAGTCACGGACAGCCATGAATTGCACTTCGGTTTATCGCATCGGAACAGTTGAAGAAGTTCCTTGAACGCTGTCACCACGGGCTTGAAATCGTTTTTCGAGAGATCAGCCCATTCGTTGTAGTGAATGGCTTTATTGATTACCCACTGCTCGCCGTTGCTCGCGGCAAGAATCTGGTCGCGCGCTTCCTGAAGCTTTCGGACCTTTTCCGACTGCTCCGTGTCGCCCCAGGATTTTGCGGCCTTCGCCGCTGATTTCAACAACTCGCTCTGCCTACCGATTACGGCACCGAGCAACTCTCCCATGTCGTATCCACCGTCACCTCGGTACTTGACCTTTGCGCCGAGTTCGTCGGCGAGCTCGGCGGCCAGGTACTCCAGATGTCTGCGCAAACGGCCCGCAGCTGTCGGGACCTCGTTCTTCGCGAGATCGGCGTCGATCTGAACCCACACTTCGGCAATCTCATCGAGAACAGGTCCGGTCTCGACCGTCCAGGTATGGAAGGCCACCGCTGCTTTCGAGCCGACTACTCCCTCGCTGCGTAGTTGTCTGGCCCAGACCTGATCATGGGTGGTAATAATGAACTGGGTCTTCGGGAAATTCGCCTTCAGCAGTTTGCAGAACTGCTTTCGGTGTTGCGAATCGACTGACATCACGACATCATCCATCACCGCGATTGTGAAATGATCGGCGAGGACTCGCTTCATGAGTGCAAGATAAAGACAGACGCCCATTCCGTCCTGGTGGCCTTCGCTGTGGTAAGCTCCCAGCGGAAACATTCCTTTCGCGTGAAAGTCCACGAGCAGGCCCAGCTTCCCCTCGGCGGCTTCAAACTTCGCTTTGAACTCGCCTTCGTCGTCATGGTTAATGAGCCGGTAATATGAACCGAACTCCTGTTCAACTTCCTGGTAAAGCTTCGTGAGCGCTGCCTCGGAAACATCACAGTAGGTTTTGTAGGCTGTTTTTCCCAGCGAGGCGTTCGTCTTCTTTTCTTCCGCGTTCCGTCGCGCCGTCCGAACGTTATTCAGGCGCTCCTGCGCGACAACCAAGAAGCTTCCGGCCTCTGCTGCGGCGCTCTTATCAGGACGAGCTTTCACCTTTTCCCGCACGGCCTCCAGATCGCCGACAAGGTTATTACTTGCCGCCGCCCATCCGGATTGGAGCCGGTCCTTCGCTGCAATTACTCCCTCCAAGGATGCCAGCGATTCCGAAAAAGTGAGCAATCCGCCGGACCACTGCCCCAGGCGTGTGGAGAACTCCTTTGCCACTTCCGGGAACCTCGTCAGCGGGTCAATCAGACCTCGCAGTCGGATCACTGCTGCCGAAACTACGCGCCCCGATTCAATGAGTCGGTTGCGTACCAGCTCGGCCTCCTTCGATTTCTCCAGCTTTTCCCGCAGGTGCGCGCGAAGCGCCTTGATATCCCAATCCCGGTCGCACAGAGGACAATGCGGGCCATCTACGAAGTCGAGACCGTTCTGGAGAAATGAATGCCGTTTGATCAAAGGCAGGAGGGCCGAGTTGGCTTCCACAATTGCGATGTTTTGCAAGAGCGATACCACGGCCGCTTTCGTTGATGACTCCAAACCTTTTTCTGCCACATCCAAGACGGCTTTCAGGTCCGCCAGCGCCGATTCTTTGGTTTGTTCACCGGTTCCCGGTATTCCGCCTTCCGCAAGGCCCTCAGAAACATCAGTGTCTTTCTTGAGTTCTGAAATCTCCGGGAGACCGAGGAGTTTACGGCGCTTGTTGACCACCGCCAGCAGATCTTCGGGTTTCAGGGCCACGAGATCAAGGTGCCGTTTCAGACTGTCCTGGGCAGTGTCGAATTGCGTTTTCGCAGTTAATTGCTCTGCTAGAAGCTTATTTTCAGTAGTTTTCAGCGTTGCCCGAGTCTGGTCGATGTCATCCAGCTTGAGGAGCGTCTGCACGTCGCGAGATCGCTGTGTTGCCTCGGTGAGAATGAATTTGATGATTTCCCGTCGCGAAAGCGTTATTTCCGGGTGTTCGGCAACTTCGGCAAAGACCGCCTTGACGGCGTCGTCATTCGGGGTGATTTGCGGATGTTTTGCCTTTTTGATCGTGCGAACGATAGTGGCCGATTTGCTTAGATGCGGAATGAAGACGTTGAGGCAAACGGACGCAGCGTCCGGATCACTTCGTTTTTCAACATGAGGACCATGATCCGAAAGCGTCAGGTCCCCGGTTCCGGAGCCTTTGAGTCGTCCTATCTCGCCGGTCAGAGCGAACTGAATCGCGTCCACGACCCCGCTCTTGCCCGATCCATTCGGCCCGGAAACGACAAAATTCTCATGGTTCATCGTCAGTTTCAGATCGCGAATGCCTCGCAGCTCTTGAATATGGATGGATTCGATCTGAATCATGGCAAGTTCTCCTTCGGATTCGCGGAGAACACGGCCATCAGATCGGCGGCTTTCGGCTTCTTGCTGCCGCTGAACAGATCGCGAACCTGCTTCATCTTCGCTTCGGTGAGGCCGCCAGCTTTTTCCAGTCGCCGGTAGAACTCTTCGAGAATCTCCTCCTGGATAGTAGCCATAGTGCCATCCCTCAGTTATGCGAGTCGGTCCGCGGCGATCAGTGTAACTTATGTCCCGACTGTACTTTCTTCAATGATGTTATCCCTTCCATGCCTTGGCAACCAGAATAGTTTGTTATTGGCCTAGAGTTTACGCAATGGTAGGCTGTGCACGTGCATTTTCACAATGCGAGTAAGTGATGCCGAATACTTTCACTAGGCTCATTCTGTTCCTCAGTTCGTACGCACCGCTATTCCTAATAATCGCGATGCGTGGCTGGCGTGAGAGTCGGTACTTCGCAATTGGCCTCGTGATTGTGGCGGTGCTATCCGTGGTCGTTCTCTTTGCTTTCCTACATTCGCACAGCCAACTCGAATGATCAGATTTCGCGTGCGGACGAGAGAGCGTCCGACTGATCGGCCGGCAGTAGTTTAGCTAGGTCGTGACATCAAACCGGCACACAACTGGCACACAGGTCTGGGGTGAACCCCTCGTTTGAGACAAACTATGTTGGCACACCTGCTGTAGTGACCGAACCAATGAGTCCGCATCAGGTTGCCCGGATGGACACAATAGGCGTTTATCGCTCCGTCTTAGTGCCCAATCTAACCGTTCCCATTTCCCAAGTCGCCGACCATCGATCCGGGACGGGCAACAAAATTCAGCGTCAACTCGGAGGTCACCGATTCCAGCGTGGCTTGCGTGTTACCTTCAACACACCGCTCTGAAAACTGGAGCCAACTTTCCAAACTGGGGAGAATAGAGACATGGCAGTGCACACCTTTCCTATTGAGTCTGTCAAGCAAAGCCTATTAGGAGGTGATTCCATCCAGGCCACTTACCGACTCGTTCGAACGTATCTGAGCCTGCACAATCAGTCAGGAGATACTAACGAGGATCACCTGAACTGCCCTGATCGCGCCGCGGTCGTCCGGGCTATCACCGAGTTTGGCAGTTGGTCAGGAGAACGTCCCCGAGATGAACCGAAGTTGCTTTGGGTCTCTCTGCATGGCGAAGAACCCTCACATCCACTACATGTGGGTGTACGCGGCTTGTCAGCTGCTTTCAGCACGACTAGCTTGGACAATCATGCCGAGCTTGTCGATTGGTGGGACGTGCTGAATGGGCTTCGCGGAGTGTGCCCTTTGAATGTTGTTGTAATCATGGACGTATGTTGGGGAGGTTCGCCCTCAGCACCAGGGAGTTTGACAAAGAGGACCGGCAATCCGAAGCTGTTGTTCGGGCCGATTCGATCGGCGCACCGACTCGAATTAGATACGGCTACGAGTTTCATCCTCGCCACTTTAGTTGGCGGTGCTGCTCCGTCCGTTGCGGGGGCAAAGACTGTGGTGAGGGCTCTCAATAAAATATTCCCGAGAGACCCTGAGACAAAGAAGGAGTTTTACCGGGTTTGGTGGTGGAACGCAGCTGGCACTCATAAATGTTTCCCTCCTCCCAAACCAGCGATGACACGTGCAACGTAGTCAGGTCTTGGGTGGATTCCGCACTTCCGGATTCCCGCCAAACTGGGCAGGACAGTTGTCCCTCCACATGACGGCTGTTCGGAAGCAACTGCTGGCCGACTGATCGGCCGTCAGTCATTAACTGAGCAGGGCCTAGATTCTCGGTCGGATCATCCCTGCTAGGGCTTTGGGCGGCAGTCTATTTGGTAGATCTAGGAGTCAGAGTGACAATATCTGTATATATATATAGATCAATGATGTTGTAGTGGACGAGGACGCCCTGAGTGCGAGCGGGAACATTTTCAAATTCGGCCCACCCCGATGACGATGCAGAACACGGGAGGCTTCGGAACCCCACGGGTCACGGCGGAGTGTACAAATAGACGGGCACGGCAGGCCAGAGCCGAGTGTCGGGGAGGAGAACTGAACTTTTCTTCCATCCCATGGGGGCAGGAGCCCCCGCCCACCCCTCCATTTTCTTTCCCCTTGGGCTGGCCAAGAGGACTTTCTCGTCTCGAGACAGAACATATTCGAAAGGGATAAATTATGGGGCACAACGGTGATAATCTGGTGATGGAAATATCTAATCGCATGATTATACATTACTTCTTGTACTGTCGACATGTATAATGCATTAACTATAACCTGTTAATAACTGCCATTTATAGCCTAAAGAACCATTAAATTACTATATTGTGAGGATTCGCTCTTTAATACAGCAAGTCGAGCGCCTAGAAAGTGAAAAGGTTGTCCTGCAACAATCGGCGGACACGTTGGCGCGATTGCAGGCGGAAGCCGCGTCGGAAGTTGCACAGGTTCTTCACAAGAAACTTCAAGCTGAATGGGAAGAGCTAATCAGAGCGCCTGCGAGTCAAGAGATCGTAGACCGCATGAACGCGGTACTGCTGCGAATGAAAATTGTTGGAGGATCTGAAATCTAAGAATCGGGGGTGACTGTGCAAAAGGAGATGCGGCAAGGTCAAGGCTCAGAATCTGCCTGATCTTTACACGCATATCGTCGGCTCTTTTTCGCCCTTTCGAACAGCGAGTTAAGACTTGATAACCCGTGATCGGAGATACGCGTCGTCCCGGCTTGGCCAACATCCGAGGAGACCGTGACCCGGCGGGGCTCCTGGCACCCCCCTCGAGCAGAGGTAGTCGTACCACCCTATTCAGGGACCCTTCTTACTGCGTGCGCGTCCCCTTCCCAGGCGTCGCGCAGTCGGGAGAATCCGACGCTCGAAGCCGACCACTGAGCACAAAGGACTTAGATGGGAGATAGGTATCACCAGACCGGTATCATGCTATCGCGGTTTACTAATTTGATAGCGGCCCGGATTCTGGAGAGCTGGCTTTCTAAGTAGCCGCCCGATGACTGACTGGCCGATCTGCACCATACAATTCCAGGCTTTGGTCCTTCCGAAAGGCACAAATACTGCGCTGTTTTCAGTCTCCCGGTTTTGGACGTCTAGGGTGGCCAAACGGACTTGGCAAAACGGGTCCCCAGGGGGACTCCCGGGGCGTGCCCCTGTCCTTGCTCAGTGACCCCCTATCCCATTGCAAATATGCGACTTACAGTAGAGTGATCAGAGACTGACATGGACCGAAGGATCCGCCGGTTGCGTTATTGATACACGAATTCGTAACTTTCGCTTATCTTTCGGGGCGAATGCATGACGTAGGCAGGTCGGATGGGTTCAAATCATTGATAACAGGATAGATAAGTGAGAGCTTGTCACTTCCATATTTTGACAACCGGGCAGAATGGCCGTTCACAAGGCCTTTTCACTGATGTAATCGCTTCGCGGGCTCGAGGGGCTTCCGGCGTAGCCAAATACCGACACAAGGCTTGCGGACGACCTGTATGCTCCTTATTAATACACTCTCTTCTCATGCTCTGCTGGCGTGCTCGTAGGCGGTGTCGAAGAATGCCTAGGAGCGCGTCGCGTCAACTGGCGGTCCGACGAGCTCTTTGCCACTTACCCGCAAACTCATCCTTGCCCCAACCCGGTTTGGGACCTCGTATTTCATTCGCCATCCGCTGAGGTCGTATTCGATCGATTACTTACGGTTTGCTGACCAACCGGGAGCGACGCAATGAATTCCACGCGGTCGATTTTGCAGCAGGTTTCTTTGTTGTGGTCGCTCACGGCGATCATGCTTGATTGCTAGGAAACAACCAACTCTTGCACGTTGATCGGCACCTTGGTCAGCGTTTCGACGCGCGTGCCGTATTTACCCAGTGTGTTCTCGACCACGCAGAAATCGAAGCCGGGGATCACGACGTCATTCCAGCGGTCCCCGATTCCGCGCAGCGCTACGTCCAGCATGGTAACAATCTGATTGCCTAACGGCTCCTGGCTGTCGAGCGTGATGGCGCCAAAGAATTCCTGGCATTCGGTATAGCCGGAGTTGTGCGTGCCAGTGTAGGGCTTCTGCTGCGCGAGATTAATCTCCCGCCCAACGCGACGCGAGATCTCTTGCGAATGGCCGTCAAAGAAGTCGACGAGGGATTGTTCTTGCAGGCGGGCGGGTAGGTGCTTGCCGGCGACTTCGCGATACCAGTGCTCGCCGACGCTGTATCCTTCTTCAACCAGATCGAACCAGAACTTTTGCTCCGGAGTAACTTTCATGGGCGAGTCCACCGCAATCACGGACCGGCGAATGCAGGCGGTCAGTCCATCGCGTTTCGGTGCGACGCCCAGGTGAACCCAATCGCCCTCGCGAACTTGCCGGTTGAGTGCTGGACCGATCAGCGTGCGGTTGGCGGTGTTGGCGCCCACCATGATTTGAAACCCGTCGCGCTCGGAACCCAGCATGCGGCCGACCCACGCGCCCCAGGCGGCGACTTCGGTTTCGAGACGTCCGGGGCGGAGGACCGCCAGCATGGCGCGCAACATCGCATCCCCGATCACGCATGCATCGGAAATGAGGCGCATCTCGATCGCGCTCTTCTCGTACTTCACGCGGTAGTACAGTTCCTGGGCGTCGACTACGCCGTCTTTCCCATACATGTTTTCGAGGTATTCGACCAGGCCTGCGGGGATTACCTGGCGTGGCGTCAGCAGGGCGATGTGGTCGACGTCCTTGCCGGCGGCGGCCTGGATGACGTCCTCCAGGCGCTCGGCGCGGATGGGATATTTCTCGTCGGCTAATTGCAGCAATTCGACCTTGTGCACCGTGGCACCGGCACGGCCGGCGAGTTGCTCGGCGACATAGCCGCCCTCCAGGCCCGCCACGACGTGAAATCCGTTTGGCCCGATAACGCCCGCCACTTGCTCGATGGAAATATTTGTGTTTCCACCGAGGTAAGGGACGTCGCCGGCATAGTGCTCGTCGGAAAAAACCAGGCCGACGGTGTGGCCGTGTTGCTGCAATGCCTGGTTGGTGCTTTGAACACGCGCCTGGAATTCTTCCAGCGGCGCCATGTACTCGCGATCGATTGCGGGCGTGTCCTGCAATACCCGAAGGACTTTGTCCAGGTCCTGGCGGTGCGTTTCGGAAGGCGGTCGAGAGATCATGGAATTGGGCTTGTTTCCCGTTCTTGGATTTTGTCTTCCAGATTTTTGTTGCTGAATCTCTATTGCTGAACGTCAGCAGTCTTGCGGTTGACGTTCCATCCTTCAATTTCGACGCTTGGAGTCGCCTTGCTCTTATCGCCGAGCCGATATGTCGCAGTCACCTGGCGCGCCTCTCCGGGCAGCAAAGCGAAATAATTGTCCTGCCATAGCACGGGCAAGATTTCATTGTCCTCCTCGCCTTCACGGCTGACGCGGCCGTTCGATGACTTGTTGACCATCAGGTGCACGGCGAGAGCAAGAGTCGATGTCGGGTTGTGGACGGTCACCGTTGTCGAACCCTCCTGGCCGTCTTTTCGATTCTCGGCAGTTACGTCCAGGTCGACTCTCGGCAGCGTGTTGAGCGCGGTGTAGTCGGCGAACGTCTTGGTGGGCGCCCAGGTCGAGATGTCATATTCGCCGGTAGGATCTTCTTCCTGCCGGCTCCAATCGATCGTTTCCGGTTTTGTCGAGAGCCAATAAAAATTTCTGCTCTTGATTTGATCAGCTGCTTCAAGGCTGAGGCTGACGAAGTAGGTCGTACTGAGCCCGTCGATCGCGGGCAAGGAAAACACGCGGGTACTACTGTCCGGACCAACGCTGATCTCGGCCTCTTTCGAGAACTTCTCCCTCATGTCGAGGTTGAACACCTTGGCGGTGACTTTGAGGTTGGCAAGTGGTTGGTAATAAGAATTCACCACCACGATCGAACGATCGTCGTATGAGTACTGCACGTGCAGTGGCTCACATGCTTTCTTCACACCGAAATACGATCCTCCGGGACGGAGATACCAGTCGTACATGTGCCAGATCATGCTGGGCCAAGCGTTGTTTAGCATCCACTGAATGATCCCGGTCGAGGTGTACTTGTTGCGACCATAGGCTTCCATCATGGCCCGGTGCGCCTCATAGGCCTGGAGTTGGGCTTTGAGCGCATACTCCTCCACTGAATGTGCGGGGCCATAGCGTTCGTTGAGGGCCTCGGTGAACACGTTCAGCGTGCGGGACATACCACCGGCGTGGTATTCCCACACCGAGTCAATAGGCCAGAGATGGTCCGCCGGCAGCATGCGGCGCAGGCTTGCCACGGGTGGGATGGCCGGTCCGGGACTGGTCTCGGTGTTGAAGCCGAACGCTCCACCGTGCCGCGTATCGAGATACCAGAAGGATGGTGCGACGTACTCGTAAGGTCCCGTCATCTTCACGCCGCTTGGTCCGACGGTGGTGGTCCTGCCTGCGGCGGATGAGATCGAGGGGTTCGGCCATTCCAACTCCTGCAGGATGCCCAGGTACATCTTTTCGATTCTGGGCGGAGGCGCGAAGTCACTGCCATACATCCAGCTGATCACGGAAGGATGGCGCTCCAGCCGCCGAATCTGGTCGCGCAGCGAATCCCCCGCGATCGTTTCGGTTTCCTTGTCCCACTCCGGCCAGTTTTCCCATTGATCGCAGCAGCACCAGCCCGGCATCACGAGAATGCCCATCTGATCGGCGAGGTCGAAGAAGTGGTCGTTCTCCAGTTTGCCTTCCAAGCGCACCGCGTTGAGGTTGAGATCGCGGACGTAGTTGAGCTCGGCCTGCTGCCTCTCCGGCGAGGATCGCAGCAGCAGGTCGAAGCTGTATCCAGCCCCTCGGATCAGAATATTCTTGCCATTGATTTGAAATATCCTGTGCCCCTTCTCGTCAATGTTCGATGTAACTTGGCGGACTCCGAAGCGGATATGCGCTGCATCGGAGACCTGTCGCTGCACTTCGACCGTCAGGTCGAGTGGGTAGAGCTCCTGCTTTCCAACTTGCACCGGCCACCACAGGCGGGGATTGACAAGAGTGAGCTGCGGAAACCTCTCTGACGTGAAGTGGACCACTTGGGTCTCTTTGGGGCCGAGGTGAACTGGCTGCTCGAAGGAGAGTTTTTCGATTTGTCCCTTCACCACACCTTCGACCGAATGGTCCGTAGCGTTGGTCAGCTCCGCTCGTATCGTCAACATGGCCCGGTCGGTGGACGGCAGGTCTAGCTTGGCCAGCACAGCCGGGTAACGCACCGCGATTGGCCCGGTGGTCGTAATGTGCACGTCACGCCAGATGCCCATCTCTTTATCTGGAGGCATCGGGGCCCAGTCGACGAGCGTGATGGCCAAATCGCGCGGCTGCGGGGGAAATATCTCGACGGCGAGTGAGTTGGTTTGGCCGGGCTTCGCGGCCGACGTCACATCGAACTGAAACAGCCGCCACATGCCGGCGAGTTTTTCCGAGGAGGCGATCTGTACGCCGTTCATCCACACATTCGCCCGGTAGTTGATGCCATCGAAACCAAGCCATATTGTTTTCCCGTTGTAATCCGGCGGGAGTTTGAATTCGGTGCGATACCACCAGGACTGCCGGAACGGACTGGTCGGCGGCATCGGGATAATCGAGAAGTCCTCAAATATCGGGTACGTCGTGCCGGGGATGGAGCGCAGGTTCATGCCGGTGTAGGGATCGGGGTACACCTTGTCCTCGACCAGTGCGCTCATGACGGTCGAGGGCGCCACAGCGGGATACCAGCCGTTCGTGGGAAACCCAGCCGTCGAGATCGCTGCCCCGTCTGCATGAACCTCGGCTGAAGGCTGGATGAGCCAATTCTCGCGAAGTACTACGGTGGCCGAATCGGCGACTTCTTTTCTCGCAGACGCTGCTGCTGTGCCGACCAGGAGAACAATAACAAGGCCGAGAAGACCAAGATTTATAAGCCGAACCATCAATTACGCTCCTCTTTGAGTGAATTGGAACGCGAGCCTAGCGCAGTGCGACTTGATGACTTCTCGAAACCGCGAAGCGCAGCTTCCTGACCGATTGTAGTACTTGGCCGATAAGATCGCGCGCGGATGACGGGCAAACCTTACCTTACCGATTAGGGAAGGGTTGCCGACAAACCGGAGATTACCCGCTACAAGCGCGTTTAAGATTACCTATCCGGGCTGGCACCGCCTTGCGCATCTGGGAACTGCGCTGAATCGGTGAGTTGGCAGATTCGCAGAAGCTAACGAAGAGCGGCCAGAAAATGCAGCCGATGCACGCGGCACAGGTGTGTCATAGCCCAGAGTGCGAAGCATCGTCGTTCTTAGGTGGGAGCGAGTTCGCGTTAAAGGCTACCGTCGCGCGAGATATGCCATGTGTGCCACAGTGATAACGTGTGCCGACGATGTGTGGTGCGGTCTTCTATAGAATGAACTTCGAGAACCCTGAACCCCATCCTTATTAAGGAGCATTTTCATGTCGGCAAAGCGAATTGGTATTCTCACGGGAGGCGGCGACGTCCCGGGCCTGAATTCGGTCATTAAATCGATCGTCTATCGGGCGTCCGAAATCGGATGCGAGGTCCTTGGCATACGCCGCGGCTGGGAAGGATTGACGCACGTGGATCTGAAAGATCCGGCCAGCCGGTCGCGCTATATCCAGCCGCTCAACCGTGAGAACACCCGCACCATTGATCGCACGGGCGGCACGTATCTGCACACCTCGCGCACGAATCCTACCAAGATGCAAAAGCTGCCGCCTGCGCTCGCAGGGCAGCAGTTTTCGAGTAAGGAATCCATCAAGAACGGCGTAACCAGCACGGTGTTCGACGTAACTCCGGCGGTGCTGAAGAATATCGAGATGTTGGGATTCGATTACGTGGTGGCGATTGGCGGAGATGACACCCTTAGCTATGCCGCCGAACTTGACCGGCACGGAGTGAAAGTGATTGCGGTGCCGAAGACCATGGATAACGACGTTCGCAACACCGAGTATTGCATAGGGTTTTCAACTGCCATCACGCGCGCCATGGACGCCATCGAGCGGCAGCGGACCACCGTGGGCTCGCACGAGCGCATCGGTATCTTTCGGGTGTTCGGCCGCGACGCCGGCTACACCGCTCTGTACACTGCGTACGTGACATCGGTGCGCTGCTGTATCCCCGAATACAGGGTGAATTTGGAGCACCTTATCGAAATCCTGCTCACCGACAAGCGCAACAATCCCAGCAACTACTCGCTGGTGATTCTTTCCGAGGGCGCCGAGTGGGAGGGCTACAGGGTGAAGGAATATGGCCCAGCCGATGCCTTCGGCCACCGCAAGAAGATGAGCGTAGCGGAGGACCTGAGCGATGAGATTAAGACCGCCACTGGAAACGAAACCGTGGTCAGCGACCTGACCTACGAGTTACGCTCCGGCAGTCCGGATTTCGTCGACCGCATGGTGGCCATCACCTACGCCGGAATGGCGATGGATGCCGTAGAAGAGGGAAAGGCCGGCCTAATGACGGGGATCAGCAGCGGTTGCTACGCGATGGTACCGATCCCCGATCCCAAACTCGGGCCGCGCAAAGTGGAGATCGCCACCATGTACAACGCGGAGCGCTACCGGCCGACTTACGATCGCAAGCTGGAACTACCGATTTTCCTGACGCGAGCCTAGTGTGGGGGCTCTGGACTGGAGCCGTTTCTTCGGTGGCCTGGAGTGCTCGTGGCCGAGGATGCCGAATAAGTGGTTGTCCGAAGCTCCAGCAAAACGGTAGTTGAGTAACCTCTTGTCCTGGCCGGTTGACGGGCTACTCTCACCTAACCGGGTAAGGTAAGGTTTGCCGACTACCCGCCCAGAATCGTGGCATCCACTCCAGCGCGCTGCGCAGGCTACGCGCTACAACCGGAACGTCATCAGAGACCGGGCTGGCGACTTCTAATGGCTTGGGGCCTGGGGCTTGATTAACTCGTCGAGATAGTCCGGCCGCTCACCATCACGCACCAGATGCGGATAACGCGCGCCGTCATGGTAGGTAATGGTGCACGTTCGAAAATAATCATCCACGACGACGAGGAGTGTGATCGGTTGTGAAATGTCTTTCGCAGACTTGATCGCGTCCGAGAGCAATTCCTGGGTGTAGACACGGCCATTGACGCCAATTATTTTCATCTGCGAAGAGACGCCTGCCTCAAACGCCGGACTCCCGACGATGGAGTCCGTAACTACTCCATCGCTACCCACCTGGAGACCGATGGAATAGACCTCGCCGATATTGCCGCGGCGGCCTTCCAACTTCGTAGGCTTGTCGCTAAACGTGACTTTCCAGCCGCCGTTTTCGATTCCTCCCACGGGTGCTTCCGCAGAAGTGGAAGTCAACCTGGTGTGAAAAAACCCGGGCCAATCAAAAGGCGCCAATGCGTTGAGCGTCTTCACCAAATCGTCGAAGGTATAAGTCTTTACCTCTGGGCCATGATTCGGGCCGCCGTGGAATTCCTGGCAGAAATCATCAATCGATTTCTTGCCATCAGACTCGCGATGAATGATAGTGGCTACTTCGAGCCAGAGCAGATCGCCCTCGTCGTAGTAATCGGTGCCGCGGCGCCAGTTCAGCCAGCCGCCCCTTCCGAAGCCCAGGCCGGGTTCTCCAACCGCGGTGTCAAGCAACGGGCGCCAGGTACGTCCGGGGCGTCCGGGGCCCAGCATGGCCGCGATGCTGGCCAGATACTCGTGGTATTGGTCGGGCGACCACAAGCCGCTGCGTGCCGCCAACATGGGCCCAAGGTAATCTGTAAGCCCCTCATAGCCCCATAGCAGGTCCGTCTTCATGGGCTGTTCGTAGTAAGGGACGGTCAGATCGGCGGGGCGGCGAAACTTGCCGTTCCAGGAGTGAACAAATTCGTGCGCCAGCAGTCCACCCAGCGACATGCCGGAACTGGGCAAAAGGAGAGTTCGCTCCGGCAAGCGGCTGTTGTTCGACTCGTGGTGCTCGAGGCCGAAATGCGCCACGTGATCGCTGAGCGCGAGCAGGAAATGATAGTCGCGATAGTGGCGAGCGCCAAAGAGTTTGCCCGATTCGGCCACCAGATTGATCATCTCCTTCTGGTTTTCGGGGCTCATGTTCAGATCATCTGCGCTGTCGGCAGCAATGTCGATTTCATGATGGATAGGTTCGCCTGGCGGCGTGAGGTCGATGCTTCGGTAAAACTCTCCGGTGATTACAGGCGAGTCCACAAGCAAGTCTAGGGAAATCGGTTTGAATGAAACTCGGTTCGCCGATTCATTGTCGACGGGAAGCGCGGTGCCGAATTTCCATCCATCCGGCATCACAAGTTTCGCTTCATACGTAAGTTTCTCGGCGGGGACGTCTGCCGGATAAAGCACGACTTCATTCCATTCCAGGACCATCAATTTGTCAGTGGCTGAGACGCCGTCGGGCTCGATATAGTCATAGTTGACGTCGAGATGGCTGACGCCGTGGGGGATTTCCAGGTGGAAGGTGAAAACATCCAGCAAATCACGCTGCCACGGAATGGTCTTGCCGTCCGCCTCGAATTTGAGGCCCGTGAGATTTGCGATGGGTCCGTCGGGCCCGTGCTCACCGGGAATCCATTTCGGGTAGTAGAGCGTTAGAGGTCCGGACTTGACGGGCATCACCAAATGCGTGTGCAGCACCTTCTGCTGAGTTCTAGTCGCGTCCACGGTGATTAAGATTGCTTCTTCGGCGAGCGCGGCGGACGCGGCCAGCGCTAGGACTGAGGCGAGGAATACCAACGACCGAACACGGTACCGTTCCATGCAAATGCTCCTCAAAAAAGGGGATAAACCCATCCGTGCATCATAACCTGCTTCGCGCCGGCGTATTCCTTCCTGGCGCTTTGCTCCCGAATGACGGGCAAACCGGAAGTAATTCCGCCGTGCTTAGTACTTGAGCGTATTGGTAGGGCCGACATTGCGACCTCGAGCGGTCGCGCCAGAAGTGCGCAGTGCTTCGGCACCTGGTATTCCATCTCAGGCGTTCTTGATTTCTGCTTTTCTCTGCTCCAGGTAGGCGTCGATCGCACGTCTTACCAATTCGGCCACCGGAGCCCCTGTGACCTTGGACAGGGTCTGCAACTTGGCCATCTGGCCCGATCTCACGAACAGCGCTGTGCGAAGCATCGTGTCTTTCATGACATAGCGTAACCTCTAAGCATATACCTGTCAATAAGATGGACCACAGATTACTATAGATGACTATCGTGCTATAGCTATGCCTGTAGTTACATTGTAAACTGAGCGTGGCATGGAGGCATATGGAATACCTCAATCGCGACGAACTGGTCAGATTGTTTAGGGTCGCCCGGGATCAAAATCCGCTGCACCACGTTGCCCTGCACGTCGGTCTTTTACATGGGCTCCGTGTGTCAGAGACGCTGGCGATTCGTGGGCGCGACATCTGCGACGGTAGGCTCGCAGTCAAGCGGCTGAAGAAGAGCCGCGCGACGCTGCACGCCCTGCGAATTGACAGCGATCCCCTCTTCGACGAGTCTCCCCTGTTGGAGCTCGCGAAGGCTAGCCCCGAAACGGAATTGTTCTCCTGGTCGCGCCAGTACATGGACGTTCTGCTCAAACGATATGCTGCCCTCGCGGGCATTCATCCAGCAAAACGGCACTACCATGTTTTGAAGCACAGCATTTGCATTCTGCTGTGGCAGGAAACTCACGACCTCAACGCGATCCAAGATTACGTCGGCCACCGCAGTTCGTCGAGCACGCTGATCTATTTGAGGGCAGACGCTGCCCAGAAGGCCCAGATGACTGTCGTCGGCATGTCATTCAGCGAGGCGACCTGCGTCTAATCACGACCGCAGGAGACGATATGTGCCTAGAAAACTATCCAGAGTGTGGTGACGGCGGAGACGGCTGCTGCGAACGGCGGGTCATCTCCCCTTCAGTTGCCGCAGGACGTCATCAACTTCAATCGCGAACATCACTTCAGAGACCCGCGATTCGATAGCGGACTCTTGAAAGATTTCGGGCAACTCGCCTTCCTGTTCGGCGTCGAGGTCCTCCTCATCGACATTGTTGATGTTGAGATAGCTCTCGCGGGTCAGCGGGTAGCCGTCCTCAACCAACAGAGCGAATGTCGGGTGTGACATCGCGTCCCGTTGCAGGCATTCGGCCTCGTCGACAATCCATTTCTGCATCCGTGGGCTGAGTTTGATGAGCGGGAACGTCTGGGGCAACCCTAGTTCCCGCAGCAGCCCCGTGAGAATCGCGTCGATGAAAACCGTGTCAATCGCAGCGCGTCATCGTCCACCTACGTGCACCACTGCCCGCCGCAACGCCCGTTCCAGCGTTGGCGGTTTCCTCTGGCACTGGATATACAGTTCGATCTTCTGCAACGTCTGTTCGAGTTGAGCGTTGACCGCATCGTCGGTCCAGTGGGTCCGCATGCTGCCCAGCGTCTTTCGCGGCACCTTCTGCGCGCTGTTCGCCAGCTGTGCGACCCGTGAGAGACCCTGCTCGATTCGTGTCATTGTGGTTCTTGTTCCCATGTGTCTAGTGTCGCATATTGTAGCAGTATGTGGCATAATACGAAAGTGGGGTTGTCTGATTGATAACTGCTACCTATGGCAACAGGTCGCCACATGCTGCTACGCTGGCGGAATGAAACCTGAACGTACAGTTGTCCTCAGTTTCCGCCTTCCAGAGCGCCTAGTGAAGCGTGTGGACATTCACGCTGAGAAGGAGACCCGGACTCGGGTCAACATGGTGCAAGTGTTATTGCAGGAGGCGTTGGACGAGCGGGACAAAGAGAAGAAATAACAGACGGATTTGAATCTCGAAGGCATCGGAGCTCCCCAGTGTCTCTAGGCATGTAACTTGGCCCAGAACCACGGGTCCAAAAGCATGCGGCAGTTGCCGCCGGCTGGCTCCGGGGTCAATGGCACTAAGGTGACCACCAGATAATATTTGCTAGTTCGGCGAAAGGCGATTTGGTATGGATCGGGTCCTGTGCGCACTGGAAGTCTGCACGGTCTTCGTTGCAATCGGGACTTCAGGGATGATCGAGCCTGCAGCAAGTTTCGTCGGACAGACGAAAGCCCGAACGTTCTATGTCGGCACGGGAGAGCCGCTCAATCTCGCGTCTCTCGACGAGACGTTCACAGGGAAAGCCGGGGAGTTCCTGCCTATGCTATTCGACGTCGGAATCGATACGGCGGGCGATTTGACCGCTGGCTGTTACGAGATCAGACAGTTATTGACTTGTTGGCCGGAGTTTTGAGTGTAATGGGGATTGTTGTGCGCCGGGATAAACCGGTATGAAGTAGAGAATGCAAAATTCTTACGAGAAAGGACTAGCGATCCGCTCGGCCCCGAGTCTTGCGCTGCTACCGCGAGGAACTCAGTGAAGCGTAGACAGGGNNGCAGGGACGATAACGCGAGTCCTGATTCAGTCCGGCGTAGTCGAAGACCCCAGACACGCCTAGAAACTTCATGCACGAGAACCGGGAGACCTCGGAGATGCCTGCGACGAAAGTCAGTCGCAGGACGGCGGGAGAAGGCTCAGGCCACACGGCCCGCGTGTAC
>PMUM01000004.1 GCA_003166855.1 Acidobacteriaceae bacterium | reverse complement strand
GTCCCTACCGCGATCGTCAATCGTGCCGAAAGAGGATAGGGCATCACGGTGGCAGATTGTGTAAAGTTTCGCAAAACTGGCTACTGAAGCTGCCCGTAGCTAACTATAATCAATGCGAATCAAGGGGTGCGACGATGCGTCGTTCTTCGCTCTGCCTTTTGGCCCTCGTCTCTTGCAGCACATTCTCGTTCGCCCAGCAACAGCCTTTACTGAGTTCCGCGACTTGTTCACCGCAAGCGAAAGCCATCACAGTCTGGAAGGTAGGCAGTCCCTATTACGAAGGCGCTCCCTGCAAGGCCATTTCCACTGACCTTAAGATGAAGGCGAAATCTTTAGGATGCGCGATACAAGTCGAAACCTTTCCGGCCGTCAGATTCGCAGATTCGTTCTTTGCTGCCTTTGAAAAACATCAGGAGCCAGATGTTCTCGTGGTCGAAAACAAGGGCGTAATCTCTGGCATTACGATGCGGTCCGGCGAGTCCGTCAAACTGGATAACGGGGTAATTGTGAGCAGGACTCCCGCTGCTATTGAAGGTATTGCGAGCAACGAAACTGTTTCTCAAGCGCTCGAAGCCGTGCCGCGCTCACCGGGCGGTCTAGCCTGCGGCGAAAGTCAGTCGCAGGACGGCGGGAGAAGGCTTAGGCCACACGGCCCGCGTGTACGTCCCCGAGGAGTCACACCGCGGCATAGTACCGATGAATCATTCGAACAAAGACGGAACATCGTCGGCGGAGAGTGAGGAGGGAAGGCTGCGGATCAAGGAGAGCGCCGGTCAATCTAACACGTGCCCGACACAGAGCGGGGAAGCAGGCGTGTCCCAGGGACTGAGCGGCGTGCGGACAAGCGGTTCGCTTGGCCGTTACTCATCCGAGATAAGAACCGGATGCGCTAATGAGCGCCCGTCCGGGTCCGTGCGGGGGGCACCGGGCGACTGGTGTCCCTACCGCGATCGACCGTTAGCAATGGGTGGATGCCCACGTAGAGCGATCTGGATTCCGTTCTGACGTAAGCCGTCATACCATTATTGACGGTTATAGGCTTGCCACTCAGAACGCAGAGACTTCTTCAGTTCCTCCATAACCTCGTAAACGATGGGGCACGTGAACGTCCGCTCAATGGTTGCCCAAGTACGAGAGATGAAATCCGACTTGTACAGATGGGGATAATCGCTGCAATCCCCAGGGCGGTCTTCGTAGATGCTGCACAGGTTCCCCTTCAAAAACGGGCACGGGGTTGTGCGAGTTTCCCAGGGGTTTGATTCGCCATTCTGCGTCTTTTGCAGATACGTATTGATGAATTGCTGGCGATCCATGCCGAGGCGACGCGCCACTCGACTAATGTCTTCCTCGCTGAACGTCGGCTGCAATTCGCGACAACAGTTGGCGCAGGTAGTGCAATCAATTCCAGCCCATACACGCTCGGTAATCGCGGCCACGCACCGGTCAATATCCAGACCCTCCGATCCTTTGAGGAACTGACGGAACCTCCAGTTTTCCTTTTCCTTCTTTGAGGCCATTTTGCGAATTTGAACCAGATCGATTTGTTTCGGCGTCATGTCAACCCCTCCATCGTTCGGCTCCTACCTTCCACGTTAATCATGCTTGTCAAGTACTCGGTCTTGCTGGAGCACTTGACTTGGGGGTACACAACTCGCGCCGCAAACCCGAAGGGGATGAGACTGGCCCTTATTGCCAGGCGCAAGGCTGCGTCGTGGGTGCTCACGGGGACGGGGCTACCCTGTCCCCGTCGAGAATGCGTAAGCCTGCTCAAAGTTCCGACCGAGGCATTTTGAGCGTAAAGGGGATATTTCGCCACTTACCCTTCTGATATACGGCCAACTCCACGGCTTTCAGTGACTTGCCCTTGCATGCCCACACCGCAACTATTTGCAGATTGACAGGGCTATAACCGCATTTGGGGTTCACGGGTGCGGCAAGCCGGAATATTCCCCAAAAATTTGGACCTTTTTCCGCGACTTCTTCGCGTTACTAGGTAGAGGCCGAGTTTGGAGCAGATGGCGGCCCATCCAACGTTCGCAAATTCTCAAAAAGGAGGATCCAACTACGGCAGAACCGATGCGATGCTCCACGGGAGTATCGCTCTCTCGCCTGCGGCTGTCTCGCGAATCTCAACGTAAACTCAGTTCAAAGAAATGGTTAGCAAACTAACTTCAAGGAGGTTCTATGGTTCGCACTAGCGTTTGGTTATGCAGTTCACTCGTGGTCGTATCTTTGCTCGCGGGCGTCGGTCGAGCAAATGCGGCCTCCAACACGGCCATCAAGGCTCAGAACCAAGAAGTAGTGCTCCAGCCCGGCCAAAGTATTACCCTTTCAGTACCCTGCAAGGGAGTAACGGGAGCCGTTGGATGCGGCCAGAATGGGTTTGCTTTGTTTGATGCCAACGTCAATTTATCTATTCAGGTCGTGCAGTGCGGCCTTGCGGCAGGAGACAGTTGTAGTGTTGACGTTACCGGGTACTTCGGCCCACAGGTCGCGGGAGAATCGGGGTCGTTCAACTTCAATTTTCCGTTTGGGAATTTGACTGGTGTAAACAAGCAGGTTGCGTTTACAGGGTACTCCACGATAATCAATAACCCGTCAAACGCTCAGGACCAGGTAACCGTCACAATCTCCTGGACTGCCATATACGAACCTCAAGAATAGAAGAAGGGCGAATCGGGCTGACTACATTCCCATCTGGACTAACAGCACGACACAGAATGGCCGCTCGGTCTCGGGCGGCTTTTCTTTTGCATCAGGCATAAGGGTGGGAGAGGTAACTGTCGCAATCAGATGGCCAGCGTCACGTTTAACGGGACGGCTGCGGCGTTCAAAGTAGTATCAGGCACTGAAATCACGACGACAGTTCCTGCGGGCGCGACCACGGGCACAGTCGAAGTCACCACGCCTAGTGGCGTCCTTAAGAGTAACGTGGTGTTCAATATTCCATAACCTCTGTGTGTGAAGAAGCCCATCTTGCTTCGACACATTGTTTGCGCCGTCTGTTCGCCTTGGCTTGGGGGTTTTGAGCGTAATTGATTCCATGACAATGTCGGCTTCCTGGGCCCGGGTAAACTTTGGTGGTGTACAACCAACCAAAAGGCCCGGGAGAAAGGAGCGGAACAATGATCATTATCGGAGCAGATTACCACCCGGCCTTTCAACAAATTGCTTTTGTGGATACCGAAACCGGGGAACTGCAAGAGCGGCGAC
>PMUM01000094.1 GCA_003166855.1 Acidobacteriaceae bacterium | reverse complement strand
TGCGGTTCGAGCCGTGGGCGCCCGGGGCCAGCCCCATGACCAGCACCCGCGCATGCGGATCCCCAAAGCCCGGCACGGGCTTCCCCCAGTACTCCCAGCTGAGATACGCACGCCGTTTCACCCGCGCAACTTCCTGGCGGTACTCAACCAGCCTCGGACAACGCGTGCAGGTGACGACTTCGCGGTTGAGAACAGTCAGCCAGTTCACCCGCTCATTACACCACAGGTGCGAATTCCGCTTCTGGGAGTGCTTCGGCANNNAACGTGAGTCCCACAGAAACAGTCGACGCGAAAAAAGACGGCGTCAAACGCGAAATCTCGGTCGAAATTCCCGCCGAAGATGTCGCTCGCGAAATGGAAGTGATCGTCCAGAAATATCAAAAGGTGGCGCGCCTGCCGGGCTTCCGCTCCGGCCACGTCCCTCCGTCCATCATCAAGCAGCGCTTCAAAGAAGACCTGAAGAGCGACGTGGTCGAGGCCCTTGTCCCACGCTACTTCCGCAAAGAGGCCGAAAAACTGGGCATGATTCCAGTCTCCCAGCCGCGCGTCACCGACCTGCATATTCACGACGGTGAACCGCTGCGCTTCAAGGCCAGCTTCGAAGTCCTGCCTGAAATCGTGGTCGAAGGCTACAAAGAGCTTCGCGCCGACCATCCCGAAATCGTCGTAAAGGACGAAGAAGTCGAAGCTGCGGTCAACAGCGTACGCGAACAGCACGCCACCTACACCTCGGTCGAAGGACGTCCCCTGGCCGACGGCGACTTCGCCCAGTCCTCCATGGACGGCAAGCCCAAACAGGATGACGGCGCCTCCCAACCCGTACACATGGACGAAGTCCTGATCGAAATCGGTGGCAAGAACACGGTTCCGGAATTCACAGAACATCTCCGCGGCGCCAATGCCGGAGACGAGCGCGAATTCGAAGTAAGTTATCCCGAAGACGTTGCCGACAAACGCCTGGCCGGCAAGACCTTCGTTTATACCGTCAAGATCCAGGGCATCAAGCAGAAGAGCCTGCCCGAATTGAATGACGACTTCGCCAAGGAACTCGGCGATTTCACCAGCCTCGACCAGGTGCGCAAACAGATTCGCGAGAACATGGAACATGAGCGCAAGCATGACGCCGAGCGCGAAGCCAAAGACAAACTGGTTGCTGCACTGGTCAAGCGCAATGATTTCGAAGTGCCGGAGTCGCTGGTCGAGCGGCAAATCGACGTGCGTCTGGAACGTGGCCTACGCGCGCTCGCGGCACAGGGCATGAAGATGGAAGACCTCAAGAAAATGGACCTTCCCCGCTTGCGGGTAGGCCAGCGCGATCAGGCGGTGCAGGATGTGAAGTCGTCGTTGTTACTGGAACGCGTCGCGGATCTGGAAAAAATCGAGGTTGGCGAGGACGAAGTGAATCATGAGATTGAAGCCCTTGCCCAGCAGTCGAAACAGAGTCCCGAAGCGGTCCGCGCTCGTTTGACACAGGATGGGGGCCTCGATAGAATCCGGAACAGAATCCGCAGCGAGAAGACCCTCGATTTTCTGTATCACCAGTCCGCGTAAGTCCAGAAAATGAACGCGGGCCACTTTCGATCCTCCCCAGCAAGCTAGCCGTTGCGTCGGGGCGGAGTGTGACAGGTGAACATGAAACACAATGATGGAAACAAGAACGACGCACAAATGATGCTCGTTCCGATGGTCATCGAGCAGACCGGGCGGGGCGAACGCGCCTACGACATCTATTCCCGGCTGCTGCGCGACAACATTATCTTCATCGGCACGCCCATTGACGACAACATCGCCAACCTGGTGATCGCCCAAATGTTGTTTCTGGCTCAGGAAGATCCCGAGAAAGACATCCAGCTTTACATCAACTCTCCGGGAGGCTCGATCACGGCCGGCATGGCGATTTACGACACCATGCAATACGTCAAAAACGACGTCATGACGCTGTGCGTGGGACAGGCTGCCTCCATGGCCGCGTTACTATTGGCATCAGGCGAACCTAAAAAGAGATTGGCACTTCCGAATTCAAGGATTCTAATACATCAGCCCTCCATGGGAGGTTTGTCGGGACAAGCCACCGACATTGACATCCACGCCCGCGAGATCCTGCGCATGCGCGAGATTACGAACCAGTTACTCTCGAAGCACAGCGGTCAGAAACTGGACAAGGTGGAAAAGGATGTCGAGCGCGACTTCATCATGAACGCGCAGCAGGCTAAGGAATATGGAATCATAGACGATATCATCTATAAGACGGCAAAAGCGGTATGATCTGCCTTCGCTCCTGACCCTTAGGTCGGCGGCGAAAAAAGCGGAACGGCGGAACGGGCCGAACAACGCTGGGATCCCGATCATGCCGGAGAAACATTTAAGGAGTAGAGCCGAGTGAAAACCAAGTCGGGCTCCGACGAGATTCTGCGCTGTTCGTTCTGCCACAAGTCGCAGGATGCTGTAGCCAAGCTGATCTCGTCACCCAGCGATTATCCCCGCGCCTACATTTGCGACGAGTGCGTGGCGGTCTGTAATTCCATTCTGGAAGACGACCGCACCGCGACTCCTGCGACCACCACACCCAACCAACTGCCCAAGCCGCAGGAAGTCAAGACTTTCCTCGACGAGTACGTCATCGGGCAGGAGCAGACCAAGAAGAAGCTGGCGGTCGCCGTCTACAACCATTACAAGCGCATCTTCATGAACCGCCAGAAGACCGGCGACGGCATCGAGTTGAGCAAGTCGAACATCATGCTCATCGGCCCGACCGGAACCGGCAAGACGCTGCTGGCGCAGACTCTGGCCCGCATGCTCGATGTGCCCTTCGCCATTGTCGATGCCACCACGCTCACCGAAGCCGGCTACGTCGGCGAAGATGTCGAGAACATTATCCTCAAACTGCTGCAGGCCGCGGACGGCGACGTCAGCCGCGCCCAGACCGGCATCATCTATATCGATGAAGTCGACAAGATCGGTCGCAAGGACGAGAATCCCTCGATCACCCGCGATGTTTCCGGCGAAGGCGTTCAGCAGGCCCTGTTGAAGATTCTGGAAGGCACCATCGCCAACGTTCCGCCGCAGGGCGGACGCAAGCATCCTCACCAGGAATTCACTCCGGTCGACACGACCAACATCCTCTTCATCTGCGGCGGAGCCTTTGTCGGCCTCGACAAGATCATCTCCCGCAGAATCGGCAAGAAGTCGCTCGGCTTCCGCAGCGGCGAAGACGCCGACAAGGAAGATGCGATCACCTCCAAGAAGCGCACCCAGGAACTGCTGACCGAGATTCAGCCCGAAGACCTCATCAGGTTCGGCCTGATTCCCGAATTTGTCGGCCGCTTGCCTGTCATCGGCATGCTGGAAGATCTCGACGAGTTCGCGCTCATCGAAATCCTCACCCGTCCGAAGAATGCCATCGTCAAGCAATACCAGCGCCTGTTCGAGTTCGAGAACGTGCGGCTGAAGTTCAACGACGAGGCCCTGCGGGCCATCGCGCGGCAGGCCATGGCGCGCAAGGTGGGAGCCCGCGGGCTGCGCATGATCCTCGAAGAGCTCATGCTCGACCTTATGTTCAATCTGCCCAGCCAGAAGAAACTCAAAGAGTTCGAAGTCACGCGGGAAATGGTGGAGAAGCGCACCGCTTCCTTCGCCACCGTGATGGAAAAGGCCGGGTAGGCGTTCGCAGAGACGTAGCTGGCTGCGTCTCTGCCGGCTGTACCGGTAGCCCCTCAGTGCCAGGTTACCGTCGGCCAAAAATGGTTAGTAAGTGCTATGTCGCCGGACGTGCAAGGCGCGGTAGAATCGGGCAGGGCTGCAGGTTGGCTATTATCGTTGACCGTATCGTTGACCTTTACCCCAGGGAGACTCAGTGACCACATCCAAGGAAAAGTTCGAATCCAGGAAGCTGCCCATGATGCCCATCCGGGACGTGGTCATCTTCCCTTTCATGATGACGCCGTTCGTGGTGGGCCGCGAATCGAGCGTACGAGCCTTGGAAGAGGCGCTGGCTGCCGACAAGAAGATATTCCTCGCCACCCAGCACGACGCCTCTATCGATGAACCGAAGGCCAACGAGATCTACCAAGTCGGCACCATCGTCAACATCGTGCAGAGCCTGAAGCTCCCCGACGGCAACATCAAGGTCCTCGTCGAGGGCGTCGAACGCGGCAAGATTCTGCAGGTCGTCGACACCGAAGGCTTCATGCAGGCAACGGTCCGCGTCGCCCGCTATGGAACTGAACCCAACCCGGCGCTCGAAGCCAGCATGCAGCGCGTAACTTCCCTCTTCGAGCAGTACGTCAAGCTATGCCAAGCCCTGAACTACGAGACCATGATTTCGGCCGTGCGTATGGAAGATCCGGCCAAGCTGACCGACGTCATCTCTGCCAACCTGCAACTCTCGATTGAAGAAAAGCAGGAACTACTCGAAATCTTCGACCCGGCCGAGCGCCTCACCCGCATCGCCGACGTGCTCGACATCGAAATCGAGAAGTTGAACGTCGACCGCACCATCCAGTCGCGCGTGAAGCGCCAGATGGAAAAAGCGCAAAAAGAGTATTACCTCAACGAAAAAATCAAGGCCATTCAGAAGGAACTGGGCCGCGGCGAAAAGAGCGAATTCGACGAACTGAAGAAGAAGATCGAATCCGCCGGCATGCCCAAAGAAGTCAAAGACAAGGCCCTGCAGGAACTGAAAAAACTGGAAGCCATGCCGCCTATGTCGGCCGAATCCACGGTTTCCCGCAACTATCTCGACTGGCTCCTGGCCGTGCCGTGGAAGAAGCGCTCCAAGGAAATCCGCAACATTACCCGCGCTGAAAAAGTTCTGAACGAAGATCACTATGGTTTGGAGAAGATCAAGGAGCGTATCCTTGAATTCCTCGCCGTGCGCCAGTTGGTCAAGAATCCCAAAGGCTCAATCCTCTGTTTCGTCGGGCCTCCGGGCGTAGGCAAAACCTCGCTGGGCATGTCGATCGCCAAGGCCACCGGACGCAAGTTTGTCCGCATGTCCCTCGGCGGCGTGCGCGACGAAGCCGAAATTCGCGGCCACCGCCGCACCTACATCGGCGCCCTTCCCGGCCAGATCATCCAAATGATGAAAAAGGCCGGCACCAAGAACCCCGTCTTTATGCTGGATGAAGTCGACAAGATGTCGATGGACTTTCGCGGCGATCCATCCGCGGCCTTGCTCGAAGTGCTCGACCCCGAGCAGAACTTCATGTTCGTCGATCACTACCTCGACGTGGAATACGACCTCTCCCAGGTCTTCTTCGTGGCCACAGCCAACGTGATGCACACCATCCCCGCGGCCCTGCAAGACCGCATGGAAGTGCTTCGCCTGCACGGCTACACCGAACAGGAAAAGGTCGAGATCGCCAAACAGTTCCTGGTTAAGAAGCAGATGCTCGCCGCGGGCCTCTCTGAAAAGAACATCAAGTTCACCGACGAAGCCATCACCGGACTCATCCGCTCCTACACGCGCGAAGCCGGCGTTCGCAACCTCGAGCGCGAAATCGGCAACGTCTGCCGCAAAGTCGCTCGCAAGGTCGTCAAAGAAGGCGAAAACTACAACGTCACGATCACCGGCGAGAATGTCAACGACTTCCTCGGTGTCATCAAGTACCGCGACACCCTGGCTCACGAAAAGTCCGAAGTCGGCCTGGTCACCGGCCTGGCATGGACCGAAGTCGGCGGCTCCATCCTCAGCACGGAGGCCAGCGTCGTCGATGGCAAAGGCAAGCTGACGCTCACCGGCAAACTCGGCGACGTTATGCAGGAATCCGCACAAGCCGCGATGTCCTACGTGCGCTCACGTGCGCAGCGCCTCGGCCTCAGCCGCGACTTCTACCGCAATCTCGACTTGCACGTGCACGTTCCCGAAGGTGCTATCCCGAAAGATGGCCCCTCGGCGGGCATCACCATCGCCACCGCCATCTCCAGCGCGCTGAGCAAGATTCCCGTGCGCCGCGACTTGGCCATGACCGGCGAGATCACCCTGCGCGGCAAGGTTCTGCCCATTGGCGGCCTGAAAGAGAAACTGCTGGCCGCTCACCGCGCCGGACTCTTCGAAGTCATTCTGCCCAAGGACAACGAAAAAGACGTAGCCGAAGTCCCCGAGAATTTGCGCAAAGCCATGAAGCTGCATTTCGTGGATACGATGGACCAGGTTTTGCAGATCGCTCTCGAGTCTCCGCTGCCCAAGCAGTTGGACGAAGATGCCGCGCAACCCATCGCGCCGCTTACCACCGAAACCGGAGAAGCTCCCACAGCCCACCAGTAGCGGCTGTGATACATCATTTTGAAAAGGCCCGCTTTCGCGGGCCTTTTTGCTTCCTACAGCGTCTGGTCTCCCAACCTTACGCACACACTGCGCGCATGCGCCCGCACATCTCCGCTAGCGACCGCTCGACGCACTCCGTCATCCACTGTTCCAGCGCCAGCCGCTCGTCCTCAGGAATGTACTTGAACTGCACACCGCACGCGTGCAGCGTCGTCCAGACCACCCTTCCTGTGGTGTGGAGGATCTCCCCGCTGCCAGGCAGGGCAAAACGGACGTCCACTTCCTCTCCAGCAGTCAGCACCACACGCACCATTTCGTTCTGGGCATCGGTCTGCAGCCCCATCCCGCCTTCGCTCAGATTCACAATGATTGCTTCGGTAAACGGCTGCGTGCGCGTGCTGACCGTAGCCAAAATTCGGACCGGCTCGCGATGCTGCTTCCGCCGCCGCGCCACTGTGGCGCAGTAGGCCGCGCGCAAGCAGCGCTCAATCTGCACCGCCGACGCCGGCTTGTGAATCAGAAAGTGCACCCCCGCGGCAAACGCTTGCCGCAAATCCAGCAGATCGCGCATAATCGCAACCAGCACGCACTCCTGGTTCTTCTTCGATTTCCGCACCGCACAAAGAAAGTCCGCCAAATTGTCGATCTCGCGCCAGTCCACAATGATCACGTCAAACTCGTGCTCCTGAATCAGAGCCAGCGCCGCGTCGCAGTTGCTCACAATCTTCGGCGTCACCTGCAACTGGTTCAGCACGTTCCGGGTGATCCCCAGAAACTGAACGTCTGCGCAAAGCAGCAAAGTGTGCATTTCAAGTGTCGTCTTCCGGATGCTTTCCATTTGAGTCTCCCGTGCTGCTACTGACTCAATCGGCGGCCCGAAGCCGAGGTTGAATCAGCAGCAGAACCACCGAGTCGGGGCGGGTTACCGAGGTTCGCTCGTAGCACTCAAGTTTCAGCAGAGACGCGGCGTTGTGCGTTTCCAACAGCCGATCTGAGCCCTTCTCTGATGGCGTCATCCTGACCGAAGCCGTTTTTCAGGCGGAGGGAAGGATCTCGCATGCGGACCAGTGGCGTCCCTTGCCAACGGGCCGCACTCCGTTGCAAACTTGAGCATGAGGGTTCTTTCCCGCTTCATGGCGTCTGCGACCGACGCCGCCCAATTCCCCGCCCCCAG
>PMUM01000448.1 GCA_003166855.1 Acidobacteriaceae bacterium | reverse complement strand
GTTGGTGGTTCTGGTCATTAACTTACTGAGCGGACGACGAAGTGCTGTTTGAAGAAAGGCACTACGAGTCCCAGCACCAGGAGGTCCCGGTGTAGTCTCCCCCCTGCGTCCGGTCCCTTTCAGCCGCATGCGCGGTCGGCGCGTGGCGCTCTCCCTCCGAACTGCCAACAGAACGCCACCGGCCAGCTCATAAATGTCTTAGCAGCTCAGATGCTTTATGGGATGCGAGAATCGATTAAACTGAAGGTGCCGGAAGGCACTGGAGGGCCGATGAGCAGAGGAAAGTTGTCAAAACAGGAAATTGCAGCGGGGCTGTGCAAGCTCGATGGCTGGAGCGTGGTGAAGGGAAATCTGCACCGCATGTTCGAATTCAAGGATTTCAAGCAGGCATTCGGGTTCATGAAGCGGGTCGCGCTCGCGGCCGACAGAATGGATCATCACCCGGACTGGTCCAACGCGTATAACAAGGTCACTGTAGATTTATCAACGCATAGTGCCGGCGGCCTGACGAAGAACGACTTCGAACTGGCCGGGAAAATCCAGAAAATCCACGGCCAGTAATCCGCATGGCGGTTCACGAAGAAGACTCAGTGCTGGTCGCGGTCGTGATCGTGGTCATCCCAATCGCGTTCCGTCAGCGATGCTCGTGTTCATTCCACCATCTATGACTGCGGTTCCAGCAGCGCTCCCGCGCTTCGTGTAGTTCATGACGCCGGCGTCGCCGTAGAAATCGAGCAGAACAACTTTGCGTGCATGGGCGTATGCGGAGAACTTTGGTGCAGCGTGTGTCAGTTGCTTTGCCATCTCGGTCGCAGTTCCAGCAGCGGCGGGCTCAGTATCGAAATCTTCCTCGTTCGGTCTTGTTGGATGACCACACTTCCTCTTCTGTCTTCGTACTCGTCTCGGTCCGCCCGGGGGAAGGTCCAATGGAGGGGCACTGACCGCCGCATCGGAATCTTCGACGGGTCTAGTTGAACGATAACGTTGCCAATCTCGGACGCGAATCGTCGTACCGTACCCCGGTCAAGCTTGTTCAGTTCCTTGCCGGAAACTCTCAATTCGTAGCAACTGTCCTGAAAACGGTCCTTGGTACTTTGCCAGATGGTTTCGGCGAACTCGTGGCCATTCTGGTGCTGAAGCACATAAGTTGGGGGCCAGACCACGGATTTTCGTTCGATGACCATCTGCTTACCGGTCCGACCATCGGTCATGAGTACTTCAGGCTGTTGCTCCGTTCGATCCCCCGTCCTCTTCACATCGAGACAATCCGAGAGGGCAGTCCGAAGAGCAGCGTGGGGTCGTCAGTCTGGCGACCCACGCCGCACTACGCTCGGCTCATTTGGCGTCCTGAAACTCCGGATAATCGGCGCCAAGCGTGGTTTGCCGCCAAGAGTCGAAGTCCTTTTTCATGGCTTCGAGCTTCTTATACCCCATCTCCAGAGCCGGCTTGCCGAGCAGCAGGTGAAGTGGCGGATTTTCTGAGCCTACGGCTTCGATGATCGCTTCCCCGGCGCGTACCGGATCGCCCTGCTGCTTGCCGCTCTGCTCGCGGCTCTGTCGGCGGCGCTCGCCCGCAGTCGAGTCGTAATCGTCGATAACGGTTCTGGACTCAAGCAGCGAACGTCCTGCCCAGTCTGTGCGGAACGGACCCGGCTCGACGATCAGCACCTTGATGCCCAGCGGGGCGAGCTCGATCGAAAGCGACTCCGACAAGCCTTCCACCGCGTACTTGGTGGCGTGGTAGTAGCCGGTTGCGGCAAAGCTCACCAGCCCGCCAATGGAAGAAAAATTCACAATGTGGCCGCTGCGCCGCTTGCGCATCCCCGGCAACACGGCATTGGTCAGGGCGACCAGGCCAAAGAAGTTGGTCTCGAACATGGCACGAATCTGGTCCTCTTCACCTTCTTCGACGGCCGCAAGATAGCCATATCCCGCGTTGTTCACTAGGACGTCAATGCGCCCAAACTTCTCCTCAGTCTGCTGCACGGCCTGGGCGATCTGCGCCCGATCCGTCACATCCAGTTGCACAGCGAGCGCATTCTCTTCCTGCCCGGAAACGAGCTCTTTCAGCTGATCGGGATTGCGCGCCGTCACGACCGCACGCCAGCCCCGAGCCAGCACGAGTTTTGCAAGTTCCTTGCCGAAGCCGGTCGAACAACCGGTGATAAACCATACCGGCGATTGTTGCTGTGCCATTCCATTCTCCTTTTTCCATTCGATGTTCTTTAGTCCCGACTCGGACCAGAACATGTCTCGGCAAGTCCGGCTTGCTCGCTTCATCCGGATCGGTAGGCTGGCATGATTTGAGGAATGTATTTCCGCGAAGCCGGTTTCTGGACCGCGAGCTGAGACTTGAGAGCCAGCCGAACTTACCTGAAACCCCGTTTTTCGTGCGCTCGCTCCTCAGCTCATGAGGAATCTGGGCCCGCTACGATAAAGGACTTCCCCGGTTATCCTAGCACTAGGTCGGATCGCAATGGCAGATATCGAGTCCTTAATTCTTGGTAGCGGGAAGCTGACCCGGATCTTAGTCAACTCCTTTATGCCGGCGTTCATCCACCGAGTACAGGGCTTGCAGCAGGAGCGCTCGCAACAACTTCTCTGGCGCGATCGACGGTCGCCCCTCTTGGCGTACAGCTTGTTGAACCGTGGTTGCAATTCCCTTAATGCCTCATCGGTCATGACACGAAGGGGGCGCAAGGGGTGATCGTGCGGAACTCGCTGCTCGGGGCTGATGTAGCTGAACACGTCCAACTGTTGCTCGTCTTTTCCGCGCATGCCTTCTTCTTATCAACTTGTGCTGTGGAAACAAGAGTGTTTCGCGGTACTGCTTCCGCTTCAAATCGAGTTTCTTGGTAACCTGCTAGAGGGCCTGAGAACGGAGTTGTGGGTATGTCAGAGCCCGGGTCGTTGGCGCATTGTGTGGACGATAATTGCGACGTGAATGGCAATAGCTGCTCCCGCGCCTGTCATGTGCATCAAGAAAGTCCCGCCGCCAGTCTGCTGAATGGCGGCGATACCGTATCCGCCTAGTGGAAGAAACAAGACGATCGCGGTTCCCAGTCCTGGGTTGTAGCCTCGGGAAATGACCGCCTGGACGACGTGAATGGTGCCATTCAGGAGAACTAGATATACTGCGACAAGTCCGAACCCAGCGCTCACCGTCGCTGCCAGTGCCAGAGAGATCCCGATGACGCCCCACACTCCGGGCACGTTAATGACGAAGACAGCCAACGGTGAGAGTCCTACTCTTCGTTTCCCAATCTTCTGATTGACGAACAGTCTGAACCGATCGTTGTCGTGCTCCTCGTATTGGTGGACCATGTAAACCGGTAGGCAGAGAAACGTAGTCACGAGCGAAACAGGCCAAGAGTGCACGAGGACAGGAGTCAGTAAAAGCAACAATAAACCGGCTAGGAACCCACCATAGACCCAGTTGGCGATTAATCGGGCGAACATTTGTTCCTCCCCCTCGAAACCCTCGCGTAACGGATTTCTTGACTGCCCTCGTCTAAAGCGAAGGTTACTCTATTTTGGTGGCGAGAGCCGATACCGTTTCCCGCGTCGAATCCATCATTGGTTTGGCGTCGCCCTAGCAAGTTGCGGAAAAATTCGCACGTACATCAAAAGGCGACACCCTCAGGCGCTAAAGCGCACACTCATTTTCAACGACCTAACGGCACGACTGAAGTCGTGCCCTTCGCAAAACCTGCCCGAGAGCTGGAGTTTTTCCGCAACCTGCTAGGGCTTTGGACGTGCAACCCTGATTCAGCTGGGTCTAACGCAGTTGCTACAACATCTAACTTCGTGGAGGTCGCAATGAGTGAAGGCGTGAGCGTGATCGACTTGATGCAGAAAGCAAAGGAACTCTCTGGCAACTACGAGAATGTCGTTCTTTCCGTGATCAACGATCATGTCATCCGAATCTCGTTGATGAACGCCGCGCCCACTCCGGTTTTCGACCGCGAGCCTTCGAGCAGAATGCAGTAAAAGATTTCCACCTGATAAAGATGGTCGCGTTTCGCTTCAAAGAACTTCCGTCGTTGCTCAATGGCCGCTTCCACAATCGGGTCGTCATATTTCGCGAAGGGTATGTCGGGCCGGTTCGATTTGAAGAGATACTGGCACGAAGTGAATGCCCTCCCATGTGAAGTGGTTGAGCGCGTTGAGCCTCCGCTCCCAGGCACGCCAGTCGAACTCGTGGGCCCAGTAGGACACGAGGCGTCGTAACCAGTCCAACTCAGTGCCCTGTTCCCAGCCTATGCCGGTTATCTGGTCGGGCCATCTCGTATGGCGCAACCGTGCCCGCAGATCGTCGAGCACCTCATCGGCCACATGAATCCGAAACGTTTCCACTAAAGCAATTCCCTCTTGGCCATGGCCAGTCACCAGCCAAACGCGCTGGGCAAAGGCCAGATCAATCCCGTTACGACACAGGCTAAATCATGTCTCCGTTTCACGCATGATAATGTCCTCTGCCATGCACAAATCAGTCTGAATAGAAGCCAGCCGATAGCGGCCTTTATGGGCAGCTCTTCGGCCATCGACGGTAGCTTGCAATAGATCAGTCATATGCCTCCTCCAAAACTTTCAGCGATGGACTCGCAGAATTCAGAAATCACTTACCAAACGTGTCCCCGAACATAGGCAGGCCGCTTTTTGACTGCTCCTGCGTGGCTTCCTCTTCGATCACGTCCCAATGCTCGACTAGAACACCATCCTTGATGCGAACGATGTCCGCCGCAATCCAGTTCACGGGCAGTCCGAAGCGGGAAAACCGTCCGTGCACGATAACGAAATCCCCTTCAGCGACAATCGTTCCTGCCTCATACTTCAGGGTCGGCGGAAGGCTCTTGATGAGATCGAACAAGCCTTCGCGCCCGGGTTCAATATGAGCGCTGTGTTGGATGTAACGTGGCGACCAAAATTTCTCGGCCGCAGCGTAGTCGCGCTTGTTGAACAGCGTGTCGAAGGCTTCCAGGACAAGCTTCTTGTTGTTCTCCGCTGCTGTCTGCTTCATCGAATTCTCCTTGCGCCGAGTAGATTCCATAACATCTCAGAGCTTCGACCCTCCGTCGACCGGGATACTTGCGCCTGTAATCCAGCGCGCCGCGTCCGACGCGAGGAACGCGACCACGTCTGCGACATCTTCCGGTTTGCCGATTCGCTTCAATGCCTGCATCCCGAGCGCGACGTTCCGCCCCGCCTCGGTTTTCGCGAAGTTCGACATGTCCGTATCGATCACGCCCGGTGCGACTGCATTGACGCGAATGCCCCGTGGCCCGAGAATCGCCGCCCAGTTCTTGACAAGGGTTTCTAGCGCCCCCTTGGTTGCCGCGTAGGCAAGGATTGAAGGCTTGTCCAAATCGGGCCTGCCAGCTACGGCGCGGGCTCCGAGAGAAGAAATCACAATGATGTTCGAGTCTTCGCCTAGGATCGGCAGGAGTTGCTGCACCAGAAAAAACGGACTTCGCACATTCGTCGCGAAGAGGTTGTCAAAGTCGGCCACCGTATGGTCTTTGATGGTTGCAGCCATGGTGATTCCCGCGTTGGACACGAGCACATCCAATCGCTCGCCGACAATCAAGCGAACTTCCTTCGCCAGCAGCGTTGCTCCTTCCGGAGTTCCCAAGTCGGTCCTGATTGCGTTCGCGCGTCCACCTTTTGAAAGGATGCCTGCCACGAGAGATTCCGCATCCTGCGCGGAACGACCGTAGTGCACAAGGACATGCGCACCGGCGTCGGCCAACGCTGACGCGGTGGCACGGCCGATTCCCCGTGAAGCGCCTGTCACGAGCGCGGTCTTGTTGCTCCTGGCCATGTGAGCACCTCGAAGAGAGGATGCTACTCTGACCGGGCCATGGGCTCGGCTCTGTCGCTCTCCCTCCTGGCGCTCGCGGCCGTCGGGTGCTCGTCTGCGGGCGGCTCGCCACAGGGGAGCGATGGGGGAAACGACGCGAGCGCGTCGAGCTCGGGTGGGTCGGGGTCCTCGAGCTCCGGCGGCTCTAGCTCCGGCTCCTCCGGCGGTTCGAGCTCCGGCTCCTCCAGTGGCACGAGCTCCGGTTCTTCCAGCGGCTCGAGCTCGGGCAGCTCCAGCGGCGGGGCGATCGACGCAGGCGCACTCTGGCGGCCCACCACCACGTCACCAATTCACTTCCACTGGATGATCGGCAGCTTCACGACGGCCGACCTCTTGCCCGGTCAGCNNTCACCGCGGCGGACATCCTGCCCAATCAGCAGGGGCAGGTCGTCTACGACATCGACGGCGCCAACTCCACGGCGGCCGACGTCGCGGCCATTCACGCCGCGGGCGCGATCGCCGTCTGCTACGTCGACGTCGGCACACTCGAGCCGGGTCGTCCCGACACGAGCCAGTTTCCGGCGAGTGTCGTCGGTGCGGCCGTCCAGGGCTGGCCGGGGGAGAACTGGCTCCTCGTCACGGCGGCCAACCAGAGCATCCTCTTGCCGCTCATGCAGGCGCGGTTCGAGAGCTGGTGCCAGGCCAAGGGCTTCGACGCCATCGAGCCGGACAACCTCGACGCGTGGACCAACATCACGACCGTCACCGAGACCGACAACGTGGCCTATGACCTCGCGATCGGAAAGCTCGCCCACGTACTGCCGCTCTCCATCGGCCTGAAGAACGTGATGGTCGATCTCGCCGCGAACCAGTATGCGAGCTTCCTCGCGACGTTCGACTGGGCGCTCAACG
>PMUM01000088.1 GCA_003166855.1 Acidobacteriaceae bacterium | reverse complement strand
GGCATGCTCGTGACTCTTGTTTTTGCCATGCAGGCTGCCGGTCTCATTCTTGGACCGCTCTTTGCCTCTGCCCTTCTCGCGACTAACCTGTCCCACGATCTGATCTGGCGCATCCTTCTCGGCTTCGGCGCGTTGCCGGCTTTGGCTGTTTATTGGCAGCGACGTCATCTCAGAGAGACTCCACGCTTTCTTGCGGCGGCGGGCCAGGAGGAAGACGAATCGGGCAGGCTCTCGAAGGCCAAGCATTTCGACAAGTCCAAACACTCCGTATCTTTCTGGGACGGGTTTCATCGGCTGGCTAACGATAACAAGCTGCTTCTCCGCCTCGTGGGCGCGAGCGCAGCTTGGTTCCTGATGGATGCAGCCTATTATGGAAACACCGTTTCCACTCCCCTGGTGCTTTCCGCATTGAAGGGCGATCATACCTTGCTCGAGAAGACTCTGACCCAGCTTGGCATTTTTGTGGTGTTCGCGGCCCCAGGTTATGCAGTCGCTGCTCTCACCATGGACCGCCTTGGGCGCAAGACCATTCAAGTTCTGGGCTTCGGAATGATGGCGGTCAGCTTTGCTCTTCTCGCGCTGATCCCCAATCTTGAGAAAATGGTGACTCCATTCCTGATTATTTATGGCTTCAGTTTCTTCTTCACCGAGTTCGGACCGAACGCCACAACCTTCGTCTACCCATCTGAGATCTTTCCCGTGCGCGTCCGAACCACAGGTCATGGAATCGCTGCGGCCGTGGGCAAACTCGGGGGCTTTGTCGGCGTCTTTGTCTTCCCTTACCTTCTTGGGTGGAAAGGATTGCTCGGCGCGGAGTCGGCAGCTGCGATTGCCAGCGCCCTCGGCCTTGTCGTGACACTGACGATGCTCCCTGAGACAAAGGGCAAGAGCCTCGAAGAAATCGAGTCCGAGACCGGTACCCCAGCAGAAAAGATGGCCGCCTAACGATCCGTTGCAAGCGATTGGTCTTAGGCTGGCCCACCTTCCAATACGACCGGCTGGCCAGTTTGCTCCGCCTCTTTGTCCCGGCGACCGTACACAACCATGCATACGGCTGGTACGAGGAACACTGTTACTACGACCGAAACCAAGAGACCTCCGATAATCGTGTGGGCGAGCGGAGCGTATCGCTCACTTCCTGCATCTAGCCCGAGCGCCAGCGGAATCATTCCTAGCAGCGTTGGGAGAGGAGTCATCAGAATCGGGCGCAGTCGAATGGTTCCGTCAAGGGCAGCTTTTTCTAAGTTATCTTTCTGCACTATGCCGAACCGTTGCGCCGAAGTGTACAAAAGAGAGCATCAGATTTGTCCACGGCGCAGTTAAATCGCTTCTGAGGGCTTGGTCAAGCGGCTCGCATCGCCAAGTGAACAGCCCTGTCGATACGGTACGGCCTTTGCTCCATCGATTGCTAGGCGCTTGCGGTCGAGATCTGTAATTCAGAGGAAGTTCTCTTTCACTGGGAGCGTCTCGGTCTCGCAACCTACGCGCATTGGCAAGGCATCGAATTGGGCAACATGGATGACAAAGATGCCAGTCTCTTCCCATTCGCAATTCCAAATCCATCCGGGCATCCGGAACTGGCGATGCTTCATCGGCCGCTCTTCCCCGGCACTCGACCGGAGGAAACAGCCTGTTGCCCGACATCCCGCGAGGTGGATCTCGATCGGGAGAGCATCTGGATATCCTATTGCCGAATGGCCCTGGAAGGTCTTGGCCCGCATCGCCTTAGCAGGTTTACTTCCCATCACCGGTTGGCGACTCCAGTGTCGCCCTGGGAGCGGCTCAAGATCGGTGCAGGCACGCCACCGATTATGACCCGGCACGGCTGGCTGATTCTTTATCACGGTGTCAGCGAAATACGGCAACCTAACTCATCTGAACACCATCTTTGCTACTCGGCTGGAGTGATGGTGCTCTCGAAGGAACATCCACAAGCGATCCGCTATCGGTCGGCCGAGCCGGTGCTGACGCCCGAATTGCCGGAAGAATGCCACGGGACCATCGCCAACGTTGTGTTTCCTACCGGCATCGACCGGCGCGACGATCTCGGCGTACCGGACCGCTTCGACATCTATTACGAGATGGCCGACTACCGGATTGGCGTGGCACGCCTTGACGTGCCAGATTTCGTGCCGTCCGTAGGAGTCGCCGACCCGCCGGAAGCAAAGGTGTAAGCGCACCTGAGTTCGGGAATTCAAGACACCGGTAAGGAGAATTAGCGATCTGCGAGATGTGGAATCGTCGTCGTCGGGATCGCCCGCTTGGATCATCAACAGAGATTGTTATGCATCCCGCTCTGGCGATTCTCATTATCTCTACGAGATGCTAAGGCGAGCAAAGACAAGGGATCTTCACCCCGTCCGGGATCAACCCGAATGCGATCACCGCTCCGAATTCACCATTCAAAACTGAGAGAGGCAGCGGTGCCATGGCAATTCCGCGAATAACCAACGTCGAGATAGAGAATGTCGGCCACAGAGAACGATACGAGCCACACAGTCGGCGCAGTCCCCGGAACTGTCTCTTGCATCAACGGAGTCTCTGCATCCCGGTGATGAGCACTCTTGCTCAGACGAATCTCGCATGGAGCGCTAACGTCGAGGTGTGCTTCCAGCCACGCGACGTGGCATGAAAGACGGTTTGTGCTCAGTCGCGAATCCGGACTGATGTAAATGTCTGTGGATAGAATGGAAGTGGGACTATGGTGATCACTGAAATGAACGAGGAGGAGTGTGGCGCATTTCTGACAAGCGCTTCGCTCGGAAGACTCGGCTGCTCGCTTGATAACCAGCCGTATGTGGTGCCGATATATTTTGCGTACGAGCCTGCCTACATATACGTCCTCTCGACCTTCGGGCAAAAGACCGAATGGATGCGGGCGAATCCCAGAGTGTGTCTCGAAGTTGACGAGATCAAGGACCAGTCTCAGTGGGTAAGCGTGATTGCCAACGGCCGCTACGAGGAATTGCCCGAGCCCCAATATACGGCCGAGCGGGAACATGCACGGAAACGGTTAGGGAAGCGCTACCGATGGTGGCAAAACGCGTTGGGTGAGCGTCAGCTAAGATTGGGTGACGAGTTGATCACTCCGCTCTTCTTTCGTATCCTGATTGATTCGATGACCGGCCTTCGTGCCACCGGCGAGTCCGCCGATTCCGGTAATGCTGAGCAGAAATAGCCAACTCCAGTCGGGCATCGATGTTCGTGTTCGCCTTACGGTTGAAGGGCCTTGCGGAATTGGCTGATTGCTCGTGGATGGTGTTCCGAAGCGTCCTCCATCGCGCGATATCTCCCGAGAACCAGCCCTGCTCTGCGGACCTGATCGCTCGATCGATGGCGACCCACGCCATCATTTTGGAGTGAATGCGGTGGTTTGCGCGGTGCTCTGGCTCTGGCTTTGGCGCTCAGCCTCGACAACACATTCCCCTACCGAGATCGGGTACTAGATTTGACCTTTGGGGTTGTAGTTTTTTTCCATACTTATACAGGGCCTCACGATGAAGCCGCTGCTCAGGGGCCTGGGTCTTGCGGACGGCCGAGCCTGAACCAACTCTCCGTTCTCTCAAGAGTTTGGTGGTGCTTCGTACCCGGAGAATCGCTCTAGCTACATATTTGGATCAGTGCCGAGTCCTCCGATATAATGACTGTCACACTTCAATGATTTCTGGCCACATCAGACGCGAACTAGCAGTTCTGACCGTTCTTTGTGTCCTGATGATTTTCTTCTTTCCCGTGATGCAGGGGCCGTATTCTGTGGTACACGGACCGGTTACTGCCCTTCAGGCAGCGCGAGCGGCGGCTCACTTGCGGACCGCTATCGCGCAGGGCGCATTCAACTCCCTTGGAAATTGTCTTATTTTGCCGCTGTTAGTTCTCTCCTGGATGTCACTCCCAGCGGCAGAATTCCAATTGATTAGCCTGCCAGAGCACAACACCATCCTGCGTTGCTGATTCTCCTCAGATTGTCGTTCTAGAACCTATCAATCTTAGTCTCAGTGGGTCGTCTTCCGCCCCGCAACCTGAATATGAAGAGGGATGAGGAATACAATCTCGCTGAACTGGAACAGGAAACCACACTAACGGTCAGTCCTCGTGCTAACGAGCATCTTTTTATACCGACCACCATAGATCTTGAAAGGGGGAGTGATTACGATAATCAGTTCATCGTCTTCATCTCTGCCAATACCCTAAGAGCCAACCAAGTGAGAGGTGCTTTCAGGAAGAAATTCCCGAGATTATGAGTGAAAACATTCCGAGGACGAGCGGGCCTTGGTGGAAAATACCGCTGTTACATCGCTGGGGCAAGCTGCAACAAAATGAGGATCGGGTAGTTCTGGTTCTGGCACTGGTCATAGGAGCGCTGACAGGCCTGGCGGTCGTCACATTCATCTTGCTGACGGAACGAATGGGGATGCGGCTCTACCCGATGGGGGGCGCTCCGTGGCGACGTCTGCTGTTCCCGGTCGGGGGCTCGCTCGGCATTGGTTACTTACTGTATCGCTATTTTCCTAATGCGCGAGGCAGCGGCGTGCCGCAGACGAAAGCTGCGCTTTTTGCGCGCGAAGGGCGCATCACGCTGCGCACCGTTCTGGGCAAGTTTTTCTGCACATCGGCAACGCTCGCCAGCGGTATCCCGCTGGGACGCGAAGGGCCTTCGGTTCAAGTTGGTGGGGGCATTGCATCCGTACTCGGACGGTTCCTCGGACTGCGCACTGAACTGGTAAAGAAGCTGATCCCGGTGGGAGCGGCGGCGGCCATCGCAGCTGCGTTTAATACGCCTCTGGCCGCGGTGCTGTTTTCGCTCGAGGAGATCATGGGCGATCTCAACGCACCGGTGATGGGCGCGGTGGTGCTGGCTTCGGCGACTTCCTGGGTGGTTTTGCGCGTTCTTCTCGGCAACAACCCACTCTTCAAGGTTCCACAATACCAACTGGTCCATCCGGCGGAGTTTGCGGTGTATGCGGTGCTCGGCGTGGCCGGCGGTGTGGTTTCGGCGGCCTTCACGAAGCTCTTGCTAGGAATGCGGGCACGCTTCCTGCGGTTCCCGCAGAAAACGGTCTGGTTCCAACCGGTGGCGGGCGGGTTGCTGGTCGGGCTGATCGGCTGGTTCGTGCCGCAGGTTCTGGGAGTCGGTTATGGATACGTCGGCGACGCTTTGAACGGAAATATGGCGTTCAAAATGATGGTGCTGCTGGTAGTTCTGAAGCTGCTCACCGTTACCACCAGTTATGCTTCGGGCAACGCAGGCGGTATCTTCGGCCCCGCCCTGTTCATCGGCGCTATGTTGGGAGGTACCGTAGGGACCCTAGCACATGGTTTGTTCCCCGCTCACACTGCGACGCCGGGCGCCTACGCGCTGGTCGGAATGGGCGCAGTCTTCGCCGGTATTGTGCGCGCTCCCATGACCTCCGTGCTGATGATCTTCGAGATGACGCAGGACTATGCCGTGATCGTCCCGCTGATGATTGCGAATATGGTGAGCCTTTTTATTTCTTCACGATTGCAGCGGGAACCCATTTACGAAGCCCTGGCAGTGCAGGATGGCATACACCTGCCCACGGCGGCGACGCGTCAACAACATGGGCGTCGTCAAGTAAGAAAACTCATGCAAACTGCGAGCCTGTTGCTGCCTGCCGAGATCACGGTTCGGGACACCCTGGAACGAGTTCGCGCGAGCGAAGTCCGAGCGTGGCTGGTGACGGATCGACGAGGTGTCATTGGTGTTATCAACTTTGCGAGGCTGGAGGGAGAGCTGGCTGAAGGCGCGGATAAGAAGCTCGGTGAACTGGTGGATGCCCAGGATTTTCCGCACGTCCACGCCGACCAAGGGCTCGATTTAGCGCTCGAACGCATGGGCGCAAACCAGATCGAAATCCTGCCCGTGGTGAGCCGTGCGGATCTGCATAAGTTGGAAGGCATCCTGACCCTGCGCGATGTCTTGGATGCATACGGTGTCAGCGCACGCGATCGGGCTTGAGCTTACCGGCCTTTAAAGCCAAGGCTCACCGGGTCAACGAGCTAAGATAAGCCGTGTTGACCGTCTCTTTGCCTGGCGCTGCACCACTCAGATGGTTCACTGTGCTATCACTGGCCCACTATTTCTGATCGGTGGCGTTATGTTTCTGCTTTCAGGCGTGCGCATGATCCACGTCGACACGCGTTGGGTCTGGCCAGTCCTTCTCATCGGCATCGGCGTCGCGTTTCTGCTGGAATGGCTGTATGGGAAGCGTCCCGCGTCCTAGCTGTTGAAAAACCGCCATGTTCGCTGTTGCTTGCTAGTATTCCCACGAGAACGAGCGGTGGTGCCCCCAGCCGAGGGCTCTGCCAAGGAGCCGGTATTTGCTATGAAGAAAAATGTCTGGAGAGCGGTGATCGAGGTAGGATTTATCATCTTCCTCTTTTATTCCAATCTCTTGATGGGAGAATTTGAGCGCTCAGGCATCGGGCAGAAGAGGGGTGTGGCTTGGGCAATCGGAGATGTTTTTACCGCTGCCAATTTTGCAATTGCAATGGTTGCCGCGCTCATCGGTTATAGCCTTTTTGAATTTCTTCGAAAGAAATTCTAGGCGAAGGCGGCTCTGATTCTTGGCTGCAACAGAAACAGCAATAGTGCACCGGCGATGATGACGCCAGTTCCGCCGCGCAGCCAATCGCCTCTGACGCAGTTAACGACGTCCCCTAGAACCTGCGTGGAGATGATTACGACCGCCAGTCTCCATCCCCAAAGGCGGCGTCGAAACCACCCGATTCCTGCCGTGATGAGGGCCGCGCCGAGCACCAAGAAGAGAATCCCAACGATACGGCCCAGAGGCGCGAGCTGCTTGTACGCCATCGGATTGAGAGCCCAGAGACGATCAAGAGGTGTACCTCGCCAGAGCAAAGTAGTTGCGGCGAGACTCGCCATGACGGCACCAAAAAACAAGAAAACGGCGATCGCAGTAAATCCTCGCGGTTTAGGACCGATAGCGTCCCGCATCTGCTAAATATAAGCTAACGCCGCAGCCATCAGATGGTTGGCGAACGATCAATCTGTGGCGATCAAGCAAGGGTCTCCTCAAACGCAAAGAGCCGCCCGGAGCTCTGCTGCGCTACCACGGGCGGCTCACTACCCCCTCAGCTTGCCCCCATATTGTCAGGCTTTCATGGTCTTAGGTGTACAGGGCCATAATGCGCCGCTCGTTCGAAATTCCGGCCAACCGTGTGAACCGTCTGTGGTTTGACCGCCTCTGCCAATTGGTCAAGTGATCCCGAGAAGTCGCTCTCGCCAAAACGCTTGCCCAAGGGCAGTTTCGGCCTAAACTACCTCTTGTGTTTTATTGTCTGATGAGAAACTATTGGGAAGGTTTTGGCCTCATCCTCATCTGACATCTCTTTTGGGCTGCGCAGAGAGGAGCAGGGCACCAACCTGTCTGGCTCTGGATCGGCTCGTCTGGATGCTGAGTCGAGCGAGGAGCAGAAGAGATTTGCCCTTTCAGGTGTAGCGATCTCAACTATTTAAACGTTTGCTATTCTCGAAAAGTACATCAATGCCCGGTCTCCAGGCGTTCGCAAAAGACGTGTGGATCGCCGACGGTCCGAATGTCCGGGACTTCGGCGTCATGTTCACTACCCGCATGGAGGTTGTGAAGCTCTCCGACGGGTCACTATGGGTGAATTCCCCGGTTGCGGTGCCGTTCGATACGCTCCAACGTATGAATCAACTAGGACCGGTCAGGTACCTCGTTGCAGCGACCCCGAGGCACGTCTGGCGGTTGGAAGCGTGGCACACGCTATTTCCCGAAGCGGAGCTGTGGGCTCCGCGATCTACTCCATTTACCTTGAAGAAAGGGCACCTTCCATTGACCGGCATTTTGGGGGACCGGCCACCACAATGCTGGGCGGACAACCTTGATCAACTGGCGTTCAAAGGCAACCCCCTCATCGAAGAAATCCTCTTCTTTCAAAGAGAGTCTCGCACCGTCATCCTGGATGATTTAATCCAAATTCATCCGATAGTGAAGGGTAAGCCCTTTCGCAATGCTCTGTTCAAACTAGCGGGCGTTGCATCTCCGGATGGCGGCGTGGCGCATGACATCAAGATGACTTTCACGAATCGAAAGCTCGCGCGGCGATCGCTTGAAAGGCTACTCTCGTGGGACTTCGACAGACTGATCATCGCCCACGGCCCTTGCATCGAGAAGGATGCCAAGCCTTTTATGCGTGAGGCCTTCCGCTGGCTTGAGCGTGGAGCAAGATAATGTCTAGGAAAGTTCTCCTCTTCGCCCCTTGCGCATTCAACCTGGCGGAAACAAGCCGCATGGTCGAGATCGCTAAAGGCGTTAGACATCACCCGATCGCGAGCCAGGTCTTCGACGTTCAACTTTTATCTCCGACGGAGGCGAGTTCGAACAATTGATCGAAAGGCACGGCTTTCCGTTGACCCGGCTGGAGCCCCGTCTCATTCCGGAAAAGATTGAGCTGGTTGACCGTCGAACACGTACACTGCGAACTACGACATAGATTCCTCGAAGATAATGGAGGAGGAAAAAGAGGAATGCCACTCTGCGGAAAGAAGACGAAGGGTGAGTCAGCAAAGGATTTTTGAGGAATGTGTCACATGCTCCTTCCGCTCTCCGCATGTCTAGCCGAACAGACAGCCAATGAAGTCCGCGGCAAAGAGCGGAGCCTCGGCATCAGATTTCATAGTCTTTGGTTCAAAACTCGCGGTACAAGAACGGTACAACCAAAACCTGTTCCATCTAGTGTAGTGCGTCAAGCAGA
>PMUM01000132.1 GCA_003166855.1 Acidobacteriaceae bacterium | reverse complement strand
GTTCGCATCCAGGACCCGCAGGTTGACAATGTTCGCACCCGGCGCAATCCCCTTGAAGGTCTTGTTGTAGAGCGGGCCCGTGGAACTGAGGCCATCTCCAGCGATCAGCCCGGCGATGTGAGTGCCGTGTCCGTATTGGTCACCGGGGTTTGAGTTTCCCGGCACAAAGGACTGCTGGTAGGGAACTCGCGAGAACGGAAGAATACCTTGATACAGATCCACGTGATTGCTCACACCGCTATCGATGAGAGCCACACCAATGCCGGCACCAGTATAGTTCGATTGCCATGCGAACTGGGCGTTCACCGCGGCAGCGGCATTGTTGAGTGAGGGGGTCAACGGCCGGTCCGTGCTGATGTAAACGACGTTCGACTGATTCGACAGAGTCTGAATACCGTTGCCGTCAAGCACTGCAACCACGCCGTTGATCAGGGGCAACTGTCCCAGGATCGTGCCGCCGAGTTTCAAAACGTCATTGACCAGGCAGTCCACCAGGCCCAGCAGCCCGCTGCAGTTGACCTGCGTTCCGGGCGCATACTGCACGATTACTTGGACCTTCTGCGTCGAGGTATTGCCCCGCAACTCAGGCGATATCTTGGAGTCGTCGGCATGCGCCAGCGGCAGCGCGACGATCAAAAGTAGAAGCACTAGCTTTTTCATATCCCCCCACTAAAAAGGCACCCACGGCGCGTAACCATGCCCCAGTGACTTGTATATGTGCAGGTGGGTGCCCAAACCTGACCGGAATAGCCCTTATTTATGAATGACTTGCGGGTAGTTGTAGCGAAACTCAACGGGCACTTTGTCTCACGCCGCGGGCAGGGGACAAGTTGTCTCGCCTGAAATGGGTCTGGCGCCATCGCCGCATTGGCGTGCTAGAGGGTATGTGATTGATTTATTTAGAGAAAACCATGGTAATCAGACGAAGTCGTTTTGGGCGGACAGGCACTCGCAGATCGTTGAAAATTTAAGCACTTATCATGTCCTGGGGACGTTCCATTGGCGCGCGTGTGTTCATCACCGGCGTGGCTACGGCGGGAGCCATATGCTTTGCGCTGGCATTTGCGCACTGGCAATCGAACGATCCGGTCAAGTTCGTTTGTTATCTGATAGCGGCTCTGCTGGCGTCATCGCTCAAGGTCACGCTGCCCGGCATTGAAGGAACGCTCTCCGTCAACTTCCTGTTCACCCTGCTAGGAATTCTTGAACTGGGCTGGCCCGAAACGCTGCTGATTGTCCTGGCCAGCACAGTCGGCCAAGCTTATTTGCGCCGAAAACACCAGGTGAAGTTGGTGCAGTTCGTCTTCAACTGGTCGCAACTGACGGTCTCGAGCACAGTGGCCTACGGCGCCTACGCGTTGGTGGTGACGCGGGTTCTGCACGCGCCTGGACCGCTTGCGCTTTTGGTAGCAGCGATCATCCACTTCGGTTGCAACACAGCGGCCATGTCGACCATCATCGGACTGACCGAAGATAAGCCCATCACGAAGGTTTGGAATGACAGTTATCTGTGGTCGTTCCCGTATTACATGGTCGGAGCTGCTTTGGCGGGGTTGGTCCATTTCCTGAACGGGCACATCGGATGGCAGTCGTCGCTGCTGATCCTGCCGCCGATTTACCTGATGTACCGATCGTATCGTCTTTATCTCGGAAAGCTTGAGACCGAGAAGAAGCACGCCGAGCAAGTCTCGAATCTGCACCTGCGAACGATCGAAGCGCTCGCGCTGGCCATCGAAGCCAAGGACGAAACCACCGGCGAACACTTGCAGCGTGTACGGGTGTATGCCATGGCGCTGGCGAAAGAACTGGGCTTGAGCGAGGACGAGACTGAGGCGCTGAAAGCGGCGTCGGTGCTGCACGACATCGGGAAGTTGGCGGTGCCGGAGCACATCATTTCGAAACCGGGGAAACTCACTCCCGAAGAATTCGAGAAGATGAAAATCCATCCCATTGTTGGGGCGGAGATTCTCGAGCAGGTGCACTTTCCGTATCCGGTGGTGCCGATTGTGCGCGCGCATCACGAAAAATGGGACGGCAGCGGATATCCCAATGGATTGGCGGGCGAGGAAATTCCGATTGGCGCCCGTATTCTCGCGGCGGTAGATTGCCTTGATGCTCTGGCTTCAGACCGGCAGTATCGCAAGGCACTCCCGTTGAACGAGGCGATGGCCAAGGTAGTTGCTGATTCAGGCAAGAGCTTTGACCCGAAGGTGGTGGCGATTCTGCGGCGGCGCTACATCGAACTGGAGAAGATGGCGAATGAGGAACCGCTGCAAGCTCCCCCGAAATTGTCGACGGATATTAAGGTGGAGCGCGGCTTGGCGCCTGCGGCTGGTTTCGCGGAGTCCGGCGAACCTGTGATTCCAACGTCAGAACAAGTCGCGGATCTCAGCACGCGGATTTTGGCGGCTCGGCAGCAACGTCAGGAGATTGTCGAACTCAACCGGAAGTCGGGCGCCTCTTTGCGGACCGGCGACATTCTCTCTCTGCTCGCAGTGCGGCTGAAACACCTGGTGCCGCATGAGTCCATGGCCGTGTATGTGCTGAAGAGCGGACTGCTCGCGCCGGAGTTCGTGAGCGGGGACAACTTCCGGCTGTTCTCTTCCCTGCGAATTCCTGAAGGCGAAGGGCTCTCGGGATGGGTTGCGCAGAACCATAAGCCGATCTTGAATGGCAATCCGTCGGTCGAACCGGGGTATCTGAACGATCCCACGAAGTACAGCACGCTGCGTTCGGCGCTGGCGGTGCCTCTCGAGGGAACCTCTGGGATGGCAGCCGTGCTGGCTCTTTATCGAGCAGGGCAGGATGCATTCACCGCAGATGACCTTCGCGTGGTTGAGGCGATCGGATCGGGGTTGGCTGTGGTGCTCGAGAACGCTGACAAGCCCAAGGCATCGGCAATCGGTGCAGGATCGATAAATACGTAACATTGGACTGTCATCCTGAGCGAAGCGAAGGATCTATGAAATCCTCGACCGCTTCGACGCCGCCAGAGGCTGCATAGGTCCTTCGCTTCGCTCAGGATGACAGAGTTGATTTGGCAGCATGGTCCGCGACGATTTTCTTGGATCAGTTCACTCCATCTCAAAGCTCACATACTGCAGGCCGCCATCGCGCTCGACTTGCAGCACGACCGGATCTCCGGCTTTCAACGCTCCCACCGCCGTGCGGAGTGTGTCCATGGAATCGATGGGCGTGGTGTTGAGTTGGTGAATAATGTCGCCGGCCTGCAGGCCGGTGTCGGGCATGATCAGGTCGGCAGCGCGTTCCACGACGACGACTCCCGACGGAATTCGTAGCGAGCCCAGGCGAGGGCGCAGCTCCGGCGTGAGGTCGATCGCCAGAACACCCAGGCGGGGAATCAGACTGTTTTCCGGATTGAGTGCGTCGAGGAGTTCGTCCATGTGATCGCGGCTCTCGATCGCCGGGACGTAAAGGGTTTTCCTTTCGGTTCCCCGCAGAATCTCCAGCTTTACGACCTGATCGATGCGGTGCAGGTACAAGGCCGCCGAAAGAGACGGCAGCGTTTCGATACGACGGTCATCCGCGCTGAGAATAATGTCCTGAATCTTCAGGCCAGCCGCGGCCGCTGGGCCATCCGGAGTCACGTCGTCCACGAGAACGCCCCAGTGCTGCGGAAGGTGCAGGCCCTCGGCCAAGGTCGGCGTGATCTCCTGTGCGCCCGCGCCAATTTCGACCTTATGCACGTGTCCGTATTTGCGCAGGCTGTGATAGACGAAATCCACCACGCGCGCGGGAATCGCGAAGCCTAAACCTTCACTGCCTCCGCCTTGCGAAAGAATAAACGTGTTGATGCCGAGAACCGCGCCGTTCATATCGACCAGCGGGCCGCCGCTGTTGCCGGGATTGATGGGAGCGTCGGTCTGCAGGTAAGTGATGGGCTTGGTGGCATCGGGTTGGCGGGCCAGCGCGCTGACCACGCCCATGGTGACCGAATTCTGCAAGCCTTCGGGACTGCCGATGGCGAACACGAGTTGTCCGACGTGCGCCCGTTGGCTGAGCAGCGCAAGCGTCGGCAAATCGGTTTCGTCAATTTTGAGGAGCGCGAGATCGGTATCCTTATGCTGGCCGACGAGTCGCGCTTCCAGAATACGGCGCTTCCCGATCGGCACCTGACCGGCGGAGTCGCCCATGGGCAGCGGCAAGGCGACGCGAATGCGCTGTGCTCCCTCCACCACGTGGGCGTTGGTCATGATGTAGCCGCTCGGGTCAACGATCACTCCTGAGCCCACCGCCTTCTGGCGGACGATGAACGCCGTCTGGGATCGATCCTCCTCGCGCAGCGGACCGTATCCCGTGACCAGAATCTGCACCACCGCGGGAGAGACTCTGGCCGCCAAGCTTTCCAGGGCGCTGTTCAGCTTTTCCAGAGTATCGCTGCTCTCGACCGTGCGCGTTTCAGCGGCGCTGGCCTTGGGCTTGCCCGCGTTCTTGTCGGGGGTGGGCGCTTTCTGGGCCGCTGTGGGCGCTGTCGATTGCGGGGCGGATTGTGCAAGGACCAGTTGCGATACGCCAGAGAGCACAAACAGCATGCAAACAATCACGACAGGCACAGGTGACGTCTCAGCGTACCCGCGACCAGCATTTCTTCGGGGATGTATGGATGACACGGGAAAACCTCCTCGAACAACTCGAGTCTGACATTCTGACAGAACTCCACCATCTCTGAGAACCGCTGCCCGGATCATACGCGTCGGTTTGCTACTATTGGGCTGCCCGTTGCAGAAGACTGATCATGGACTCGCATGCTTTCATTGCAGAAGTTTATCGGCGCATGGCGCTGCGTCATGCGTCGGAAAAGCCGCGTCCAACATGGAGTGAGACCGAAACGAACCTGATGGTCAGGGAGGCAACCCATCAATACGCCCCTTATTTGCCCCAGGACAAAGCTGCTCGCATCCTCGACATCGGATTCGGCAGCGGATGGTTTCTCGCGGCGTGCCTGAAGTTGGGCTATCGCGATCTGTCGGGCGCAGACTTCGGCATTGCCAATAAAGACTACGTTCGCGATTGGGCTCCCGACCGCATCACCTTGCATGAGATCCGGGACAACATTGGAGAGTTCCTGAGCGACAAGAGAGAGCAGTACGATTTCATCCACATGTCGCACGTCGTCGAGCATGTGCCCAAACACTCGCTGCTTTGGCTGGTGGATGCTCTTTATCAGGCTCTGAGACGCGGCGGAACCTTGTTCCTGCGTACACCGAATATGGAGGGGCCCTGCGCGAATTCCAGCTTGTACGTGACCCTCGCCCACGAGTACGGATTCGCCAGATCCAATCTCGTGTCGTTGCTCGACATTTGCGGCTTCGATGATGTTCGGCTTCTCAACTTCCTCCCCCACGCGCCCACGCTCAAACAGCGCCTGGGCGATCTTTTGCGATGGCCGATCCTACAGCAGAGTAAAGTACGACATCGATTATTTGGCGTGAATCAAGGCGGCCAATTCGGGACGGAACTAATCGCGACCGCGAGGCGCGGCGACTGGCCACCCTTTTTCGACCGCCGCTACCAGTAGAATTCGCCGCTTAGGCATCCTAGAATGCCCGCTCACTCGAGGTTTTTACCTCCAGAACCGTGGTCTTCCGCCAGGGGGGAACCTAGTTGCTACCGTTAACTAATGGGTTATCAGGCTTTTACACGGGTGCCTTTCGTGATATAACCCGTGCTGAGCATAAAAGTGGGCCTGCGCCCGCCAGGAGCTTAGTTTGACGACCTTGGCCTCATTCGCAGACGAGCAACAAACAACAGGCCAGTCTAGAGGAGGTACCGTGGGCGAAGAAGCACGGACCGGAAAACGGTTCCCGCTGGAATTGCCGATCAAGATACACAAGGGCGAGACCGGCGGAGACTCCGAAGGCGTAACCGGGAATCTCAGCGCGGCCGGAGTGTACATTCGCGCCGATTCCTCGATGGAAATTGGTTCGCCCGTGGAATTTGAAATCACGCTGCCCCCGGAGATGACGGGCGGTCAGGAGAATGTGACCATCCAGTGCAAGGGGCGGGTGGTGCGCGCCGACGAAACTGGAGAAGGCGGCGAAGGTCGGGGCGTGGCCTGCGTGATCGACTCATACGAGTTCGTCAGGAACTCATAATCGTTTTGCAGCGGACTTTTTGGAGCGTTGACAACATGCTCAAACTGATTCTGGCCGATAACCAGGCGATCTTCCGGGCCGGCATTGCCAAAGTGTTGGCGGTGGAAGATGAGATGCGCATTGTGGCCCAGGCCCAGACCCCTGAACAGATGTTCATGGCACTGGACAAGTTTCGTGCCGCGGTGCTGGTGGTGGCTGCGGGATTCCATGGCGACTTTGCCGCTATTGTGGCGGGCGCGACCAAAGCCAAGACTCGCGTGATTGTTCTAGCCGACACCGGCGAGAGCGCGCAGCGGCACATGTCGAATGGCGCGCATGGAGTGGTCTATCGCAATGTGACCAGCGCGGCGCTCGTCGACTGCGTGCGGAAAGTGGCGCGTGGGGAAACCTGGGTGCAGGACGTCGCCGTGCCTAGCGAGCTCACCGAAAACGATATGGTCGGATTGCGCGTGCGCGACCGGCTGACCGCAAAGGAGCTCCGTATCGTGGCGCTGATCGTTCAAGGCTACAAGAATAAAGAGATCGCCACGCAGCTCGGCACAACCGAGCAGGTGATCAAGAACTACCTGCGTAACGTGTATGACAAGATCGGAGTGTCAGACCGGCTGGAGCTGGCGCTGTTTACCATCCACCACCGCATTCTGAATGAGGCTGCGGCGGCGACGACCACCGGAGCGGTTCCGCAACCGCCGGCGGGAGTGGCTCAGTAAGCTTTCTGGAATCTGCAACGAAGGCCGCCTGCGAGGGCGGCCTTTGTGTTTGTAGCGCCGCCGTCTCGGCGGCTGTCGTGGCGGCGTCCCGCCGCCACCCCTTGCGGCGACTCAAAATCTGCCGGCCTTTTCCTCCGCACCGCGCGCGGGCGGGACGCCGGCGCTACTCGATTCCGACGGTACCATCGAGACTCACTCTCCAGTGCTCGATCCCGCGTGTCTGGGGCCGAACGTGGTGCCGAAGAAGTCGCCTTTGTTCCACGATGGGGCGCCGTCGTGCTGTGCGACCTGGTAGCCGACCAGGAAGTTCAGCACCGCACCTTTTGCTGCCGCATCGAAGTCAATCGGCTGCTCCATGTTATCGAGGGTTGCAGCAGGCTGTCGGCGAGGAAACGAATGTGCGCGCGGATCTCGCTCGCGCTTATCGTCTTCGTGGCGACCGCGACGGCCGCACGATCCGAGGAATCTTGAGCGAAAACAGTGAGAGATAGAACTGCGGAAAAACAGGCAAGGCAGAGCAGCGACTTGCGATCAAGCTTCATTTATGGTCGGCCCCCAGGATGATCGTGCAACCAGCTTAGACGCATGGAGGCGCTTTCGGTTACGAAAAATTGCGTAGCCAGATTTGCGATAGGAACACAGCTTCCCTTGAAGCCACACAACCCGAATCATTCCTTGATCGAGTTGCATCTACGATGTATGGAATACCGACAGCTTGGACGTTCTGGTTTAAAAGTGCCTGCGTTGAGTTATGGTACGGGCACGTTTGGCGGTGGCAACGAGTTCTTTAAGGCATGGGGCGCGAGCGATGTTGCGGAGGCTACCCGCCTGGTCGATATCTGCCTCGACGCGGGTGTGAATCTATTCGACACGGCGGATATTTATTCAGACGGACTGTCTGAGACGATTCTCGGCAAGGCGGTGGCCGGGCGGCGTGACAAAGTCCTGATCTCTACGAAGGCGACCTTCCGCTTGGGACCGGGCCCGAACGATCTGGGATCGTCGCGACATCATCTGATCCAGGCTGGCGAAGCCAGCCTGCGGCGGCTGGGAACCGATTACATCGACATCTATCACATGCACGGCTTTGACGCGCTGACGCCGCAGGAAGAAGTACTGAGCACGCTCGACCATCTGGTGACGAGCGGGAAGGTGCGATACATCGCCTGCTCGAACTTCTCCGGCTGGCACCTGATGAAGGCGCTCGACGTTTCCGACCGCTATGGTCGGGCGCGCTACGTCGGCCACCAAGTCTATTACTCACTGCTCAACCGGGAGTACGAGTGGGAACTGATGCCGCTGGGCGCCGATCAGGGCGTGGGCGCGCTGATCTGGAGTCCGCTGGGGTGGGGACGGCTCACCGGAAAGATCCGGCGTGGGCAGCCCTTGCCGAAGGAGAGCCGTCTGCACAAGACAGGTGACATGGGGCCGCAGGTTTCCGACGATCATCTCTACAACGTTGTCGACGCGCTGGATGAAGTTGCCAAGGAGTGCGGAAAGAGTGTGCCGCAGGTTGCATTGAACTGGCTGTTGCAGCGGCCCACTGTTTCGACGGTCATCTTCGGCGCACGCAATGAAGAGCAGTTGCGGCAGAACCTAGGGGCGGCGGGATGGAATCTGACGTCGGCGCAAGTCGCGAAGCTCGACCGCGCCAGCGACGTCACTCCAACTTATCCGTACTGGCATCAGCGACAGTTCTTGGAGCGGAATCCGCTGCCGGTTGCTCCAACCGCGAAGTAAAAAGGCTATAGCGCCGGATCTTACTCCCGCAGTGGCGGCGAGACGCCCCTTCGGCAAGCTCAGGGCAGGCTGCCACGACAGCTGGCAGGATGCCGGCGCTACATTTCCTAGCCGATCTTCTCTCCTACGACTTTCGCTTGCGTGAACAGATACAGGTAGTCTGGGCCGCCGGACTTCGAATCTGTGCCGGACATGTTGAAGCCGCCGAAGGGGTGCGCGCCGACCATTGCGCCCGTGCACTTGCGGTTGATGTACAAGTTGCCGACGTGGAACTCCTGGATGGCGCGGTTGATCTTGTCGCGCGACTTGGTATAGATGGCGCCGGTCAGGCCGAACTCGGTGTCGTTGGCGATTTCGAGCGCGTGGTCGAAGCCGCGCGCTTTGATCACGGCTAGCACGGGGCCGAAGATCTCTTCCTGCTCCAGCTTCGACTTCGCGGGGATATCAGCAAAGACCGTCGGCTGGATGAAGTAGCCTTCGCCAGCTTCAAGCACGCGTTCGCCGCCGGTGAGTAGGCGTCCATCTTTCTTGCCCTGCTCGATGTATTCGAGGATTGTCTTCATCGAGCCTTCGTTGATGACCGCGCCCATGGCGGCGTTCTCGGTCACGTCGCCGACCTGTATCTTCTCGACGCGGGCTTTCAGTTGTTCGAGGAACTTGTCGTAGACGCGTTCGTCGACGATGGCTCGCGAGCAGGCGGAGCACTTCTGGCCCTGGAAGCCGAATGCGGCCTGGGCCACGCCTTCAACGGCGGAGTCGATGTCGGCGTCGGCGTCGACGATGATCGCGTCTTTGCCACCCATCTCGAGGATGGTGCGCTTGATCCAGATCTGACCGGGAGCTTGCGTCGCAGCCGTCTTGTTGATGTGCAGGCCAACTTCGCGCGATCCGGTGAAGGCGATGTAGCGCGTCTTGGGATGCGCGACGACGGCGTCGCCGAAACTGGCTCCGGCGCCGGAACAGAAGTTCACCACGCCTTCGGGCATGCCGGCTTCTTCCAGCAACTCGACGAACTTCGCGGCGATGGTGGGCGAGTCGCTCGACGGCTTCAGGATGACGGTGTTGCCGCTGACGATCGAGGCGAGCGTCATGCCGGCCATGATGGCACAGGGGAAGTTCCACGGCGGAATCACGGCGCCCACTCCGAGCGGAATATAGTGCAGCGTGTCGTGCTCGCCGGGCAGTTGGATGGGCGTCTGCGCCTTGGCGAAGCGCAGGACCTCGCGCGCGTAAAACTCGCAAAAGTCGATAGTCTCGGAGATGTCGGCGTCGGCCTCAGCCCAGTTCTTGCTGACTTCGAAGACCAGCCACGCCATGAATTCCATCTTGCGCTGGCGCATGAGGTCGCCGACGCGGAAGACGAGGCCCGCGCGCTCTTCGACAGTAGTGCGGCTCCAGGTTTCGAAAGCCTTGAGCGCCGCGTTCATCGCGGGCTCAACATGATCTTTGCCGGCCTTCTGGTGGATGCCGACGATCTGCGAGGGCTGCGACGGATTCAGCGACTTGATTTTGTCGGTGGTCTTGACGCGCTTGCCGCCGATGATGAGGTCATACTCGCGGCCGAGTTGGCCGCGGACTTTCGAGATGGCGGCGCGCATGCGGCGGGCGTTTTCTTCGTTGCGGAAATCGTAAAAAGGCTCGGTGACGAATGGTCCCTGATGCAGGGTCGTGCGCGACCGGACGGGGGCTTCAAGCGTTGCCATGGGGGAATCCTTTCGAACGTGGAAGATTATCGGTTAGGGATTGCCTAATTATTTTACACCTCGATTTCGGCTGCCGGCTGCCGGCTTCCGGAGACGACGTTGCTTGGCTTCAGGTCCTGGTATCTGCGTTTGATTTTTTTTGCGCCGAGTTTTCAAGATCTTGGATTTAAAGGACTTGTGGGCTTGCGATCGGGGTTGATCCGGGCAAAATCTTGAGGTGAAAGGACTTGTACGCACAATCTTGCGGAATAAGGAGTTAGCGGCGATTCTTGGGCCGAGCAATTCGCGAGTGGTTGCGGACGCGCTGGTTGGGTCTGCGAGCATGGTTCGATTTTGTGCTTTTCGGATTTTTCAGTAAAGGTCGTTCGTCACACGAAATGCGATTTGTGCTGTGGAAAAGTTCTTGGAAGAGTTGGTGGAGGTGGATGAGAAATCCCCACTTCTCGCGCAAAGGACGCGCGAGAAATGGGACATCCGGCGCTACTCTCTGTCATACGGTGGCAGTCGTTTCATCTCGTCCGACATCGAGATCACGTGGTGCATGATCTCGGGCGGAAGGATTGGCTCCAGTTCGTTCACACTCCGAAAAAAACCGTTCGCATTGCGCGCTGCAACGATCTTTCTGGCCACGACGATGTCCACGCCTGCAATCGTCATCAATTCTGGTTCTGTTGCAGTGTTCAGATTGATCGTCAGGGGCAAGCGACGATCGTTGGTCCACATCGAAGGTGCAATTTTGAATTCGGAGTTCAGTATCCAGAGTTCAGGACCCAGGTTGTCGTCGAGCAACCGCTTTCCGTTGGTCACGTCGGCAATAGTCGACTCAAACAGTGAGGACGAATCGTCGCGGCGGAAGGCGCTGATGTCCCCTCGTCCGCCGTCCGACGCCGCACGAGCCAAATCTGCCTGCAGTTGCTGCGAAACTGTCGCGCCCCAGGTCGTCGCTATGAAATCGCCGTAGATACGCTTTGCCTCGTCCGGGAAAAGTCTCGCGTAGTTCTCGACCACACTGATCATTGGGGGCTGACCGCGTTTCATGCCATGCAGTTCCGCCATGGCAGCGAAGAGTTTGAGATGCATGTTCTCAGCCGGCGTAATTGCAGACTCCGGGAGACCTGAAAGAGTCGGCAGGAATGCTCGATAGAACGATGATTCGCGATAATGAGTGCGCAGTTGTTCGTCGTTGACGAAGCGATAGAACAATGTCGAAATGACGCCCTCGCTCGCCATCATCTGTTGGCCGTTTTTGAGTTCCGTGGGCAGGAACACCGTGGTGGTCTCCGCATCCACGAACAATCGATACAGTTCTGGAGTCCCATCGAAGGCAGACTCAGGCAAGGGCTTGCGGTGGATGAACACGTTGCGTTTCACACCGTCGGTGCGCAGTTGACCGTCGGCGGCGCTAAGCCAAAATAGGTCAAAGTCGGTTGCGAACGTTCCGCTGGCCACGCCGTTCGGGTGGGAGTCGCGAGAGAGCGGTTGAAAGTGCTCCGCAAAACCCTCGTCGAACGCGGTCGGATAGTCGGTCACCGTCATGCTTTGGTGCATCTTACGAGAGTGACCAGCTTCTAGGCTTCCCGTGAGCGTTCTAAGAATAAGGTATCCCAGTTCGTGCGAGAAAATCTCCTCAATGCACCCTTGAGAACAGTCATCGCCCACAACCATATCGACATAACCGGCAAGGATGAGCTTGCGCTTCCCCGCTTCATCCTGGAGCCAGAACCCAAAGCGCGCGAAGCCGCGCTCCTCGGTAGACATCAAGAAATACATCGGCGCAGTCAGCCATTCTTCACTGTTACGGTGCGCTTCCGTTCGTTTCGCGATCATCAGGTTGCGGGCATAGTGGTCGAGTCTAAGCACCTGTTGCGCGAAGCTTGTTTCCAACTCCCGCCTCACGTCGCTGACGAGCTTGCTGGGCGGAGCCTCCCGAAACACGGGATACGACTGTCCATCCGGCACGGTCGCAGTCAGCACTTGCTTGTTCGCGTCAAGGACTGGAACGATGATTTCGCAGGGCACTGTCTGCTGAGCTGAAGAAGCGCCTGTTGCGCAGAGCAGCAACGAGATCGCTGACAGAATCTTCATGAGTCCTCATTGTAGTTCTCAGCTGGAAGCATCCCCAGCTGATCTTCGGGGCTGGTCCATTCAAAAGCCCCACCCCTTCGGCTTCGCTCAGGGCAGGCTCTAACGTCGCAAAAGGCGCGACGTTAGGATGGAGCACCCTCGAGCTCTACTCGTCTAGCACATCCAGCCCTACTGGCCGAGGATTCCTTTTTTCAGGGCGGCGTTGGGCGGCTTGGGACCGAGCCAGACGGAGAAGAGCATTTCGGCGAAGGCCGAACCGGGGAGGGTGAGCTTCTCTTTATTCGCAATCGCGATGGATGTGCCCGTGCCGGGAATGTACGTGAAGGTGAGTTCTTCGCCGTCTTTGACTGCGTCGAGCGCGGAGAAGAAGCGATCGATGTTGGGCTTCAGCGTCTTCGCGGCTTCGGGCGTGTTGTTTTCGAAGGATTCCGTGAAACCGTCGGTGAGCTGGTTCTTGCTCACGTCGCGTACGAAGTGCATGACGACCCGCTTGGGAGTGTCGGCCTTCAGAATGATGCTGGGGTCGGAGGACTTTTGCACGAGGTAGAGTGCGGCGACATAGACCTTGAAGGCGTACTTGGTGCGCAATCCCATGCCGTTCAGGACCAGCGTCGTGCTTCCGACTTGGACTGTGTCGGGGACGGTTACGTTGGCGAGAGTGCCGGCGCGGGATAGCGACGCGAAGGTGAAGAGTGCGAGGGTGAGCAACATGGCGGTCTTGCGCATGAGGCCTCCTGATGTTTCTGGAGTACGACTCACGGTACATCCGGTCGGAAGAGCGGGCGGTGATTGTGGTCACGGCGGGCGAGCCAGCTCGGAATTCGATTGAAATTCAAAATCCCCACCCTAACGTCGCAAAAGGCGCGACGTTAGGATGGGCCACCCGACGGCGAGATTAGGATGGGGCACCCGGCACCCAGCTACAAGCGTTGGGCCGTCACCGCGACGGGCACTCCGTTGGTGAGGGAGTCGAAGACCGGCGAGTGTGCCGATCCGAGTTTGCAGAGGTCCTGCAACTGTTCGTCGGGAACGTCGGCCTTGATTTTGAAATCGACGCGGATTCCCTGATAGCCGTTGCGAACATTCTTGTCGAGTTCCAGGAATCCCTGCAGATCGATATCGCCTTCCAAAGAAGACTCTACTTCTTCAATATGAATGCCACGCGCCGCTGCATGATAGACCATGGATGAAGTCAAACAACCGGCCAGGGCATGAAGGAGATGTTCGACGGGGTTGGCGGCAAGATCCTTGCCGAGCAGAACCGGGGGCTCGTCGCACTCAAGGACAAACGCCTTGGATCGGGGTTGTTCCTGGCCAGCTCCGTAAAAATTGTCCACCGTTGAGGTATTGCGGCCGCCATCCACCCATTCGTTGCGAATGCGAAAGTTGAATTTCGCGAGGGCGGGAGCGGCCTTTATGGCTTCGACTGTCTTCGAGAGGCCATCAACCGCGACTCCATTGACGGTGTTTTCAAAGACAGGCGTGGTTTGGGTTTCAGTTGTCTTCATGATTTGTTTCTCCTTTTGCGTTGCAATGTTTGCGTGATTTCCGATTGCCTCACCCTCCTCGCAAACTGCGCGAAAAGGGTGAGGCACCCAATAACACGGGGAGGAAACTCACGCAATTTCTACTGACCTTCGCAGCTGACCTGGTTGTTCCAGTCGACGAACGCGCCGTTCGGGTTGTCGCGCCACGCCCAGACGTGCAGTTCGAAGAACGAGTCCAGGTTGAACCGGTTCGGGGCGGGGACGAATTGGAAGTCCTGGCCTTCGAGTTGGGGCGGAACGCCGCCGTTAGCAGCCAGCCAGGTAGCGGCGTCGACAATGTACTCGACGCCAACCAGCCTCCGGGCGGTTCCTACGGGCTCGTAGATGAGGGCTTCCGGTTGCGAGACGTTGATCAAGCCGTCTCCTACGAAAGTGCTGTTGACGTAGTGAATGCCCATCGCACCGTGGTCGGGACCGCTGACGCAGCCAAAGGCAGGAGCATAACCGGCGGGGCCGGCGTTGTTCACGTTAATAAACTGCTTGGTAGCTTCCCGAACGAGTTGCACCAGCTTGGCCGAAGGAGCGTGGTCGTGAGCGGTCTGCCCAGCCGCCAGAAGCGGCGCGGCTAATGTGAGGCTGGCCATTAACGCCAGGCGCAGGATGTTGGTGGTTGAGGTGTGGATGCGAGTCGTGACTTGTGTCGTCATAGCAGTTCTCCTTGTGGAATCAGTTTTGTGGTCCTTGGTCCCATGCCTACGCGTCGGGTCAACACCAGGCACTACCTGGCCGAGTTCAGTTCAACAATCTCTGGTGTTGAGGAAATGCGCCCGAGAGAAGTCCATACCTGAGTCCTTGCCTGAGGTCCCTCGGGCGATTTCTTGAACGTCGTCCCCGGAACGACGTTTGCTTCGTCACTGGAGGCATACTGCCGCAAGGGTTCAAGGTTGACCATGGCGAACGCCTTAAGCTTGGTGAAGCTGCATGAATTTGTAAGCTGGGCGGAATGTTGAACTTGGCGACATACGCTGAGAGCGATGTAGAATTACGGCAACTTCTGGGGAGTGTGCTGTGGCGTCAGATCCAGTCCGACAATCAAACTCGATCCAATTCGGCAAGGATTTCGAGCTAGATCCGCGCACCTATGAACTCCGCAGCGGCGGGCGGATCGTTAAGCTGGAGCGGATTCCGATGGAGTTGCTCATCCTCCTGATAGAGGAGAGGGGGCAACTGGTGACGCGCTCCCAGATCATCGAGCGCATTTGGGGCAAGGACGTTTTTCTCGACACCGACAACAGCATTAACGCCGCCATCCGCAAGATCCGTCAGGTCCTGAAGGACGATCCTGAACAGCCGCGATTTGTACAGACGATTACGGGCCGGGGATACCGATTCATCGCACCCGTAGTCGAGACTCGAGCCAAGGTGTCGGCCCGAGACTCAGTCGCGGCACTCAAAGTAATCCGTTCAGGGTTCTCGGAGAAGGCAGCCGAGCCGGTGGTCGAAGCTCCTTCCTCGAATCTTCCAGTACAACGAACCGGGTTTTTGGGACGCGAGAAGGAGGTGGCTGCGGCCGAACGACTGCTGCTGCGTCCGGATGTGTCACTGGTTACGATCACGGGCCCGGGGGGGATCGGCAAGACGCGACTGGCGGTGCAGCTGGCGACTCGTCTAGCGGAACACTTCCCCGGAGGAACGTATTTCGTGTCGCTGTCGTCGCTTAGCGATCCGGGGTTGTTGGCTTCGGTGATCGTTCAGGCGTTGGGGATACGGGAGGCTGGGACGCAGTCTCCGCTGGAAACACTCAAGGCGAACTTGCGAAGTTCAGGGCGTGCTCCGAAGTTGCTGCTGCTGGATAACTTCGAGCATCTGGTCGGGGCGGTGCCAACCGTAGTCGAACTGCTGTCGGTGGGTTCGAGGTTGAAAGTACTGGTCACGAGCCGGTCGGCGCTGCACGTTTATGGAGAAAATGAATTCCCGGTGCCGCCGCTGGCGCTGCCGGAGCAGACGACATCAACGGTGGAGGTGCTGGCACAATCGCCGGCAGTGGCGCTGTTTGTGCAGCGTGCGATCGCGGCCAAGCCAGATTTTCAACTGACTCCAGAAAATGCGGCCGCGGTCGCCGAGGTTTGCGCGCGTCTGGATGGGCTGCCGCTGGCGATTGAATTGGCAGCCGCCCGCGTGAAAGTCCTGTCGCCGACGGCTATGCGTACGCGTCTGTCGAGCCGGCTACAGCTGTTGACCGGCGGGGCGCGAGACATGCCGCAGCGGCACCAGACACTGCGTGCGGCGATGGACTGGAGCTACGATCTGCTGTCCCCGACCGAGCAGAAGCTGTTCCGGAGACTGTCTGTATTCGTGGGCGGATGCACTTTGGAGGGAGCAGAAGCGGTCTGCGATGCGAAAGGCGATCTGGATTTGGAGCCACTCGACGGCATGGAATCGATGGTGGACAAGAGTTTGGCGCAGCGGGAAGAGCAAGCGGACGGCGAGCCGCGGTTCGTCATGCTCGAAACGATTCGCGAGTATGCTCTGGAAAAACTGGAGGCAAGCGGCGAAAAGGCCTTGACGAAGCGCGCCCATGCCGCTTACTGCCTGGTTCTGGCCGAGGAGAAAGCTACGGAACACAGCGAAACCGCGAGAGCGGACTGGCTGGCACACTATGCGAACGAATATGACAATCTTCGCGCCGCATTGGAATGGCTAACAGAAACCGAAGATGCGGAGTGGGGTCTGCGTCTCGGCGGCGCTCTGTTTCGTTATTGGGAGATGCGCGAGTATCTCGCGGAAGGGAGAGCCCGGCTTGACAAACTGCTAAGAATCGCGGGAGCGCAAGCGCCCACCAAGGCGCGCAGTCGCGCGCTTTTTGCGGCCGGAGTACTCGGGTTGGAGCAGGGAGACTACGCAGCGGCCGACGAGCTCATTCGAGAGAGCCTGGAGATCGCTCGTCAACAAGGCGATGCCCATGGAGCCGCCGTCTGCCTGAACGCTCTGGCGGTCAGTGCACGGGACCGAGGCGACATCCAGGGTGCGCGATGGTTATTCGAAGAGAGTCTCACTGTATGGAGAGAAGTGGGCGACCCAAAAGCGGTGGCCAGTGCTGTGAGCAACCTGGCGAATATCGTGAAATTGCAGGGCGACAACACGCGCGCGCGATCTCTGTACGCGGAGTGCCTCTCGATCTTCAGTGGACTGGGAGATCGAACCGGCGTTGCGTGGTCGATGAACTACCAAGGGGATGTCGTGCGCGATCAGGGCGACCCCGCAGCGGCACGAGCATTGTACGAACAGGGCCTGGAGATTTTCCGTGAACTTGGAGACCGCTGGGGCATCGCGGGCACGCTGGCTGACCTGGGGAACCTGGCGAGCGAGCAGGGGAATTATTCGATGGCACAGGATCTTTACCGGCAAAGCATCAGAATCTTCCAGGAACTGGAACACAAGCGAGGAATTGCGCGTCTGCTGGAGTGTTTCGCGTGCTCGGCAGCAGTGCAACTGGAAGCGGAACGCTCGCTGCGGCTGGCCGGAGCGGCAGCGGCGTTGCGCCAGAATATCGGCGCTCCTCTTACTCCGGCAGAACACGCAAAACTTGAAGCCAGTCTGCACACGGCGCGGCAGGCATTGGGCAGCACCGTGAGCGGGACGGCCTGGTCCGAAGGCTGGGCGCTGCCGGTCGAGAAAGCGATCGAAGAAGTGCTGTTGGGAGATCCCTCGCGATCGTGCTCGTGAGGGGGATGCGTTCCGGCGAGAAGTTATTCCGCGCTTGTCGGATCGAGGAGCCGGCGGACGGCGGAAATGCGATTGGCGGGCAGACCTGTGCGCCGCGCATGCTCCAGAATGGTCGCTTCGTCAGGGGCGAGATAGACGCAATACACCTTGTCGCCGGTTACATAGCTATGGAGCCACTGGATGCCGACGCCCATTTCCTTAAGGACGGCGACGGACTTTTGCGAGATCTCGCGCAGTTGAGCATCGGATAGTTTTCCGACACCGGGAACATCACGTTCGATGACGAACTTGGGCATGGGCTCCTCAAGAACTTCTTCGATGCTAGCACGCGCAGTGTTGGGTTGGTTAGGTGCGGGCCGAAATTTGACTTGTGCTTAACATTGATTTCTCGCGGCTACTTGTGTGCGAGAGCGTGCAGAGGCTCGAGGTGCGCGGTGAAGTGGCGCAGGAACGGGGCTTCGTACGTAAGGCGCATGCCGGGGATTTGGGCGCGGTGCTTCCAGACTTCCAGAATTACTTCCACTACATAATCAATGTGGCTTTGGGTGTAGACGCGGCGGGGGATGGCGAGGCGAACGAGGTCCATCTTTGCGGCGCCGGCGAACATCAGGGTACCGATCTCTACGGAGCGGATTCCGCCTTCGAGATAAAGTTCTGCGGCGAGCGCGACGCCGGGAAATTGATCCGCCGGAATGTGCGGGAGGAAGGCCCGGGCGTCAAGGTAGATGGCGTGGCCGCCGGGGGGCTGAACGATGGGCACACCTTGGCTCGCGATGTGATTGCCGAGATAGGCCGTCGAAGCGATGCGGTAACGGAGGTAGTCTTCTTCGAGGGCTTCCTGCACGCCGACCGCGATGGCTTCGAGATCTCGTCCGGCGAGGCCGCCGTAGGTAGGATAGCCCTCGGTGAGGATGAGGAGATCTTTTTCCTGCTGGGCCAGTAGGTCGTCATTGGTGCAGAGGAAGCCGCCGATGTTGGCCATGCCGTCCTTCTTGGCTGACATGGTGCACCCGTCGCCGAGACGGAACATTTCCTGGGCGATTTCTTTGGGAGTCTTGTTCTCGTATCCCTTCTCGCGAAGCTTGATGAACCAGGCGTTTTCGGCGAAGCGGCAGGCGTCGAAGTAGAGCGGGATCTGGTGGCGCTTGCAGACGGCGCTCACCTGGCGGACGTTTTCCATGGAGACGGGCTGGCCTCCGCCGGAATTGTTGGTGACGGTGAGCATGACGAGCGGAATGTGATCGCGGCCGACACGGTGGATGAGGGACTCGAGGGCGGCGACGTCCATGTTGCCTTTGAAGGGATGCGTTGACGCAGGGTGCTTGCCTTCCTCGATCACGAGATCGACGGCCTCGGCACCGACGAATTCGACGTTGGCGCGCGTGGTGTCGAAGTGCGTGTTGTTGGGGACGACGTCGCCTTTCTTGCAGGCCACACCGAAGAGGATGCGCTCGGCGGCGCGTCCCTGATGCGTGGGGATGACGTGGCGGTAGCCGAAGATGTCCTGGACGGAATTCTTGAAGCGGTCGAAGCTGCGACTGCCGGCGTAGCTCTCGTCGCCTTCCATGATGGCGGCCCACTGGTGGGTGGACATGGCACCGGTGCCGGAGTCGGTGAGCAGGTCGATGAGGACATCGTCGGCGGGGAGGAGGAAGAGGTTGTAGTAGGCGGCTTCGAGGAGTTGCTCGCGCTGTTCGCGAGTGGTCCAGCGGATGGGTTCGACGCTTTTGATGCGGAAGGGTTCGATGATGGTTTTTGTGGGCTAGGGGGGACCTGTGGGGAAAGTTTTCGAGAGTGACTAACTTTTTATGCTATGGGGTGGGGTGCGGTTGGGGTGTTATTGGTCTCACGGGGTGGTGTGCGTTGAATCCCTGCGTGGGCTGTTGCAATTTGTGCGGCAGTCAGAGTCCCCACTTCTCGCGCAAACCACGCGCGAGAAATGGGGCACCCGACGTCAGTTATAGGTGCCATCCTCAGCGAAGCGAAGGACCGGGGCAGGGGCGGATTGCATAGATCCTTCGCGGCAAAAAAAACGCCGCTCAGGATGACAAGGCTCTTGTGGTTGGGTGCGGGTTAATGCGGGGTGGTAGACTCGAACGTTTTGTTAGAGGCGAACTTCATGAACATTCAACGGGTGGGAGTGGTGGGTGCGGGGACCATGGGCAATGGGATTGCGCATGTGTTTGCGCGCGGCGGATTCGATGTGGTGTTGTGCGATGTGGAGCAGCGGTTTCTGGAGCGTGCGCTGGGGACGATTGGGAAGAATCTGGATCGCGAGGTTGCGAAGAGCAAGATCACGGCGGAGGACAAGTCTTCGGCACTCGCGCGCATTCGTCCGGTGACCGATCGCGGGCAGCTTGCGGAATGCGATTTTGTGATTGAGGCGGCGACGGAGAGGTTCGAGATCAAGACCGAGATTTTTCGCGATCTGGACCGGGTGACGCGGCCGGAAATTATTCTGGCTTCGAATACATCTTCGATTTCGATTACGAAGCTGGCGGCGCTGACCAAGCGGCCGGAGAAAGTCATCGGGATGCACTTCTTTAATCCCGTACCGGTGATGAAACTGGTGGAGGTGATTCGCGGCCTGGCGACATCGCAGGAGACGTTTGCGGCGGTGCGCGATTTGTCGGTGAAGCTGGAGAAGACGCCGGTGGAGGTGAACGACGCGCCGGGGTTCGTTTCGAATCGCGTGCTGATGCCGCTGCTGAATGAGGCAATGTACACGGTGATGGAGGGCGTGGCGACGGCGGAGGCGGTCGATGAAGTGTTCAAACTGGGGATGAATCATCCCATGGGGCCGTTGACGCTGGCGGATTTTATCGGGCTCGATGTGTGCCTCGACATCATGCGGGTGCTGCAGAACGGGTTGGGGGATCCTAAGTACCGGCCGTGTCCGCTGCTGATCAAGATGGTGGACGCGGGATGGCTGGGGCGGAAGAGCGGGCGGGGATTCTACACGTATTGATGATCGTTGATTGCTGATTATTGAATGAAAACTGCTGAGGACGTTCCGAGCGCCGGGAGCGACATTTGGTTCTACTTGCTGGCTGCGCTTTGCGGCATGGGAACGGGGTGGGCTGATGTTGCGATCAACGATTTGCTGTTCACGGCGTTGCTTGTGTTGTCGGCAGGCATTCTGCTCGGGTTGCTGCGGCCGCGGTGGCCGTGGCGTTGGGTGGTGATGGTTGGAGTCTTTATTCCGCTGACTGAGTTGGCGGCTTACGAAATTCTCACGGTGAAACCGACGCGGGCGCAGATTTATGGATCGTTTCTGGCGTTTCTGCCGGGGATCGCGGGAGCGTATGGGGGATCGTTTATGCGCGATGTGATTGAGAATTTGCGGCAGGGGAAGTAGGGGCCTGCGCTTCCACTTAGAGCAATGAGTTTAGGTCAAAAGGCGCTGGGCTTCGCCCTCGCTGGACGGCCGAGGCGGCCGTCCCCACATAAACCACTAGCCATTTTCACACAGGGCGTTCTGCTCTTAGGTATCGGCTAACCAGAAAGGAGGATTATTCACTTGACACAACTGGAGGAGAAATGAAAGATTCAAAGAGCCGTGACAGGGCAAAATTAAAAACGGGGGAAGGCTTAGGGGTTAATTCATCTTGTTCGTTGATGCGCCCGTTATGTTGGGTGGTGGAGCTTGTCCCTGCTTCAACATCCCAATCGTCATGCATAACATTAGGGTGTCTTTCGCAGGACCGCGGAATCCCCACTGGCAATTCTCGAAGGAAGTGTTCACCCATTCGAAAGGTCCGCCGGAATAGTAAAGTTTACAGTTCTTGAGCTTGCAGTTGATGAACACGTGCTCCTCGACAACGAAGGTTGAGGCGATTATCGTGTCCCCTTCATGAACCGTGATCGGCATGGCTGTAACTCGCTTTCTGAGGGAAGGCGAACGTTATATCATGCCCATTTGCCGCCTGCAATCACGCTTGCGTAGGTGGTGCAGGGTGTCGTTCCTACAGGATTCAAGCTATCCTCAAAGATGTTGCCAACTCCACACTTGGGGCAGACAATCTCCCCAGTGTAGGCTCCAGCGGTGACGCACAGCCACTCATCGCAGCCTAAGCAGTTTGAATTAGTGAGGTCTTGGTAGCGTTTCATACCTCCAGCCTGCTACCGGACATTAATATTTCCAAGTATATCTTCTGTTTTTTCTTGCCAAAACATCTGTCTTCTGCCAGACTTAACTCCATCACCACAGAGGTGGCGAGATGGAAACCACTCGAATCAAGGTTAAGATTGGCGAACACGAATTCGACGCTGAAGGCCCGGTAGAAGCTGTCCAATCCCAATTTGAGGCATTTCGCGCCCTCGTGAGTACAGCGCCCCGACAAAACCTGCAAGCGGTGCCGGATGGAAACCTGCAAGCGACTGAAAAGAATAACACTCCGGATGCATTTCCGCACATCCCAATCGAGAAGATTTTGCACATCGCGGGCCGTATCGTATCACTTACTGCCTTGCCAAAGTCAGCTACGGACGCGGCATTGCTGATCATGCTTGGACAGAAGGACCTGCGCGCGAATGTTTCGGTAACTGGGCAAGAGATTGGGGATGGCCTTGCGCAATCCGGCCGCGAGGTGCCGCGCGTAGATCGCATCATGGATCAAGCTCTTAAGGATTCACTGGTGCTCAAGACTGGCGTGAAACGTGGAACTCGTTATCGCCTAACGAATTCTGGACTGTCGAAAGCATTAGGGATCGCCAGCGAGTTGATCGCGAGTTTACCTTGACGGAGGGAGCGTCATGACGAGAATAGCTATAGCCTTGACTTCATCGTAAGACTCACCGTGAAGCAGGGCCATAACCAGAAACACGAAGGTCCACGTCAGCGGAATCTTGGCGGATGCTTCTGACGTGGACCGCAGGTGACCCCTCAAAAACTTTGGAGGGCGTCTTAGCCGTGGTAGCTAACTCTCGCCTTATAAACGAGAGGCTCTTTCACGAGAGCGGGACGACGCATCCCCGCCCTCCGCCAATTGTAACGCGAATGCAAAATTACGGCTCAACCATTATGCCCCTTATTGAGGACGCCACTAAACTGATACTCAAAAACCTGCTGAAAGTGCATCGGGGCCGATGGGTTAAACCTGTCGTGATTGGATCTCTTACGGATGCTCAGCTCGCCGATCTCAACGCTGAGAGGCAGAAGCGTGGCTTTAAACAGATGATTGGCCAAGTTGTATTTGTCGGGAAACACATTTACGACAGCAGGGTGAAGGAAGACGGGTATTCGTTCGATGATGTCATCGCCCAGATTTATAGTGCGATGCACGAAACAGCAGTGTTTAGCGAGAGTCCAAAGATGAGTGGCTTGGTGAGTTCAATAGAGAGGGCAGATGCTTATGGAAATCGCATTATAGATAATGGAGTGCTCGAATGCTCGATGAGATTTCCGCGACCAGAGCTTTATTCAGTGATCCCGAAGGGCGATCATAAGAAGCCGCCCAAAAATAATACGGGCCGCGAAAGCGCGGCCCATATTAAACTGTCAGCAGATTCGCCCGGGTAACTTCTTGCATGTCCGGCTGCACCAATCCGCTGCATGTATGATGCTCTACAGCATCGAAAGATTCAAGAGAGAAAAGAAAACGAAAGTAATAAAACGAAACATAATGAATTCATGCACTTGCAAGCGATTTAGGTTACCAGCGAATCTACAATGAAAACCGATAAGAGCCAATTCGACGAAGTTCTCAGCCGGATGCTCCAAAAGCCTCCACAGAAAACCTCTGAAATAAAGGGTCGCCCGAAGGCCCCACGCAAGCCTAAACCGTCCCGTTAAATGTCAGATGGTTTCAGCCCGGTTTTCTTGGCGATGCGTGCCAGCATGGGTGGGCCGAGTTCTTCGCTATCGGCGAACGACCATATGTAATTAGGAAAATTGGGATGCCTGATAAAATATGAGTATGCCCGACGATCTACATCCCAGCCATGAGCAGTTGATAAAAAGGTTAAGAACCGTCCAGAACACGCGGGCTTTTCAGCACGTAGACATCATCTCAATCACTGGTGCGTTCACTGACGACCAGCTTGAGAAATACGTTGCCGATAAGGAACGAGACGCTGCCCCTATGCGTAAACCCTTTACGACCGGTAAATAAATTCAAACTGAGGCACTACCGTTTGATGCCGCCCAGCATCTTTATTTTTGAGTGAGTTCCGCGAAGCGCAGAGGCTTGAATCCGCAGAGCCGCTGTACTGTCCCTATGAATACGTCTGCATCTGTGCGGTGATTGAACCTGTATTCAAATTCCGCCAAGTAGCGATGCAGGTGCTTGCCTGACAGCTTGTGAAACTGGCCTATCACTCCACGATTGAGCAAAGAGAATGCGGATTCGATTGTGTTCGTGTACACGTCACCGCGAACGTATTCGCCCTTTATGTGATTGACTCGTTCATGCCGATCTGAGAACTCAGGAGCAAGGGCTGTCGGATAGCAGTGATGCTGGTCAGTCATCACGCGCTCAACATCGGCTGACAGATTCTCTCGCACGAACCCAGTGATCGTATTGAGCTTCGCATCTGGAACATGCTGCAATCGGATTTTGCCTCCACGCTGTACCGCACCCATCACGACTTTCTTCTGTTTCTTGGCGTACTTCACGCCCATGCCACGGATGCGGCCTCCGACATAGGTTTCGTCGATTTCCACGATTCCCCCAAGTGGCTTAGGATCGCCCTCAGCCATTGCCTCGCGGATGCGGTGATTCAAATACCACGCGGTCTTATATCCGCCGATCCCCAGGTCGCGCTGCAATTGCTTCGCGCTGATTCCCTTTTTCGCATTCAAGATCAGGCCGATTGCGTGGAACCAAACTATCAGCGGGAGGTGCGAGTCAGCGAATAGCGTGCCAGCGGTTGGAGAGAACTGCTGGTGACAGTCTTTATTGAGGCAGAGATAAAACCACGGGCGCTTGTTCTTCGATGCCGCAGTCCGCATGACGCGCTTGACGTTCTTATCGCCACAGCTAGAGCAGCGCACGATGCCATCCGGCCAGCGCATCTTTTCCACATACTCAAGGCACTGTTCTTCGGTCGAGAACTTTATGGCGATTTCCCTAATGTTTACGGGCTTGGGATGGATTCGTTGTGGCATGAATCCACTTTACCGGAAGCGGCCTATTTGTGTCAAGTGAATAATCTGCCCAGAAAGTTACTCCCGATCCACAGGCTGGGCGCGTATGCTGCGATCATGGGTGTAAGTGTGACTATGCTGGCTTCGGGGAGCCGCGGGAATTGCGCGGTGGTGGCCAGCGCCTGCACGAAGATTCTGGTGGATGCCGGGATTTCGTGCCGTGAAACGTTCAAGCGGCTCAAGACGCTGGGCGAAGATCCATGTACTCTCTCCGCAATTCTCATCACGCACGAGCATTCCGATCACGTTTACGGATTGGCAACGCTGGCCAAGAAGCTGCGCATCCCAGTGTTCATGACGGGCGGGACGCACCAGGCATGGGCGCGGGCCATGCGTAATGAAAAAGGCGAGCGTCCGCAGTTGGAGAAGTACGAGACGTTTCAGGCTGGGCATCGATTTCAGGTGGGAGACATTGAGGTGAAGCCGTTCACCATTCCGCATGATGCGGCCGATCCGGTGGGATATACGTTTCGCGCGGAGGGCATCAAGGTTGGGGTCGCGACCGATCTGGGATATTTGCCGGTGAGCGTGCGCGATCATCTTCGTGGGTGCGATGTACTGGTGATGGAGTCGAATCACGATCTGGAGATGTTGCGGGTGGGGCCGTATCCGTGGTCGGTGAAGCAGCGCGTGATGAGCCGGGTGGGGCACCTTTCGAACCTGGCCCTCGCTGATTTCTTCACGAACGACTATGATAATAGTGCGTCTTTTGTGGTGCTGGCGCATCTCTCAGAGCAGAACAATCATCCGGAAATTGCTCGCAGAGAGGCTGAAAAGGCCCTGGCCACGCGGGGCGGGTTGTTTCAGAACCGCGTGCTACTGGCGTCGCAGACCGAGGCGATGGAGCCGATTCGCCTGTAGGCGGCTGATTTTGGAGTGATTGTCGTTGCAGATTTGCCTTTGCATATTTGTATTACCCCATGAGTCAGCAGTGCATTGATCCAATCGTTGGCAAGATTCTGGCGGGCTGGCGGTATGACATATCCGGCCTGGCGCCCGAGATGTGCAGCGACTACGAGAGCCATTTTGCGGAGTGCGAACACTGCCGCAGCCGGCAACAAATTCATCGCATGATTGATGTGGGACTGATTGCGCTGGCGTCGGTATCGGCGGGAGTGTTTCTGCTGGCGTTTGGCGTGATCTGGCACTTGGGACCGCGGCATGCGTTCTGGCTGGAGATCGCGGCGCTGGCGGGATTTGGGCTTTCTGCGCTGATCTGGCTGGGGGTGGCGGTGGCTACTCCAGCGCCGGTTACGGTGCTCGACGCCGCCAAAGAAGGTGCGCGGCGGGTGCACGATCGACTGCCAGAGGAAATACGGCAGCGGTTGCCGGAAGAACTCCGCATCCGAATCACCGGGACATAGACACGATGCACCCTCCGCTACCAATCTAGATGGCCTCTCCATTCCCTCGCCTGCCTCTTCGGGGTTTCTCCTGCGCGCGCCAGGGAACATCACAGTCGTCGAATTTGAACCAGCGCATCTCCGCGCGAAGGACAGCGCTTGCGATCTTCTTGGTAATCGCCCCCTTTCTGGCGCGGGTGTCGGCTCAAGAAGCTCCGACTGCCGCCCCTAAGCCGCACGCGCACGCCGAGCATGACGCCTCGCCGCCGCAAGACACCTCGATGGCAGGGATGAACATGCCGATGGACGAGCCAAAGGCATTCCAACTGCCGTCGCCGCATGAAGGATCAGGAACGGCGTGGCAACCAGCGTCGGTGCAGGGGCCGGCGTGGATGTGGATGAGCGGCGGATGGGAGTTCATGGCCCACGGCGCCATATTCGTGGATTACAACCATCAGGGCGGCCCGCGCGGCGAGGGCAAGGCGGAATCGGTCAACTGGGGCATGCTGATGGAGCAGCACAAGCTGGGGGCGGGCTCTCTTCTGTTTCTGCAGATGTTCTCTGCCGAATCGTTGACGTCGCCGCACCCGGGGTTCCCTGAGATTTTTCAGACTGGGGAGACCTACCACGGGGAGCCGCTGGTGGATCATCAGCATCCACACAATGTGTTTGCGGAGCTGGCGGCGCTGTACACCTTGCCTCTGACGAAGAAGATCTCATGGGAGCTTTACGGTGGGCCGTCGGCGGAGCCAGCGCTTGGGCCGGTGACCTACCTTCACCGGGCCTCAGCTTCTGAGTTGCCGATGGCTCCGCTAGGCCACCACTTGCAGGATTCAACGCACACCAGCTTCGGCGTGGTGACGACGGGATTCGTGATCGACCGCGTGAAGCTGGAAGGGTCTGTTTTCAACGGGCGCGAACCGAATGAGGAGCGGTGGAGCATCCAACTGGCGGCGCTGGATTCGTGGTCGGGGCGGGCATTTGTGGCGCCGACGCGCAACTGGGCAGTGCAGTACAGCATTGGACGGTTGGAGCATCCGGAAGCGCTGGAGCCGGAAAGCCAGTGGCGGGAGACGGCGTCCGCGGAATACAACCGGCCACTGGCTGCGGGCAACTGGGCGACAACGCTGATCTGGGGACGAGTCCACAAGATCGCGACGGACACCACGCTGAACAGCTACCTGCTGGAATCCACGGTGAACTTTCTGCAGCGAGACTATGCCCTCACGCGGCTGGAGCTGGTGGACAAGAACGAACTGTTTCCGCAGGAGCCGGTCCAACCGGTCTACCGGATCGGAGCGTACACATTTGGTGGGGAGCGGGACTTGATTCACGATCGCGCGTGGCAACTGGGCCTGGGCGCGGATGTGACGTTTTACTCCAAGCCGAGCGCTCTCGATTCGAGCTATGGAAAAAATCCGGTGTCGTTCCAGATCTTTCTGCGAATGCGGCCTGGACGATCGGAACGGACGCATTCCCACTGAGTCCGCGAAAAGAATATTGCTCAGACGGATTCCGCCGTAGAATGTTGCAAGAGTCAAACACAGCTTTCAGGCGAAAATGTCACTTCGATGATCAGGGCCCTGAAGACACTGCGGGCGGTGCAGTGGACGATGCTGGCCAGCATCCTCCTTTACGGAGTCGTGGGAGAAGTCTTGGGCCCGGTGGCGCGGGCGGTCGATCCGGCTCTCAGTTACCTGTTCTCGACCCTGGCGGTGGCGATTGTGGGAGCGATCTTCGTAGTGCGGCGCACGCTAGTGCTGCGGGCTGCGGAAAGTCTGGCCACTCAACCCGAGGACAACCTCAGCCTCAATCACTGGAGAACGGGCTACATCGCCACGTATGCTTTGTGCGAGGCGCTGGCTTTGTTTGGACTGATCCAGCGGTTTTTGGGCTGCACCCTGCAGCAAAGTGCGCTCTATTATTTAGGCGGGTTCGTTTTGCTCTTCTTCTTCCGGCCGCGGCAACCTGCGGGCGTTGTCGGCATTTCTAATCCCTAGCTCGCAGTCGTTAAGACTGAGATCCCTCGCTTCGCCTGAAGAACGGCTCCGCTCGGGATGACGCCCGACTACTTGATGTGGCAACTGGCCAGTCCGCGCTTTTCCAGATATTGCTGGTGGTAGTCCTCTGCCGGATAAAACGTTACGGCGGGGACGATTTGGGTTGCGATCGGCTTCGAGAAGCGGTGCGCCTTTTCCAGTTCTTGTTTGAACTGCTCCGCCTGGCTTTGTTGCTCCGGGGAATGAAAGAAGATCGCGGTGCGGTATTGCGAGCCCCAATCCGGGCCCTGGCGGTTCACCTGCGTTGGATCGTGATTTTCAAAGAACACTTTCAGCAATTGAGAATAGGTCAATTTGGCGGGGTCGAATTCGACTTCCACGGCTTCGGCGTGGCCGGTGCGGTCGGTGCNNGCCCGGCATCTGCCGGAAGGTGCCTTCGACTCCCCAGAAACATCCTGCTGCAAATGTGGCTCGTTCCATTGCGATTGGCTCCCCAGTACCAGCTATTTGTCCCCCGCCAGATCCTTCGCTCCGCCTGAAAGGCGGCTACGTTCAGGATTACGCCCATGGAGGGATGGCTTCAGATGTGTATTGTCCCTTATTTGGATGATCCAAGGCCAGAAGAGTAACAGGGTTGTAAAATTCGGGTCAAACCCCCAGCACGGCAATTGACGCTCTCGCCGAATCACGGTAGAGTCCGGGGAGGGTTGCTCCCAGGGGTTAGTTTCGTGGTTTTCTCCACCAGCCACTTCCAAGCCGCGCCACGAACTGTGCACAAACTTGCACTGTTGATTCTGTTGGCTTTGGCGACAGTTCAGGCGGCGCTGGCATTGCCAGGTTTTCCGCCTCAGAGACGCTTGGGGTACCGCACCGGCGACCAATGGGAACCTGCCATCGCCGCCGACGGGCGGGGGCATCTCTACGTTCTTTATCCGCAGTATGGGGCCGTGCCGGATTGTTCAAGCTGTACTGCTCCCAGCGTTGCTCTGGTCGTCAGCAGTGACAATGGAGCGTCCTGGGGGCCTTCGAAGGCGCTGTCTCCCTTCTCGAGCGGGCAGTTTGATCCGCAGATCGTGGTCGATCCGGTGGATCGGCAAACGGTCTATGCCTCGTGGATGCAGAATAACAAGCGCGACATTGTGGTCGCCCGGTCGCTGGACTTTGGCCACAGCTGGTCGTTCTCCTTGGCGGAGCAAGGACGGGAAGAGGCCGACCGGCCAGTGCTGACGGTGCGCGGAGCGGACGTTTACGTCGGGTTCAACCACGAAGAAGAATTCTTTGTTGCGGCCTCGCACGATGCCGGGCAAACGTTCAACCCGGTGCAAGTGAATTCGAGCACCGCGCCTGGATCGTCGCTGGCGGGCGGGGCGACTATCGATCCGGCGGGCAACGTTTATTTCGGATGGACTGCCTATGCCCGTCACGAAATGGCCAGCCGTCCGGTAAGCGTTTTCGTCAGCCGCTCGTTGGATGGCGGACGGACGTGGAGCAACCTGCTGCTGGATGTATCGAGCGCGCCGCCGAGCTGTGACGCACAAAGCTGCCAGACTGGGTACCTGGGCGCACAGATCGCGCTGGCTTCGGACGCAGCGGGCGCTCTGTACGCGCTGTGGAATGCCGGGGGCGCAAATGGCGGACCCGAGCGCGTCTACTTCTCGTCGTCGACCACGGGAGGAGCAAGTTGGTCGGAGCGGACCAATGTGTCGAATGCCGCGCAGGGCGTCGAGCACGCTTTCCCGGCGATTGTTGCGGGGGCGTCCGGCGATGTTCGCATTGCATGGATGGATGCGCGGGCCAGCGAGTTGGGACACCGCAATCGTCCGCTGTGGAACACCTATTACCGCAATTCAACCAACGGAGGCGCCACATGGAGCGCCGAATCGCGGCTTTCCGGTGCTGCACAGGGCTACGAGTACATTCTGCCGGGCGGATTCCGCTTCCCCTTCGGAGACTACTTCGGCCTCGCAATCGACAGCGAGGGTGCGACGCATGCGGTGTGGGGCGAAGGCCGGGACTACAAGTCTCCCGGCTCGATCTGGTACACTCGCGGGCGATAGCCGTTGCAGCTTCCCTCAGGCTGCGGTTTACGAGCCGACCCTTTCATACCGGCATTGCGAGCAGAGCTTTCCGGGCCCTAACAATTCAGTTCCACTCTCTGACTGAACGGAGGAATCTATGCATTTCCTGGGCGTGAATGTGTGGGCCGTGCTGGTGTGTGCGCTGGTTACGATGGTGGCTGGCTTTGTGTGGTATTCGCCAGTACTGTTTGCCAATCCATGGATGGTTCTGATGGGGTATGACCCCAACGATAAGGCCAAGATTGCGGAGATGCAGAAGAGCGCGGGGCCGTCGTATGCGATGTCGCTGGTCGCGAGCATTCTCGCTGCGATCGTGCTGGGAAAGATTATCGAAGTGGCCAACGTCAACTCGGCACTCAATGGGATGGAGATCGGCCTGGCGATCTGGCTGGGAATCGTGACGACGGTGCAATTGACCGGCGCGTTGTTCAGCCGGCAGCCGTTTAAGCTTTACCTGATCAATACGGGATATCAGGCCGTTTGTTACCTGGCGATGGGGGCGATTCTGGGCGGGTGGCGGTAGGCTGGACATGCTAGCAACGGGGACGGATTTGTTCTGGCGCAGCTGACCTTGCTCTCGCTAAAAGGATCAGAAGGTTGAAGGATGCTTCTTAGTTGGCTCGTGACGAGTTCGTGCGGCAACTTGCTCTTCTTCGCTATAGCAGCGATTGCCAGCCTTCTCTATGGGTGGAACTGTTGGACCATAAACGAGTTGGACTGGAACGACGCACTCCAGGAGGAAGATGCCGAGCGTTGGAAAAAGGGTACATGGCCGTGGAAGGCCCACCAGATCTGGCTGAACTTCCTAGGTTCCGCCCTGGGCTGGTGGGCATTCTGGATTCTTCTCCTTGACTGCAAAAGAGGGCGAGACTGCCCCCAGGATCATCCCCTTACATATATTGATTTCGCGCTCCTGATTGTTGCTTTTCTGGGCATGACCGGGTATCTGCCGCATGTGAGTCGTTACGGCAGCAATCTTTACCCCGGCAAGAAATGAAAGTCTAGATCATTCCAACAACATGCCGCCGATGAAGTCGGAGAGCTTTCCGACCTCGTGCTCGCTGCACCATTCCTGTAACTCGTCGACAATTTTTTCGGTGGCGCAGGGATCCCAATAGCTGGCGGTACCGATTTGCACGGCGGTGGCGCCGGCCAGCATGAATTCGATGACGTCGGCCGCTGTCGAAATTCCTCCCATGCCGATCACGGGAATCTTCACGGCGTGCGCGGCGTCGTAGACCATGCGCACCGCGATGGGCTTGATCGCGGGACCAGACAGCCCGGCCGTGACGTTGGCGATACGCGGTTTGCGAGTCTCGGGGTCGATCGCCATGGCTACGAACGTATTGATCAGCGAGAGCGCGTCGGCACCCGCCTCCTGCGCGACATACGCCATTTGCGCGATGCTGGTGACGTTGGGTGAGAGCTTGACGATGAGCGGGCGCTGGGCCACGCGCTTGGCGGTGGTGACGACTTCATCGAGCGAACGCGGATCGCTGCCGAATTGCAGGCCGCCGTGGGCGGTGTTGGGGCAGGAGACGTTCAGCTCGTAAGCGGCAATGCCCTCGCCGTCGTTGAGGATCTCGATGGTGCGTTCGTAGTCTTCGCGGGTGTAACCGAAGATGTTGGCGATCACCACCGTGTTCTTGATCTCCCGCAGGTGCGGAAGCTTCTCCACGAGGAATGCCTGCGCGCCGATGTTCTGCAGGCCGATGGCATTGAGCATGCCGGCGGCGGTCTCCCACAGGCGCGGCGGCGGATTGCCAATCATCGATTCTTTCGACAGGCCCTTCACCACAAAGCCGCCGAGCTTACCTAAATGGACCACGTCCTCAAACTCGACGCCGTAGCCGAAGGTGCCGCTGGCGGCGATCACGGGATTCTTGAGCGGAATGCCAGCGACGGTGACGCTGAGATCGGGAGTCGCGTGTCCAGAACTGAACTTCATGGCTGGCCTTCTCCCGAGGTCGTGCTGCGGTGAGCGGGTACGAGGGCTTCTGTCAGCACGCGCCCGACGGCATGGGTGGGAGCGTTGATCCCCAAGAGCGATGCCAGAGTTGCGGCAAGGTCGACGGGCTCGGTGTTCGTGCGATAGGTTCCGGGCTGGAAGGGCAGTCCGTAGATAGCAAGCGGCACGTGCGTATCGTAATTGTAAGGCGAGGTGTGGTCGGTGCCCTTGCCCGGGCCCACGGTGTAGATGTCAGGAACGCCCATCACGTACCAACTTCCTTCCGGTGAATAACTATTCAAGTATTTTCGGCCGAGCGGTGTATTGGGGGCAGCGCCCGCGGCGAGTTGGGACTTGGTGTAGTAGTCGCGCATTCCAGTTTGCTTCATGGCCTCGCCGACAGCCTCTTCGGCGTCGCGCTCGCGGACGTGAACAGCGGTGAAGGCATCCTGGTCGAGCCAAGCGAGAGGATAGTCCAGCTTCACATAGGCTGCGGGATGTCCGGGAGAGAACTTTGCCGCGAGCGCTTTGTTGATTTCTGCCTCGATTTTTCCTGTGTTGAGATTGGCTGCTGGAATGCGCAGCTTCTTCACCGCGTCGGGCAGGGAGGAAACGCCGTGGTCGGCCGATAGGGCGATCCATACATTGGCGAGTCCGATTTGATGTCCGAGGAAGTTCAGGAAGTCGGCCAGTTGGCGATCGAGGTCGAGAGCCATCTGCTGCATTTCCGGAGAGTCCGGGCCGACCTGGTGACCAAGAATGTCGTTGGGTGAGAGGCTGATGGAGAGCAAGTCAGTTGCGGGACCCTGTCCCAGTTTCTCGTAAACCATCAACTCTTTGGCGAACTCGAACTCGTACTCGTTGGCGAACGCAGTGGAGCCGATTACTTCATAGAAGCTTGCGTCTTCGCCGTCTTTCCCTTTGCGATGGGCGGTGGAGCGGAGAACTGTGCCCTGCGCGTCTTTCCACTCGCGGTCCCAGTATTTTGCGGGGCGGGAAGAGTTAAAGTCCTGAGCCCACTTCGGAAGGTCGTCGCGATAGTACGTGGACGTGACCCATTGGCCGCTCTTGGGATCGATCCAATAGGCGGCATCGCCGGCGAATCCAGCGGGAAGCACGGCGGCGCGGTCTTTCAAGGACACCCCAAAAACACGAGATTTACCTTGCGTGGCCAGCTTGAGTTCATCGCCTAGCGTGTCAGCGAGCAGGTTGTGGGGCGAGGCGCCTGTTTTGTCGCCGGGTACGCCCACCATTTTCGTGGCGTCGTCTTCGACGGAGGTCACCATGCGTTTCTTTTTCTGGTCCCACCATTCGTTGGCGGCAATGCCATGGCCGTTGCTGTAGGCGCCGGTGAAGAGGGTGGAGTGTCCGGGAGCGGTGCGCGTGTTGGCGTAGTTGTAGTTGCAGTTCGGAAAATAGGCGCCGTGGTCGAGAAGGAAGCGGAAGCCGGCGTCGCCAAACTGGTCGCGGTAGCGCTCCAGATAGTCGCCGCGGAACTGGTCGATGACGATGACCACCACCAGTTTGGGATGGCCGTTGTAGGCCGAGGCGGAGGTCAGAACCGGGCGGCCAACAGCAGAACCGAGCACGGCCAGCGTCAGGACGAACCGCATGGCTGCAGATCTGGGGGACGATCTCATCGCGAAGGTAGTTTACACAGGGGAGGGGAATCCGCCAAAGGTGGCTTGAGTACAGGAGCGGCTCGCGTCTGTTGTCAATCCGGATGCGGGGCGGTCGAGTGGAACTAGGTCGAGCACAACCCAGGCAGTTCGCGCAGCAAACTCTGAGGCTTGTTTTGTTTCTGGACCACCGGATCTTCAATCTTTTCATCAGCAGAGAGAATCGAGAGAGGCTTCATGCGCTCTGATCGGCTGCTGCTTGTGAGGCGAAGGAAGATCGCAACTCCAATCCCTAGGGCGGCGCCGAAGGCGACGAAAGACCACAGTGCGGGGAGTCCGATCACAAAAACGAGGCTGCAGCCGACTGTGAACAGCAGTCCTTCAAATCCTGCTCCCACCGTGAATTTGTGCATGGTGATGCCGGGATGATGTTTGTCCGCCATGGGACTACCTCTGCTGCCCTCATCATTCCACCAACCTGATTGAGACGCAAATATAGCCGGCGGAGCAGCCTCGGTCCGCGATAGATCCTTCACTTCGCCTGAAGAACGGGCTCCGTTCAGGATGACGCCATCGGGGGATACAAGGCCCGACAGCGAGGGGGCGCTCCTGTGTGTTGCACGTGCATTCCTGGCCACTTTTCCGATACATTAGTTAGTCCCATGCTTGATCTGAATTTCGTACGCGAAAACCTTCCATTGGTCGAAGAGAAGCTGCGCCAGCGCGGCATGGATCCGGCTGCCGTGCTCAGGGACTTTCGCGAAGTCGACACGCAAAGACGCCAGGCCATTACCGAGGCCGAGACCAGCAAGGCGCAGCGCAACAAGGCTTCAGAAGAAATCGCGAAGCTGAAGAAGAGCGGGCAGGACGCCAGCGCCGCCATGGCCCAGACCAAGGACTTGCGCGAGAAGATTCAGACGCTGGAGAAGACCGCGGCTGACTTCGATGCGCGGCTGCGCGATATTCTCGCAGGTCTTCCCAACCTGCCCCATGCCAGTGTGCCGATCGGCAACAGCGCTGAGCAGAATGTTGAAGTGCGGCGGTGGGGCACTCCGCCCAAGTTTGATTTCACTCCAAAGGCGCATTGGGACTTGGGCGCCGAACTTGGGATTCTCGATCAGGAGCGGGCGGTCAAGCTGACGGGCGCGCGCTTCGCCGTCTACTGGGATCTGGGCGCGAAGCTCGAGCGGGCGCTGATGAACTTCATGCTTGATCTGCATACGCGCCAGCACGGGTACACCGAGGTTTTGCCACCGTATCTGGTGAATTCGGAATCGATGTACGGAACGGGCCAGTTGCCAAAGTTTGCCGCCGATTCTTTTCGCGTGCCGCATGGGGAGAAGGATCTGTGGCTGATTCCAACGGCCGAAGTGCCGGTCACGAATCTTTATCGCGACGAAGTGCTGGATCAAGCGCGGCTGCCGATCTCGCTCACGGCATACACACCTTGCTTCCGCAGCGAGGCGGGATCGTATGGGAAAGATGTGCGCGGCATCATCCGGCAGCATCAGTTTCAGAAGGTGGAGCTGGTGAAGTTTACGCGGCCCGAGCAGTCTTACGACGAACACGAGAAGTTGACGCACGATGCCGAGGAAGTTTTGCAGAAGCTCGGCTTGCACTATCGCGTGGTTACGCTTTGCACTGGAGACATGGGATCTTCTTCGGCGAAAACCTACGACATTGAAGTGTGGCTGCCGGGGCAGCAGACGTTCCGCGAGATTTCGTCGTGCTCGAATTTCGAGGCGTATCAGGCGCGGCGGGCGAATATTCGATATCGTCCCGAGGGGAAGAATAAGACCGAGTTCGTGCACACGCTGAACGGCAG
>PMUM01000433.1 GCA_003166855.1 Acidobacteriaceae bacterium | reverse complement strand
CATCCTCGTTTGTGCATGCCCCCGCGAGCGTGATTTGAATCACGCAACCACGGCCGCGACTCCCCTATCATTCGACTCGAAGGCATGAGCACAGCAGACGCAGCAGATGTAGCCCTAGCAACGCTTCGTGGCCAGGCGATCGATATCATCCTGGGAACGGTATTCGTATCCATCGGCGCGACCGCCTGCGCCATCGCAGCCATCCGTTGGCGCCGGGGCGTTCGGATCCTCGTGTGGTGGGGAATCTGGAGCGCGATGTACGGACTCCAGGACCTGATTCGTACCCCGGCCGTCGTGGCGGTTCTGCCGCACGCCCTCCAATCCGCCGCGCCCTACCTGAGAACCGCGATCATGTACCTGCTTCTGGTTTCCGCGCTGTTCGCATGGCGGGAACTGAGTCTGGGCAAGCTCAGGTTTCTGATTCAACTGGAAATCGTTGCCGGGTTAGCGATTGCTGCGGTGGGGATCGGGACGTTCGTCCTCGGTGGCCCCGATAACAGATTCATGTTCTACAACAGCCTGCTTGCTGTTTTTGCTGTGTTGGTTCTGTTAGCGCTTGTGCTGGTTCCTCGATTCTCCAGATTCCTCGTGATTCCGAATCACCGCATTCTCTCCGCCGGCACGCTGATTTTCGCCGGTGAAGCGCTGTACACCAACTTGTCGAGCGTGTTCCACTACCGCGTCCTGCCGATGGTAGATTCGTTGGGCTTCGCCGCTCTTCTCTTTTCGCTCGGATATGTAGCTCTCGAAATAGTGTTTACCAACGAGCGCCGTCTGCTTTCCATCGAAACCGAATTAGAGACGGCACGCCAGATACAGTCTTCCATTCTTCCCGCGACTGTTCCCAACATGAAGAATCTGCGGATCGCGGCTTCTTACTACCCCATGACCGCGGTCGCCGGCGATTTCTACCAGTTCGTCCGCACCGACAACGCCCACCTCGGCATCCTTGTCGCAGACGTCTCCGGGCACGGCATACCGGCGGCGCTTATTTCTTCCATGATCAAGGTGGCGATGCAGTCCGTCGCCATCCATGCCCATGATCCCGCCCAGGTGCTCGGCGGCCTGAATCGTATCCTGTCGAGTGAGGCGCATGGCCAACTCGCCTCGGCCGCCTACATCTGGATCGACACGGAGAAACGCCAAGCGCTTTACTCAGCTGCCGGGCATCCGCCGCTCCTGTGTTGGCGCAACGCGAGTGGCGAAATGCAGCGGATCGAGAGCAACGGGTTGCTATTCGGCATCACTTCTGATTCTGAGTACCCCGTGTGCGGCGTACCGGTTGAGTCCCTGGACCGCTTCCTGCTCTACACCGACGGCGTGACCGAACCGGAGAACGCCGCCGGAGAAGCCTTCGGCGACCGGCAACTCGAACAGGTCGTCCGCAATCATCGTGTGCAAACTGCCTCGGAACTCTCACGGCAACTGCTCTCCGAACTCGGAACGTGGCGAACGCCTTCCGTGAACCAGCAGGATGACATCACCCTGATCGTCGTCGACGTCGTCTGACCCGACCTTCGCAGCGCGCAAATGCTATTGCACCCCTCTCGCGAACTTGAGTACCATGCCACCTACCGGGTCCCCAGCCAGAGTTTGCGCGCCCATGAACGACCAGATTATTTCGCACTATCGCATTCACGAGAAGCTTGGTGCGGGCGGCATGGGCGTTGTCTACAAAGCTGAGGACATCCGCCTTGGCCGTCTGGTTGCTCTGAAATTCCTTCCTGACCACTCCGTGCGCGACCCCCGCGCCCTGGAGCGCTTCAAGCGCGAGGCGCGTACCGCTTCCGCGCTCGATCATCCCAATATCTGCACTATCTACGAGATCGACGACGATCAGGGACGCCCCTTCATCGCCATGCAGTTGCTCGACGGCAAAACTCTGCGCGAGCGCATTGGCGACCATCCCGTTCCGCTGGGCACGCTGCTCGATTGGGCCTTGCAAATCACCGACGCCTTGCAGACCGCCCACGCGAAGGGCATTATGCATCGCGATATCAAGCCCGCGAACATTTTCATCACCGAGCGCGGCCAGGCAAAGATCCTCGACTTCGGCCTGGCCAAGCTGACCGCCGTTGATCTCATGGGCTCGGGCGACGCGACACTTTCCTCGACCGGATCGCTGACTCACACTGGCGCCGCCATCGGTACCGTTGCCTACATGTCGCCCGAGCAAGCGCGCGGTGAGGCGCTCGATGCGCGCACCGATCTCTTCTCATTCGGAGTGTTGCTTTATGAAATGGCCACGGGCAGGCAGGCATTCTCCGGGCCGACCTGGGCGGTAACGGTTTACGCGATTCTGGGCCAGGCTCCCATGTCCCTTAACGAGTCCATGCCCGGACTGCCGCAGCGCCTGCAGGAAATCATCGACAAGTGTCTGATCAAGAACCGCGATCTGCGATACCAGAGCGCGGCGGACATTCATCACGACCTGTTGCGACTGAAGAAAGACTACGAATCGGGCAAGTCGCTGAAGTCAGTGCGCGTGGCGACCACATGGTCCCCGAAAAGAGTGTTGCTTCTGGCGACGGCAGCGGCGGCAGTGGCCGTACTCGTGGCCGCGGGCGTTTGGGGACCGCGACTCCTGCGACGACTGGCGGCTTCCCAGGCTGGAACGGCACGGTCCGCTTCCCTCGTGCCTGAGCGGAAGAGTATCGCCGTTCTGCCCTTTGCGGACATAGCTGGCGATCCCAAGCTGACCGCCTTCGGCAAAGGTCTGCTGGAGGACGTTGCAGCCAAGCTTTCGCAGTTGAGCGCAAATCATGACTTGGAAGTAATCCCCGCGCGCACGCTGGAAGACAAGAAAGTCGCAACGTTGGCGGACGCGAAGAAAGAATTCGGCGTCAGCCTCGGCCTGACCGTCTCGCTAGAGCAGGCGGGCGACCTGGTGCGCGCCGCCTACAGCTTGACCGATGCCAAGAGCGGCAAGAATCTGGCGGGAGCGCAGATCACCGCTCCCGTGTCGGACTTGTTCACCATTGAAGACCAGATGGCCAACGGCGTCGCGTCCGCCCTGCAGATTTCGCTGCGAAGCGACGAGAAGCAGGCGTTCGGCGCCCACTCGACCAGCCTGCCCGAGGCTTACCAATACTATGTGCAGGGCCGCGGTTACCTGCAGGACCCGCGCAAGCCCGAGAACTTAACCAGCGCGGAGATTGTTTTCAAGCAGGCGCTGAAGATCGATCCCAACTTCGGTCAGGCCGAAGCGGGATTGGGCGAAACCTACTGGCTGAAGTATCAGATGGGCAAGCAGAAGCAAGCCATCGTCCCAGCTCAAGAGGCTTGCACCAAGGCGGTGGACCTCGGCAACGCCGGCGCCGAAGGCCACATGTGTTTGGGACTGCTGGAAGATGGCACCGGCCAGTACGAGAAAGCGGCAGAGCAATTCCAGCAAGCCATGCAGTTGGAACCGGCCAACGAACGCGCCTATACCAGTCTGGCGGGGGCGTACCAGCATCTCAATCAACCAGATAAGGCCGAGGAAACCTACAAGCGCGCGATCGCTGTGCGGCCCCAGTACTGGCGGGGCTATTCGTTTCTCGGCACCTTTTACATCGCCCAAGCGGAATACGAAAAGGCCGCTGCCATGTTCCGCCGTGCGACCGAACTCGATCCCGAAAGCTACCTGGCGTTTAACAACCTGGGAGCAGCGTTGCTTTACGCCGGCAAAGACGATGAAGCCGCGCAGGCGTTCGAGAAATCGCTGGCGCTGCGTCCCAATCGCGACGCCTACAACAACATCGCTGTCGCGCAGTTCCGGCTGCATCGCTTCAAGAATGCGGTCCTCAACTTCAAAGAGGCCCTGAAGATCGACGACACCGATTATCAAAACTGGGGCAACATGGGCGACGCCGCCTACTATGGCGGAGATACGACCTCGGCCATGGAGTATTACCGCAAGGCAATCTCTCTAGCTGAGCCCCAACTCAAGATCAACCCGCGCGACGCCGGGGTTCTCGGAGACTTAGCCAGTTATTACTCGATGTTAGGTGACCGCAAGCAAGCTCTAAGTTATCTGGATCGCTCTCTGCAACTCGGACCCGGCGACAAAGATTTGCTTTTGAACGCAGCCGTGGTATACAACCAACTGCACGAAACGGGGCCCGCGCTGGAGTGGCTGAGTAAGGCTCTGGCCGCAGGCTATTCGCGTTCGGTGATTGCCACCGGGGCCCCCTTCGACAATCTTCACGATAACCCGCGTTATCAGGCCCTCATGCAAGCGAAGTAACGGCTTCATCCAGTAACAAGAGGAGAATATACATGCCAACGCCACAAGTCAACATTCAGAACGGAAGCGTCACCAATCCACCTGTCACCTACCCAGGCGATTTTCAATGGTTGAATCCCACCGGTACCGACGTGTTGCTGACGAACTGCGAAGGATTCTGCACTCAGGCCTCCTATCGCCTCCCAGCCAACAGCACGGTCAACGCGCAGACGATCGCCAACCCCACCAACAATAATTTCACCGAAACTCCCAATGAATGGAATGCCCCGGGAATGCCGCATATCAAGAATCCGACGCGAGGCATGCACGACGAGAAAGAAGTAGCCTAGGCACACACCATCGGCCCGGGAACCCTCGCCGAAGTTCGCCGTCCGAACCAGCCACGATCCCCAAAGGATCGTGGCTTTGAACTGTTCCAGCAACTTTGCCCCTGCTGGTTCGTACTTGTCATGGCTATCCCCAAGGTTCTAGGAAAGCAGGGGAGAGTTCTCTGCCTCTATCGCCACAAGTTGATAGCCTTCGTCCTCGCGGATCGCCCATCTGCCACCCGACTTTTCCACCCAAACGATCGCACCGGTCTTGGCGCCGCCTCGAACCGGGATCTTCCTATTGTCGCCGTTGACCAGGATTGTCGGTGTAGCCAGTACATTACGGACATGCGTAACCGCAACGATGTGCTTTGAGGAGCGGGCTGCCAGCGATAAAAGACACTTAAGCTTGGCGGAATAGCGATCATAAAACTGGTGGAACGACTCTCCTTGAGGAGCAGGCAGGTCCGGGTCCTCTTCTAGCTTCTTCAAATCGCTCAGGATCGTATTGACTTGCTTCCCCGCCAGACTACCAACATTCCACGGTCGCAATTCCGGCGTGGGAAATATCGGCAGTCTTGTCACCTGCGAGATTGCTGTAGCGGTCTGTTGCGCCCGGATCAGGTCTGAAGAATAGATGCGACCGACGGCATGCTTTGCGATCTTCTCTGCCGTGTCCCGCGCCTCCTGCAGCCCATTTTCATCTAGAGGCACATCGAGCCAACCGCGCAACCTTTCCGATTCTCCATGCGAATTGAGCACAGTCCTACCATGACGCACCAAGATCAGCTTCGCCATTCCGAGGCTCCATATGTGATTGAGATTTTCCTCGCCTTCAGCGGTCACCGGCACAAGAAATGGGAACGCTGGCTACCCAACAAACTGGGCGAGGAATGAGGGAGGTTTGCTTTTCTAAGTCTATTGACTTAGTGTCTATTGACTTAGTTGACGTTACTGTAATATTCCTTTAACATTCCGTCAATCGTTTTTCGGGGCTATTCCAAGCCTCCACAAACATTTTGACTGCGGACCTCCAGCGCCACGATCCGTCGACCGGAATTGACTGCAACACTCGTAGCGAAGCACCTGTGTTTTCAATTGGTTGCAGCCGCTCCGGAACGACGCTTCTCTACCACATGATTCTCTCCGCCGGTGACTTTGCCATTTACCGGATGGAATCCCATGTTTTTACCCTGCTTGAGCCGCGTTTTCAGCCACTGACATCGCAGAAAAACAAACGGAGAATGTTGAATGCCTGGTATCAATCTCGGCTCTTCACCCGTTCCGGCGTTGATCACGAGCTTTTCGAATCCAGAGTGATGGTCGAATGCCGAAACGGCGGGGATTTTCTGCGGATTCTGATGGAGGAGATCTGTCGTCAGCAGGGTGTGCGCCGCTGGGCAGAGACGACGCCCGAGCACATTCTTTACATGGCACGGATTAAGGAGACAATCCCCAATGCCTTGTTCATTCATGTTATCCGGGACGGCCGGGATGTCGCGCTGTCCTGGGAGAAACTGTCGCAAATCCGACGATTGCCTGGGGATCCTTATCGCCCTGCAATTGCCGCCGCGATTTACTGGGAGTGGTTCGTCACTCGCGGACGAAAGCTCGGGCAGACACTGGACCAGGACTACACCGAAGTTTTGTACGAGGACCTGGTGACTAGGCCGGTAGAAATCCTGAGACGCCTTGAATCGTTTATCGCGCATAATCTCGACTACGACCGCATCCGGAGCGTTGCTATTGGCTCAGTCGCCACTCCAAACAGCGCATACAAGGGTGAGACGCGGAGTCCGATCGGGCGATGGAAAAGTGATTTCACCCCTCACGAGCTTGAAGTCTGTGAGGCTCTCATCGGCCGGTCACTGATTGGTTTGGGATATGAAACCGTCACAGCTGCGGCAACAAAGAAGATGCCGGCGCATCTTGCCGCTTTGCGGGCCACCTATCGCCATTATTTCGAAGCGAAGCTCTTTGTTAAGACCCGTACTCCTCTGGGCCGTTGGCTCACAAGTCGAAACCTCGCTCGCCTCTGATCAAAGCCGCTCTTACTCTAGATCTTCTCCGACTGATTCTTGCGCGTGTCTCATAAACGTAGCGAGCTCCTTTTTTTGATCGAGCTCACTGTCTGTATACACCACCCCGTCAAACCGGAGGAGGGTGGAGGGAAGGAGCGGCAAAACTGCCACCCCCTGCCTCTACCACAGAGCTTGCGGTTTTGAATTGGACCAGTGCCAGCCCGCGACGCGGGGCGAGTCCCTCAGAGGAGATGAGGTCACTGCACAATTGATCGCCAAGGCCGGTGAGAATTGATGGTCTGCTAAATCAGCTCCTACTAACACGTAGCCCGAATGTGTCCTTATGCCAACTTCAGTTTGCGACGAACTATACCTGCTATGCCGACCAAGCCTGCACCCAAGAGACTGAGAGAGCCAGGTTCTGGAACGGTAAAGTTGGTGTCGCCGCTCGAAATGGTGGTCTGCCCGTTGAAGAATCCCTTCCCTGTGTTAATGGTCAACTGGACGGTCGCTCCATCAATGGTCGCGCCGTTGTACCACGTTCCGGTCAAAGATCCGGTCAGCGTGTAATTGTGCGTCCCGTTGGCGAGAGTCATCAGCGTCCAAGTCACGGGTCCAGTGAAGGAACCGTTAAAGATCACTCCACTCGGAATGCCGCTGGTGCCGTTGCCCGTGATGCTAAAGGTGCCCCCCGCTGCAAACGTACCGCCCATCTGCAAGCTGCCGCTGCTGAGGGCGCCCGTGCTAAAGCTCAACGTCCCCAGATTGTTGCCGGTGATCAGCCCGCTGCCCAGCCCATTCACCGCAATCAGGGTCGATCCCGTTAGGGAAAGGCCGCTGTTGGTGCCTGAGAGGGTGCCGCCGCTGTTGGTAAAGTCCACACTGCTACCAGCGAAAGCTGTTATCGAAAGAGCCAGAAGAATAGTGAGGAGAATCGTGTTCTTGATCATAAGTAAGTAGCTGCCTTTCCTATATGGGCGAATCTTAAGCCTGGCGCGCAATTCGCGACTGTTCAAAATTGCACATTGATTCACGAAATCTAGGGACGAGGAAGCGGGCCAAACACAGGTGATGGGACGCACAGACAGGAGTTCCCTAAGTGCCGTAACCTAATCTATTTTTCTGTCTTCATGAGAATCGCAACGTTGGGGATCGTGTGAACCCAATGAACTGTGTGTGCAAACTTGAGCCCCTCATTCTCAACTTCTTGGAGTTGATGATCGCACTTCGAGTGGCGGGCCGTCTTCGCGGGTCGTGGGAAATGAGCCGGATTGCAAGGGTTCGCGAGGGCGACACCAACGTCTAAATGCAAACGCTGATGCTCACCGACAAATCCGACGCTCAGCGACATAACTGGCGCACAATCGCGATTTCACTCACTGACTAGATTTGCAATATTCTCCCTCTTCTCCCCTTGAGGCTGCTTGCAAGTCATGTGATCTTGATCACATCTCCCCGTCTGTCCGATTCCCCAAAGGCAACAGCCAGCACGAGAGCGTTTGACTTCCGATATCTAAGGGTGAAATCATTATCTTGTCGAGCGGAGACCAACGTCGTTCCCCGCAAAGTTGCCGGTGTTCTAGCCTTCTTCCGCATTTATTCATCCTTTCATACGAAGTTGCCTTTCTCGCATTCGGAACCTCTGAAAGGGGGCCGATTTATGAGACCCGCGGTAGTGGCAAAGAAGCTCAGCCAATTCGATCCCAAGACCTTTCTCTCTACCATGGACGGCGGTAGGAAGATCGCAACCTTCCCCAAAAAGCAGCCCATCTTTGTTCAGGGCGACCCGTCCGATTGTGTTTTCTATATACAGAAAGGAAAAATAAAACTCACGGTTGTGTCGAAGAACGGCAAGGAAGCCACCATCGGCATTCTGAACGAGGGCGATTTCTTCGGTGAAAGTTGCCTTACTGGTCAGCCTCTCCGCTTGTGTTCGGCGACCGCAATGACCGATTGCTCTGTAATGCGAATCGACAAGAAGTCCATGATGGAAGTGCTTCACCGGGAACAGACGTTTTCCGATTTGTTCGTGGCATATTTGCTGACACGGAACATCCGATACGAAGAAGACTTGGTTGACCAACTTTTCAACTCAAGCGAAAAGAGACTGGCTCGGATTCTCCTGTTGCTGGCTCACTTCGGCAAGGACGGCGTGCACGAAACTCCCATTCCCAGTATCAGTCAGGAGACCCTCGCAGAGATGATCGGCACGACTCGCTCACGGGTTAGCTTTTTCATGAACCGGTTTAGGGAATTGGGGTTCATTGACTACCAAGGCCATGAGGATTTACGAGTTCACAGTTCACTTCTCAACATTGTTCTCCACGACTAGGACTTCGTTTCGACAACGTGGCTAGCCTTGACGAATCCGGCTCGCATACCACCGGGACACTCCTATGGTTGACCGAATGACGGATGTTGAGATTTTCGACAGCAGGGGCTGAATCTTCTGCGTGAACAACGCGGGGGTGAGCCATGCTGGTTGGCTGGATTCGTCCCACGCCGAGCGTGCCCTTGAATGCCGACGTTGGGAGTCTGCCTGTTTAGCCAAAGCTTCGGGGGCTTGCGCAGCTGTATTACAACAGCAATGCCGATTTCGTTGCTGCGTCCTCACTTCCACGAGCGACGGTTCTTTGTGATCAAAGTCACAGACAGAGGAAGGAAGATTCTCCGATACTTCGCAAGAGGCACTAAAAGTGAAGACCGCAGACTGCACCCGACTCCCGCAAAGCGCGGCCATGAGCCGAATGCTGGTATGGATTGAGGAACAGCATTTTCTGGGTTTCGGTTGCCCCGAATGTGGCTGGCGGTTTAACGCTTCTGGTGCCCCCACCGGCACCTCTTTCGATGAAATGATGCGCCACTTCGAGTTGGAGCGCGACCGAGAGTTTTCATCTCATGTCTGCGCCGATCACCCAAGGAATAGCCGTCTGGATGGCACACCACTGATACAGGCGCTCAACTGTTGAGAACAGGCGTGGGTGTTGAAAAAGTCCAGCTTCCTCCCAAACAGTCAAAAGTCTAGGGGATACAAAATGCCTTGAAAATTAAGGAAGTCGTTTGTAGAGCTTCCTAACGCAATTTTATTTTCGAGAATTTTGTGGGAACGAGTTTTCAACAGCCACAGGCGATTACACTCAAAAACCCAGGTCAATGACCCGCCTGTATGCAAATTCCTGCACGGTTTACACAGTCGAACTTCGTGGTATAGTTTCCTCGTTCAAAACAAGGCTCGTCGCTCAATTTTCTCCCGAGCCCCCACCGGGAAGTTCCCCTTAACGATTCCAAGGATGCCACGGCATCTCTTTCGCCCCTCGTCGAAACGGAGAACCTCGTGCAGAAACCAGAGAACGCAAACCCACACGCCTCTGCCTCAATTCGCATCGCCATGTTGGCGATGCTTGCTTCCATCCTGACCCTCGGCGCCAACGCCTTCGCCCAAACTCTTCCTCCGAGCCAGTACATTTCATTCGACGCGCCCAATGCTGGGACTGGACAGTATCAGGGTACCGGCCCAAGCTCCATCAATCGACAAGGATGGATTGGCGGCACAGTCGTTTACAGCACCGGCGCTTCCCACGGCTTCCTGCGCAAGCCGAACGGCGCATTTATTGCGGTGAATCCGCCGAACTCCTCACAGAGTTTTGTCGCCGCGATCAACGACTCCAATGAAGCCACTGGACATTTTTATGGCCCGAGCGCGACCTACGGATTTCTTCGCGATGCAGCTGGCAATTACACGCAGCTCGCGGTGGCGGGCTCCAATACCAACATCCCCGCCGGCATTAGCCCCACCGGAGTCGTCGTCGGGTTCTATTACGATTCCATCGGATCGCATGGCTTTTTGTGGGATGCGAAACACGGGTACACGGTTTTTGACGTGCCCGGATCCAAGCCCGGCACTACGCTGGCTTACGCCATCAACAGCTCCGGGGCTATTACCGGCTTTTATTACGACAACAGTAATTACTCTCACGGCTTTGTCCGGAGCGGGAACGGACACTTCGTTACTTTCGACGCCGTCCATGGCGGAACGGCTACGGAATCGACTGCGATAAACGCTAACGGACAGACCACAGGATGGGGGAACGATGGTCTCGGCGGGACCGATGGTTTCCTTCGCAATGTCGGCGGCGCTAACACTATTTTCGGTGTTGCGGGAGCGCAGGGCAGCGCAGCCGCGGCCATCAACGATAGCGGGGTCATCGCAGGGTACGAGTTCTCAGACGGCGGCGGCGACGCGCCGTTTGAGCGAGACCAGTCCGGCAACATCATACTCATCACCCTGCCATTTTCGAACACGGCCAGTGTTTCAAGTGGCATCAACCAGGCTGGCCAAATCATCGGCTCTTACGCCGATGCAGCCGGCGCCAACCATGGCTGGGTAGGAGTACCGTAAGGAGTTGAATTAGCGTTGCTGAGATCGGGCGCACAGAATATCGAGCGATGGCGCGAATTCTGTGCGCGTTCTATTTCAAAAGAGTCGTTCGATGAAATCAGGCCTTTACCCTCAAAACTCCCATCGAGGGTCGCTGAGTGAAATCGGGATTTATCAACAGTTGAGCGATTCTTAGAGCGTCTAACAAAACCACCGAATCCAGCATTGAGCTGCGGTTCGCAGCCAGTCGCTGTCATCGGCTAATTCCGCGAACCTACGCACACGTGCTCTACCTCTACGCCAAGCATCCCGAGGCCAAGTCTCTAGCGCCTGATGGATCGCCTTGCGCCTGTGACACGCGGGGATTGTTGCAACGATCTTCCGTAACGGCGGCATCACGTCGATACGTGGGGAAAGAAACCGACCGCCGATGGGAGCAAGGCGAGGATTTGAGTCTCGTTGAATTCACGTCGTTCGAATATCAACAGTCGAAACAGGTAGTTGCAGGCGAAGATATAAAACAAGACATTCTCAAAATTGGAATACGAAAGCTTGAGCGCGATACGGGCGTAAGCCATCGCACTCTGGACAAGATCTTGAAAGGTGAGCACGTTCGCCGCAAAACTCTAGCCAAGATCATGAAAAGGTGTATTCGTCGGTCTTGAAGAACCGCAGACTGGCTCGGGAACTTTCAGCAGGCGAACGGTGTCGTTTAAGGACATTAGGATAGTTATGTCGTTGAAATGTCGTTGGGGACAGCGGAGGCCTATGGATCTGCTCGCAACAATTCGCGGTGTGTTCTCCTACCTCTGGCTGTCGCACGCTGGTCAAGACCTTCGGTACGCTTTCCGCTCGATGGGGCGTGCCCCTGGCTTCACACTATGTGGCGTCCTCACCCTGGCGCTGGGGATCGGCTCCAATACTGCAGTGTTTTCCGTGGTCAACGCGGTCCTAGTTCGTCCGCTCAGCTACCCGGATTCCTCCCATATCGTACAGTTCTTTCTGTCTTCATCCGAAGGATCGGCACCCGGCGCGTCCATTCCTGATCTTCGATTTTGGCTAGACCGAGTTGATTCGGTGCAGGACATTGCCGCCTATGACTTCAACCAGTCCGAGATGGGCTTCACGTCCGGTACACCTGAACAAGTCCATGGCATCCACGTCACTTCGAATTACTTCCGTCTCTTCGGAGCACCGGTCCTGCTCGGTCGTACTTTTATCCAAGCCGACAATCTAGCGAATGGCCCGAGAGTCGTCGTGCTTAGCTACCGTCTCTGGAGGCGCAGATTTGTTGGAGATCAGAACATTATTGGTAAGACGATTTCGCTCGATAAAGAGTCGTACACCGTCATTGGTGTCACGGGGAAAGGTTTCAACTCCGATCCCGAAGCTCAACTCTGGATTCCATTTCAGTTCAATCTCAACGACACTGACCAGCTTCATTCGTTTGAGGTGGCAGCTCGTTTAAAAGCAGGAGTGACGTTGGATCAGGCGAATGCACAACTGGATGCAGTTTCGCAGTCCGCCAGGCGTCTCTCTGAACTCCCCGACCCTGATTATCGGTTCCAGCTTCGGCGGCTGCATGTCGCAATGGTCGGCGATATCCGTTCCTCGCTCCTCACGCTACAGGGAGCGGTTGGTCTCGTTCTACTGATCGCGTACGCAAATCTCGCAAACCTGCTCTTGGTTCGAGCGATTGTCCGCAAGCGTGAGTTCGCGATTCGCGCTGCAATTGGCGCAGGCGCTGGCCGGATCGTTAGGCAGTTAATCGTCGAAAGCCTGTTGCTAAGCTTTTTCGGCTGTTTCCTCGGCGTCAGCGCGGGACTTGTTGGTGTCCAGCTCCTGCTGAAGACAATTCCGGGAGGCATTCCGCGCATAACAGGAACAGACGCAACAATCGGGCTTGACTGGCGCGTGATGGCGTTCGCTGTTGGGCTCTCCATCGCAACAGGACTGGTGTTCGGGGTTCTCCCGGCGCTGCGAGTTCTCCGGGAAAGGCTCGTTGAATCTCTGCACGAAACGGGCGGCCGTCACGGACTTGGCGTGCGCAGTAAATGGTTGCACTCGCTAACGGTAATCAGCGAGGTGGCCCTTTCGCTGATTCTGCTCATTGGGGCGTCCCTGCTTGGACGCACGTTCATTTTGCTGAACCGTGTAGACCCTGGCTTTGATAGCCACAATCTCCTCATGATGACCATGTCCATGCGTGGCCGGAACGTCGGAACGGATAGGAGTTTGGCTGCTATGGTTCGTGATGGGTGCCAGCAATTGAATGCGATCCCAGGCGTGAAAGCGGCTGCAGCCACTTTCAGTCCGCCATTCGCAGACCGAATGGGACTTCCATTTACATCTCTATCGGCTACCCCGGCAATTTCAGGCGACAGCGAATGGATCGCGGCGTCCCCAGCCTATTTCCAGGTTCTCAAGATTCCGATTCTTCGCGGAAGAGATTTCGATGTGCATGATGATTCGGGCACCTCTCCTGTCGTCATGATCAACGAAACCATGTCCAAACGTTACTGGCCGCAACAGAATGCACTAGGCCAACAGATCGTGATCGGCAAAGGCCTGGGACCTAAGTTCGAAGACAAGCCGCGAACCATCATCGGTGTCTTTGCAGACACACGTGAACATGATCTGAGCGATGATCCACAGCCAACGCTGGTCATCCCCGATGCACAGACGCCGGGCGGAATCATCGAGCTCATGTCGCAGTTCAGCCCCATATGGTGGATGGTTCGCACAAACATGGAGCCGCACCAGTTCATCCCAGCGATGTCTGAGAAGCTGCGCTCAGCGAGCGGCGGCAGGCCCGTGGGCAGGGTACAGACAATGGACGACTTGCTCGCGCAATCCATTGCAAAACAGAACTTCAATATGCTCTTGCTGTCAATCTTCGCGGCTACAGCGCTGCTTCTTGCCGCTGTTGGAGTCTACGGCGTAATGGCGTATTCGGTCGCACAGCGGACGCATGAGGTTGGTGTACGTATGGCCCTCGGGGCGGGTCGAATGAGTGTTCGCAACATGATCCTTCGGGAAGGGCTGATGAAGGGGACATTGGGTGTCATCTGTGGAGTCTGCGCCGCGTTTTTCCTTTCGCGATTGTTGGCGGCACTGCTTTTCGGTGTCTCGTCTCATGATGCGGCAGTGTTTGTCGTCGCGCCTCTAGTGTTGGAACTCATAATAGGGATCGCCGCATTCATTCCTGCTCAGAGAGCAGCTAGCCTTGATCCAGTCAGCGCGTTGCGTTTCGAATGACAGGACGTTGACGTGATCAGCCGTCGATGTTGTTTGCCCTCGCTCACGCGCGGCCCCTGCGCATGCACGAGCCCGGCCCCTTGCGCGGGCGGGCCCCGGCCAAGTCAAAAATAATGGGCCTCTGTGGTAGCGGAGGGGGGTGTGGCAGTTTTGCCGCCTGTTCCTTCCACCCCTTCCCCCNNTGCAAGAACTTTCACCCTGCGCTGCGCTCCTCCCGCGCTGTATACTCGCTCCGCACCCCGGCCCGGTCCCCCCGCTGGCCTGCCCTTGGTTTCAGAATCAGCAAGTGAGTGCGCGAGCTCGGAGGAAAATATGAGCTATTTGAAAATGGTTTGTCTGGGCTGTGCGCTGTTTGCGGCGATGGCGATTTCTTCTTCGGCGCAAACCGTGACCACTCTCTATTCCTTTCCTAAAAAAGGTGGACTTACGCAGGACTTGGCTCTGATTCAGGGGCGCGATGGCCAACTTTATGGAACAACGGTGGCAGGGGGCACCCATGGGGATGGTACGGTCTTTAAGATCAGCACTCTTGGTGTGGTGCGCGCTGTTTACTCATTCGACTCAATCCACGGAGCTGGTCCGGAGGGCGGTTTGTCTTTGGCCAGCGATGGGTCCTTCTACGGCACCACGGCAGCGGGCGGCATAGGGACACCACCGAAAGGCGTGATATTCAAAGTTTCCCCGAGCGGGCCTGAGCAAGTTCTGGTGAATTTAGACGATAGTACTGGCGTCGCAATAATTCCTCCCGTAGAAGCTACCAATGGAAACCTCTACGGCGAGACCGATGGCACGGGCGGGACCTCGGTCGGCGGACTCTTCAAGCTGACCGGTGGCGGCGTTTTTAACACCCTGTACACCTTCGATGGCTTGTTAGGCAGCTATCCGGAGGGAAAGCTAGTGCAAGCAATCAACAACCGCTTGTATGGCGTCGCTGATTCGGGCGGTGCGCACGGCTGCGGCTCGATTTTTGAGTTCGCGCTAAATAGCTTGCCCATCTCCGCGTACGATTTTGACTGTGTTACTGCCAACAATCCTGTTGGAGGATTGATTCTGGCCAATGACGGCAACTTCTACGGCACTACAGATGCCGGTGGCACACACGGCCTCGGAGTGATTTATAGGTTTGACCAGTCCGGCGTTTTCACCGTTCTTTATAACTTTGGGGACACGGCTTTTGACAGCTTTACTCACGCTGCGCTGGTCCAAGCCACTGACGGCAATCTCTACGGCACAATACCCAGCGGGGGAGTGTACGGCAATGGGACCCTCTTCCAGATAACCCTTCAAGGCGTCTACACACGCATAAGCGACTTTTCCGTAAACGGTCCGCAATATGCCAACTCAGGGCTCATGCAGCACACTAACGGCGCAATTTACGGCGAGAGTCAAGATGGGGGGGCCGGTTCCACGGGCACCATCTACCGCCTCGACATGGGTCTTGGCCCCTTCGTCGCGTTCGTCATTCCCACGGGAAAGGTTGGGAAGTCTGCACAGATTCTCGGCCAAGGACTCACGGGCACAACCAGCGTGACCTTCAACGGCGTCGAGGCTGCGAGTTTCAAGGTTGTCAGTGACACGTACATAACGGCGGTGGTGCCTGCGGGCGCGACTACGGGTGCTGTGGTGGTGGCGACTCCGGCGGGGAATTTGACCAGCAACGTGAGTTTCAGGATTTCTCAATAGGCGTTCGGCACTGCATTCGCTTCCACGCCCACCACTTTCGCCAGCGTCTCCCAGTGCCGTGGATGCGGGCGGTAGCCTTGCCGAATCCGGCTGGCATACCACCGGGACACTCCTATGCATGATCGAATAACAGATGTCGAAACGTTCGAGAGTAGGGGTTGAATTTTCTGCGAGAACAACTCGGGGGTGAGCCATGCTGGTTGGCTGGATTCGTCCCATGACGAGCGTGCCCTTGAATGCCGACGCTGTGAGTCTGCTTGTTTGGCTAGAGCTTCGGGAGTTTGCGCAGCTGCCCTCCCAAGCCGAGATGCAACGGCAAGCCGTTCAGTCGCAGGACAGACGGCACAATTAGCACAATGTTCTCGACCGAAGCTGATCGACCTTCCGCAACCACGGCAAAGATTCTCTACTCGCGCCGCTCGCCTTGTGGGCGTTGAAGAAATGCCCTTTGCTTCGCGTCGGTGTGTTTGAGTCAAGTGCGTAGGCGGCAGCTCGGTTGCCATTCGCTTGCGTGTTGTTAACCACAACTGCTGCGCTACCCACTCAGCTATCGGAGCTACGGCGCGTCCCCAAATCGGTGCTGTCTCGGACAGCCGCACGGCGAATGATCCCGCGAGTCGACAGTTACCGTCACGCTGCTCGAAAAACCACTCTCGCCTCAGGGGTTGCCGAGTAATCCAGTCAAGCAGGTACGAGTCGACCTGAGGGCGAACCGGTTCCATGAGGTCACAGGCCAAGCTGTCGCGAGCTGGGGTGTCAACGTGCAAGACTCCCAGCCCTGGATCAAGTCCCAGTGCCGCAGCTGCGAGCCGAGCTTCAGACTCAAGAACCGAGTAGAGGTAATTCAGGATTGCATTCGGCGGATTTGTGGCGTGCCGGGGTGATCCCGTGAGCGGCGAGACGCGGGCTCCGAAGCTCCGCCAATGCTCGGGAACTCGACTCAGATCATTCTTCGGGAAGTTGATTGGCAACGTGCTCCAAGCCGACCAATACGCTCGGGCTCCTTGGGACTCGATCAGCCGGATCGTTGTGATGTTGTCGCCGGTCGGCACTTCCGCCCTGAATTGAGCGATTGTGTCCGCAGTTGTTGAATCGAGCAGCTTGTGGCGAGCAACCCGTTCCTGTCCGGCGAGCTTTTGGCTGATCAGTTCCCGCGTG
>PMUM01000149.1 GCA_003166855.1 Acidobacteriaceae bacterium | reverse complement strand
TACCTCCGGCGAGTTCGCTCGGAGTGAACCAGATCGTTCTTGCCTGGGAACGCGGTGTACCTACCGCACTGTGGGCGACTGCGCGCAAACAGGGATATCGAGTATATGTTGAGGCGCCGCTAAACCAGGCGACCTCTGCAGCAAAAGGATGCGCGGAAAAGAGCTGCGCAGGAATTATTCTGAAGGTTCTCGAAGCAGAGAGCGCGGAAACCGAGAAATCCATTGCAAGCTTGCGATCGGCTTACCCGAAACTGCGAGTTCTGGTGCTCAGCCCCACCGGCAAGCAGCCCAAGATGAGGGGCAGCCTCATCATCAAGCGCAATTCAGTGCTCGAAGTGTCAAGCCCGACCGCGCAACCATGGATTGATACGAATCTTGCATTCATCAAAACTGAGCAGCGGTCTCGCCGCCCGCAGATTCCGCTTTATACGTTTTCATGGGCCGATAAAGGGCCGCAAACAATCCTGACGGCGGATGATTACTCCCTAGCAGTCGCCGAGGCCGGTGCGTTTCATGCTGATTTGGTTCTACAGTTGGACGAACATCTGCAGCAGGGCCTGAACAAGCGCGATAGCGAGGCTTGGGCACTCTGGAATCAAGTGCGCTCGACGTTGAAGTTCTTTGCCGATGCGAGTGCAGGGGTATTGGAACCAGCCGCCAATGTGGCGGTGGTCGTTGATCAGCTTGATCCAAGTGATGAAGTTGCAAATCTGCTGAGTCGCCACAATATTCCATTCCAGGTATTTATCGCGGCGGACTTGAAGACAGAGGAACTCAAGGGCTTCGACATTGTGATCGTGTTTGCAAAACCGGACGCCGAAACTGTGGAACGGATTAAGAATTTGGCAACGGGCGGCGCAACTGTCATAGCAGTGGATGCGCACGGCAAGTATTCGTGGCAGAGCGGCCAACCAGTCCAACTGAACGAGCACACGACTTCGTATGCAGTAGGAAACGGAAAGGTGCTCGAATTGGCAGAGCCTGTCTCGGATCCCGAGACTTTCGCACAGGATATTCGTCGGCTTTTGGGCAGACGGAACGCGCTGCTGAGCCTTTGGAATGGACTGACTACCATCGCTGTGCCTTACAAAGACCGCGGGGCAAGGGTGACTCTGCTGGAGTTGGTGAATTATGCCGGAGAGTCGCTTCGTTTACAGGTGCAAGTCAAGGGATCGTTTACGACGATCCGTTACGAGACGCCCGAGCATGAGTGTTGCGAGTCTCTTGAGCCCGTAAAACACGACGGATTCACCGAATTCGTGATTCCGGAAATACGCATCGCGGGACGGGTACACCTGGAATCGCAATGAGGTCTCGTTTGTTTACGCGATTTTGAAGAAGTACCGCTATCGGAACCTACGGATAAATAGCTTGTGGCGGTCGGATCGGTAAAGACCTAGCACGTAAATCGTGGGTTTTGCCTTCGTGGAAAAAATCTGCTGCCTGATTCGCAGTACTGCAGCGCCTACCGGAATACCGAGAAGCCGGGCTGTGTGTGCATCGGCGGTGGTAGCGTCGATTTCTTCGTCAGCGTGGCCGATCTGAAGTCCGTGGTCGTGCTCCAGCATAGAAAACAACGACGCGCGGTCCAGCCTGGCCCGAGTCAGATCACCGAACTCGTCAGCCGATAAATAGCAGGTTTCGATGGCGAATGGTTCATCCTCTCCGAGCCTCAGGCGCTCGACCTTAACCAGGCGGCTCGTGGCGGGCAGTGACAGACGTGCTGCAATCTCCGGTTCGTTCTCAATGACTCCAATAGAAAGCAGCTTGGAAGAAACAGCCAGACCACGGCGCGACATCTCCTCCGTATAGCTCATCAGCTTGTTGAAATGGATCTTGGGTGGTGCGACGAATGTACCCGCACCGCGACGCCGGACGACCAAACCCTCACGCTCGAGACCGGTGAGCGCGTGGCGTGCGGTCATGAGACTAACGCCGTGAATACGCGCAAGTTCCCGCTCGGAGTCTACGAGATCACCCGGTTTCAGAAGGCCCTTTTCGAGGCGTTTAACGATCGTGGACTGAATCCGCTGGTACGCGGGCAGCCCGTTATTCCGGATGTCTGGCATCCAAACGTTCTCCTACGCAGGTGCACCATACTACGAAGTGCTCTAGAGTTCCAATACTAAATCGATTTTCCATCACGGAATGGTCTCCTCTGCAACACGAGGAGCAGCGAATCTCCACCGCCGGTGAGGCGTTTCCTCATTAGGTTTCTGGATGAATGCGGTACACTGTGTAAATCGTTTTGCACCAGTGCTTTAGCGTGACACTTGGTCACCGTGCCACGCCCTGCGCGCTTCGCTTTCCCAACAGCAGAGGCAGTCACGAGGCTCTATTCGCTCAAGGCGATAATACAACCATATTAAATTATTTCAATTTTTTTCTTGACGACAATCGGTCATCCGCTATATAGCATGTCCGTATTCGTTTATTGTTATGAGGAGGCTTGTGATGAGACGGTCAACTGCGCTTTGCTGTTCGCTCCTTCTATTCGTAACGGTAATTGGGGCTTCCCATTACAGCTGGAGCCAGGAAGTGACAGCTTCCATCACTGGCACGATCTCCGATCAAAGTGGCGCCGCTGTAACCGGAGCCACAGTTACGGCGACGTCGCAGGAACGCGGTCAGACGTATATCGCCGTTACGAACGACAGCGGCCTTTACCGTATCGCCCAACTGCCTGTCGGCTCGTACGCCATCAAGGTTGAGAAAGCCGGGTTTGCTGTGGCGTCCGTTCCGCCATTCGTGCTCACTCTGAATCAAGTCGGCCGCGTAGACATAGCGATGAAAGTTGGTCTGGCCACCGAGACGGTGGAAGTGTCCGCGGGAGCTCCCGTGCTCAAGACTGAGACCACGCAGGTGGACACGATTATCAACGCCGCCACTAACGACAATATGCCGCTTGCCTCCCGCAACTATGTCCAGTTGACCTTGCTTGCGCCAGGCGCGGTATCGACCGATCCCAGCAGTTTCAATAACGGAAATAATACTGGCGGATACGGCGGCCGTCCCCTCATCAACGGCAACCGCGAGCAGGCGAACAACTTCCTGCTCGATGGCATGGACAACAATCAGGTATCTGACAATTTGCTCGGCTACACGCCGGCTCCCGATGCGATCGAGGAGTTCAACCTGATCACGAACAACGCCCCGGCAGAGTTCGGCAATTTCGAAGGCGGAATTGTAAGCGCCGTCATCAAATCAGGCACGAACAAATACCATGGCGACGTTTGGGAGTTTTTCCGCAATGACGTTCTGAATGCCAACAGCTGGTCGAACAATTTGGTGTACCCAGCGCTTCCCAAGGCCAAACTGCGCTGGAACATGTTCGGCGGCACATTTGGCGGGCCGATCATCAAGAACAAGCTCTTCTTCTTTGCCGACTTCCAAGATCAGCGCTTTGATTTTCCAAGCTCGTCGAGTTTCAACACGGTCTTTACTTCCGCTGAGCGTGGCGGCGACTTTGGCATTCTTTGCACGGGAAATGGCGGAACCTTCGACTCGTCAGGCAAGTGCCAGGGAGGAACGAACGCAGTTCAGTTGTACAGTCCGTGCCCAATCACTTCCCCGGCCACGCCTTGCACTCCTTCATCGACGGCCGCCAACCCCCGACCCTTCTTCCCGCAGAACGTAATTCCTACGGCCATGATGAGCCCGGTGGCCAGCGCTCTGTTTGGGTCGAGTCTTTACCCGGGTACCGTCAATACCAAACTGCAAAACAATGCAGTCAATACGACCAACTCAGCCCAAAATGTGGTGCAGGGCGATCTGAAAATAGACTTTAAAGCCACCCAAAAGGACAATATCTCCTATCGCTTCACGCGGGCTTACCAGAACAACCCAGCCCTTAATTCCCAGGAATTGCTGTCCAATACGTATTCGACGACGCCGATTTACAACACGGTGGGCGACTGGAGTCGCACCATCGGAAGCAATCTTGTAAACGATGCTCGCGTTGGTTGGAGCCATATCACGCTGAACAGCGGCAATTCGTTTGCATCCGGCGTAGGGCAGTTCGGCAACACGCTGGGCATCGGCAACGGCAACCCGGGGAGTCTTCCTGGCTTGCTCGCCATCAACTTCAGCAATTCGGCCCTCAGCAACCTTGGAACCGCACAGCAAACCCAGAGCTTCGATGACCATGTATGGCAGCTCGAGGACGCGGTGAGCTGGACTCACGGCCGGCATAACTTCAAATTTGGTGGTCAATGGTGGCGTCAGAACATCAAGACGTTCTATGCCGGTAACAATGGCGAACTGGGTCTCATGGACTTCAACGGACAGTTCACCAACGCATCCGCCTCGACCCCGGTGTCGAATACAGGCGATGGCGGTGCCGATTTCTTCCTCGGCCTCGATTATCAATATGGTCGCGGTGTGAGTACTGGCCAAACCTGGACACAAACCAGCAACGTCATTGGCATCTACGCTCAAGACACGTGGCAGGTCACACCTCGCTTAACGTGGAATCTTGGGCTGCGCTACGATGCACATTCGCCGTGGGTCGAAGCCAACAACCAGCAAGCCAACTACAACTTCACCACCGGCAACATTGATCTTGCCGGAAAGAACGGAGCCAGCAGGGCCCTCTACAACGGAACCTATGGTGGCAAAGATTTCCAGCCGCGCATCGGTTTCGCGTGGACTCCCTCGGTACTGGGCGACCACACTGTAATCCGTGGAGCTTTCACCATTTCGTCGTACATGGAGGGAACTGGCACAAACTTGCGCTTGCCGCTGAATCCACCATTTACTCCGGCGGAAATCAACGCAAACTATAGCGGTCTTGCACTGCCTTCGACGAATGCGACCGATGGAATCGTGGGCAGCGCCGGCTCGGCCTCGTGCGATGCGCCTGCGTACGCCTGTTATGCAGGCGATTTGCTCCGAGTCTGGGATCCCAAGGTGCAGCCTGCGATCGCGGACGAGTGGAACTTCACTGTCCAGCACCAATTCGCCGGTAATACCACCGTCCAGGTTGGATATGTAGGGCAGCGGGGAACTCACTTAATGGTGCCATTCGACTATGCGCAGGCAGTGCTGCTCCCGAATTCGTCTTGCGCTACTCCGCCTTGTACGGCGCCCAGCCCGTATTTCGCAGCGAATCCAGCGCTCTACTCCGCGCTGACGCCCCCCGGCGGCAGCCCTACTGTTTCGGGTACAAAATCCAACGGCACGATGAGGTACAACTCATTGCAAGCCGTGGTGCAGAAGCAGATGACTCATGGTTTGCAGTATCAAGTCGCGTATACCCTTTCCCGATGCATGTCCGATAGCACGGGTTACTACGGCGCGTGGGTCAATGCTCTGAGTGCCTCGGCTTACTGGCAGAACGTCTACGACCAGAAATCTGAGTACGCTCCGTGCTACTACGACGCCACTCACGTCGTTTCAGCCTACGCGATTTATGACCTGCCTTTTGGCCGCGGCAAGATGTTAGGCAAAAACGCCAATGCGGTGGTCAATGGAGTCATTGGAAACTGGCAGGTAAGCCCCATCATTTCCTGGCGCACGGGTTGGCCAATGCCGATTAATGGCGCGCAGGATCAGTCGGGTACCGGCAGCCGCGGACCGCGTGCAGACTGCAGTGGTGTTCCGTCGATTGTGAACACGTTTATACCGGGAATAGGTCGGCAGTGGTTCAACAATACCGGGCAGTTCACCAATCCGTCAGTTGGAACCTTCGGCAATTGCTCGCCGCAACTCTCAGACCTGCGTTCGCCTCACTACAGTGACATTGACCTCAGTTTGCATAAGGACTTCCCGATTACTGAGCGGTTCCGATTGCAGTTCCGAACCGACTTCGTGAATGCCTTTAACCACGTCCAACTCAACGCACCGAATATGGGGTTGGGATCCACAATGGGGCAGATCACCAGCGCTCAGACACCCAGGAACATACAGTTGGCTCTGAAGCTCTATTATTGAAGTCGGGACCTAGGTTCGGAAGCTATATAATTAGGATGCAGGCGCTTATCCCGCCTGCATCATTTTTCTTTGTGCGTGATTTTCGGGAAGGGAATCCTCGCAATCCATTCGAGATGTGCACATCCCGCCGGAAGAGAGCCCTCATCGCATTGTTAGTCGGCTATTTGTGGTCCGCCTCGATCACATTGGGCCAGCAACCGAAAGCCGCATCGGCGCCTCAGTCTGCTCTCTCACCTGAGAAAGCGCTCACCCTGGCTGAGCAAGGACGCTGCCGCGAGAGTATTTCGGCACTCAAGCGTGCAATGGCCAGCCAAGTTCCCTCCGCTACCAAGAAGGAGATTGGCGTGGTGGGCGTGCGCTGTTCTTTGGAGTTGGACGATCGCGACTCGACGCTGGACTTTGTCCGCTTCCTGCATAAACAGTTCCCGCTAGACCCCGACGTTCTTTTTGTCGTAGTTCATGCCTATTCGGATCTTTCAACAAGAACGGCGCAAGATCTGGGGCGGACGGCTCCTCAATCCTTTGCCGCTCACAAGCTCAACGCTGAGGCTCTAGAAATGCAGGGAAAGTGGGAGCCGGCGCAGTTCGAATATGAATGGATGATTCAGAAGGAACCCAATACTCCGGGTATCCACTTTCTGCTCGGAAGGCTCCTTCTGTCGCGTCCGGATGCCGGGCCAGATGCGACAGAACGGGCAAAGCAGGAATTCCTGAAAGAGATCCAGATTGACCCCAACAACGCCGGAGCCATCTACATTTTGGGGGAGCTTGACCGGCGTGATCAAAAGTGGGATGAGGCGATCTCCCGCTATACGCAGGCAGTCAGGCTTGACCCCAACCTTGGGGAGGCGTACCTGGGGTGGGGGTATTGCCTGGTGAGTCTCAAGAAATACGAGGATGCCCTTCCGCCATTACGGACCGCAGAGCGCCTTATACCCGCGAATCCTGAGGTCCACCACTCGCTGGGTACAGCGCTGGAGCGATCCGGGCACAAGGATGAGGCGCAGAAGGAGTTTGCCATACACGAGACACTGCGCTCCGGAGCCGGCACCGAGAAACCCGAGTAGTCGGGTCCGACACTCTCCGAACTGACTCAACGCTGAGGTTCTTCGACCGTGAGAATCTGATCGGCGGCAACCTCGTGCAAGACTTGTTTGATACCGCTCGGCCAGCGAATTTCCACGTCCTTGATGAGCCGGTTCTTTCCCAGGCCAAAGTGTACTCGGCTGTCGCTGGACGCGGTGTATCCGACTGCCGTTGTTACCTCGTTCCATTGGGAAGCGCCATCTTCGGTGGTAATGTGAATTTGCGCGCCGATGCCCATCCGATTGCTTTGTTTCCCTACGAGCTTGAGCAGAATCCAGTGATTGCCGGTTTCGGAGATGTTGCGCAGAATTTCAACCGGGCCGCCAAGAACGGTGACTACTGCGTCGATGCGACCGTCATTAAAAAGATCCCCAAAGGCGACGCCACGATGTGCGGCCTCTTCCTGGAAGTCCGGTCCGGCGGACGGTCCAATTTCAGCGAACTTACCATTGCCCAGATTGCGAAACAGAGAATTGGGCTCGGGATATTTGCGATTGCCCAGTTCGCTGATGTTATCGAGCACATTGGCGCGCGCGACGAACAGGTCTTTCCACCCGTCATTGTCGAAGTCAAAGATGCCATTCCCCCAGCCGGACATTTCCTTGGTGGCCTCCAGTCCGCTCGCATGAGTGAGATCGTCGAATTCCCCATTGCCTTGATTGATGAGCAGTGGAAAGGTCTCGTGTTCCACGGCGGTGTACCATATGTCGGGGCGGCCGTCGTTGTTCACATCCTTAAAGTCAGAGCCCATTCCCGATAAGGCCGCACCGTCGGGAGCGTAAGCTACTCCCGCTTGCATGCCGACTTCTTCAAACTTCTTCCCCCCCAAATTGTGAAAGAGGAAACCCGGCGTAGTATCGTTGGCGACGAATGCGTCGAGGAAGCCATCGCCGTCGTAGTCGGCAAACGATACGCTCATCCCTTTGCCCATGTGCGACGAGATTCCCGTTTCTTGGGAGACATCCGTGAAAGTGCCATCCCCATTGTTGCGGAACAGGGAGTTGTGCAGCGACGCGTAAAGCTTAGGATGACAGTAACCGCGAACGCCGCCTTTCACGTGACAGTAGGGATCCTTGTTGACTTCCCAAACGCAGTAGTTGACCACAAACAAATCGAGTTTGCCGTCGTTGTTGTAATCAAACCAGCCTGCGCCGACTGACCACATCTTTTTGCCATTCATCTCGGCGCCAGCGAGACCTGCCTTTGCGGTGACATCGCTAAACGTGCCGTCGCCGTTGTTGTGGAAGAGCTGGTTGCCGGTCACGCTGGCCAGAAAGATGTCCGGTCGACCGTCGTTATCGTAGTCGCCGACGGCTACGCCCATGCCGTAGCCCGCCCCCGCGAGTCCGGCGCGCTCGGTTACGTCGGTGAACGTGCCGTCATGATTGTTGTGATAGAGACGGTTCCAGTAAGCCGGCGACTCCTTCTGCAGGGAAGGAATTGCTGCTCCGTTGACCAGATAAATATCCAGCCATCCGTCGCCGTCATAGTCGAGCAACGCCACTCCTGCGACCATCGTTTCGATCTGATTCTTGTTGGGCGTCGGAGAATTATGGGTGATGAAGTTGACGCCCGCTTTTGCAGTAATGTTTTCGAATCGGATGGCTGATGGATTGGGTGCGGTGGCCAATCGCAGGGCGGTCAATCCGAGAGCGACAATGACGATGAAATAACGCATGAATACGAATTATGCCTCGTGGGCATCGACGGAATCAGCACGCAATGAAAGCGCCTATGGGAAGTCTACGACAACCAGATTTTATCAATGTCGCAAGCGGAAATGTCAGTACGCAGAGCGGAGCCCGCGTTCGCCATTTCCTCGTGGCAAATAATGATGGCGCCCACTGTCTTCACAAAACTTCTTCTTGTGATCGCATCTTCCAGAATTCATGAACCCCTCGCTGTCTTGCTTTTTCGCCAGGCTAGTTTGCCGGCAGCGGACGGGATGTCACATCTGCATTTTGCAATCCCATCGCCCATTTGATGGCCTCGGTAAGCATTTGTTGGAACTCGGGCTTGTCCCAGTTCGCTGCCACGTGCCCTAATGTCGTGTAGTAGACGCGCCCTTTGCCGTACATCTTTGCCCAAGTCACAGCAAAATCGCCGTCGGTCCGATGGACATTCTTGTTCTTCATGTCGAGCTTGCTGACATCGAGCCGCATCAAGACCCGCACCTTGTCGCGTGAGTAGTCTTTCATCTGGTAAATTTCGTCGCGCAACGTAAAAGAATGCGGGAATTGTTGCATGCCCGGAAAGCCCGGGTCCTCCACGAGGATGGGCGCATCGAAAGTAGTCCACGGGTGCTCGTCGTAAGTCCCGCCAACCATCTCCACAAATTCGGGCCAGTCCACGAAAGTGATGGCAGCGCTGTGCACGCCAATGAATCCCTTGCCCTCCTCGTGGATGAACGACAGGAAGTCGGCCTTCTGTTGGGCATTCATTTCGAGGTCGCCCCCGGTAAAGAAGAGCACGGCATCGAAGTCGTTCAAGTTCTGTGCGTTGAATTCCAGCTTCTTCTTCGTTAGTACCTCGGTGTCGGTGCGAAGTGTGGTGTCCCATAACCCGGTTTCCCGCCCCAGTCGCTCGATGGTCGCCATGGCATGGGACACGGAGTCGTGCCGGTATCCTTTTTCTTCTCCGATGACAAGGAGGTGTTTCTTTGGTGGGGGACCAGACTGAGCCGTGGAAAATGCAGAGAGCATGGCGAGGATGATCAGGGCGTGATGAGCAATCTTCATATTGGAGTTGTCGGTGGTCCTGAATGTTCAGCCTTCGGCCTCAATGAGCCGCGATTGAAGCCTTGCTGTTCGCAACAGCTTTCTTTTCCGGCAGCAAGTCTTTGGGATCGCCCTTGGGCGCGCCGGCGGTCACCCACGCCACAATTGTGTCGATCTCTTTTTGAGAGAGCGACCTGTCATTCGCGAAATGTCCAACCTGAGGATCGGCAAACCATGGCGGCATCAGTTTCTGCTTCACGGCGAGTTTCATGGCTCCGGTCCAGGGCCGCGTCTCCTCGTACGGGAGCATTGAGAACGGGGCAGCCTCGCCCGGCCGGTGGCAGCTTTGGCAGTTTTTCTGCAGGATCGGCGCGACATCCTTCGTAAATGTCGGAGCGTTCATATTGCCCATCTGCTAAGAAAGATGCGCTGTCGAACAAACTGCAAACAGCAAACCGAGAACCGTGCGATTCATTGCGTCGAGGCCTCTGCGGGGGCTTGAGTTCCTATCCTCGGAGCCGGCTCAGCGATCATATCAAGAATCTCCAACGATTCCCTGACACGCCAGGAGGCATGAGATCTTCCTTGGCCACAGGCAAACTTGCTGTCGAAGCGAACGCCGGCTGTCGCGGTGCAGGGATTCTCCATTTACAGAGACCGTTTCAGGAACGACGCAAACCGGAACGAATCCTCGGCATTGTTCCCGATAAACGGGCTTCGAGGAAGTCGGATCTCGCTTCCCTCCAAGCCGACTTCTGGCCCGGAATGACTGTCGCGGTAGGGACGATCATCGCTCGGCCACCCATCCGGCAACGTGCTTCGCTGCTCCTTTGCTCGCTGTGGCGCGCTCGCCGCGCCCCGGACTTACTTGCAGGTCGAGTTATTCTGCCCAGTACCGGACCAGCAGAGCTTCCAGTACTCCATGTCCGATCCGAACGTATCAAGGTATTTCTTGTCGAGACACTTGATCGAGGAGTTTGTGGACTTCGTGCAGCGCGAGGATTCTGGCATGCTCCGACCGATGGAGGCGATCCTTGCGATGGGGAATCCATCCGTTGGTTCTCAGTCGTTGGAGACGACGAAAGCGTATGTCTGCCGCACGCGTGCCCGCTTACGCCAGTTGGGGAGGTGCTTCCAAAGCGGTGAGGGAGTGCCGAGGAAACGGAGACCTTACAAGAAGCGCGGCAAGAGTAGTCGTTGCGTCGCGACTGCGCGGTCACAACCTCACGATGAAAAGAATGGCTAAGCTCAGCCGTCGAGGGCACGAAATAGGCGAATTTAGCCGAAAGCGTGCCCTTCACGTGGAGTTGCGTAAAACTGTGCGCAAAGAATTCTTGAAATTTGGGCTGGGAAGTTGGGTTTAGAGTCAGCGAGCCAGTTCATGAGATTGGCTCAACCCATTGAAACCAAATGGAGAGTTTGGTTGCGGGGGTGGATTTGAACCACCGACCTTTGGGTTATGAGCCCAGGCGGTCAATCTAAGTTGTTGTTGATTCGACGACTCTTACACCCCTCGACATCCGATTTGGACCATATTCCGGGTCGATTCTTTGCCCAAGTTTTGCCCAAGTTTTGGGTCGTGAGAAGCCACAGCCGAGATTGCGCATCAGCGCGTCGCAATGCGTGGTCCTGAAAGTAAAGAAGATCGCGCAGCCGGACCTTTAAGCCGAATTTTCCGGGTCACGCTGAAAAGCGTTGACGGGAAACATCGTGAATCCCAGGAAGTCGAAAGTCTCAGGCTTGCCTCCCCTCTTCGTTCCCGGTTTTGCTAGGCAAACCGCCCGAACTCAATCCGGCGTGTCTTGTCGGAATGGAGTTCGAATCCGACAAGAGAGGCAAGCTTGGCAGCCTTGCCTCTCTTTTACTGCGTCCGTTTTCTTTTTTAGAAGCGGGCGCGTTCGTATTGTTTGGGCCAGGCGATTTGCTGCTTGAGGACGTGGGCGGCGCGCAGCGGCCAGTAGGGATCGCGGAGGAGCTCGCGAGCCAACAGCACTATGTCGGCCTGCCCGGTGGCGATGATGTGCTGGGCCTGCTCGGGAGCGGTAATCATGCCGACGGCTCCCGTGAGGATGCCCGCGTCGCGGCGGATGCGCTCGGCAAAAGGAGTTTGATAGCCGGGACCGAGAGGAATCTTTGCCCAGGGAACAATGCCTCCCGAGGATGCGTCGATAAGATCGACGCCGAGCGGCTTAACCTGCCGGGCGAGGGCAATGGAATCCTCAATGGTCCAGCCGCCCTCGGTCCAGTCTCTGAGGCGGAAATGCGGAGCCACAAGGGGAGACATTCGGGCCAGACTTGGCGGACGGCTGCGATGATCTCGCGCAGGATGCGGGTGCGGTTCTCAAAGCTACCGCCGTACTGGTCGGTTCGGGTGTTGACCAGCGGCGAGAGGAACTGGTGGACGAGGTAGCCGTGGGCTCCGTGGATTTCGACGAGTTCGAAGCCAGCTTCGAGGCTGCGGCGAGCGCCCTCTGCGAAAGCGTGGGCGATGCGTGCGATGCCTTCGAGTGTGAGAGCTTCGGGCTGAATGGATTCCGGGGTGAAGCCCTTGGCCGTGGAGGAATAGATGGGCCGCCAGCCGCCATCGGCGATGGGGACCGGATCGCCGTGATTGCGCCAGGGAGCGCCGGTGGAGGCTTTGAAGCCAGCGTGGGCGAGTTGGGTTCCGGCTACGGCACTGTGCTGGCGGAGAAAGCGGACGACACGCGCGAGGTTCTCGACGTGTGCGTCCTTCCAGATGCCGAGGTCGGAGGGACTGATGCGGCCCTCGGAGACGACAGCGGTGGCTTCGGTGAGGACGGTGCCCGCGCCCCCAACGGCGCGAGCGCCGAGGTGGACGAGATGCCAGTCGTTGGCAAAGCCGTCTTCGCTCGAGTACTCGCACATGGGGGAGACGGCAATGCGGTTACGAAAAGAAATATCGCGGATTTGGAATGAGTCGAACAGGTTCATGGCTTATTGGATGGTACTGTCTGCACCATTGCCTTGTTTCGGTACGTCGCCATTACTTCTGCTTTTGTCTTCGCTTGGGGTGGCGCAAATTCTCTGCGCGCTGCCCTTGTCGAGTTGCACCGGAGTCGCTACAAGTTCGCTTGTCGCCACAGCTAGACCATCTGGTTGCCGAATAAACTGCTCTCTTGAGCCATCCACAGGGTAACCGCTGTCCTCAAGATCACGAACGAGCTCATCGTTGGAACCTGGATTCTCAAATAAACCAAGTTTTGCCATTTTGGCCTCCACCAATTTAATGCAGCGCCGGAGTCCTCGCTCGGGTTGTGTGTAGCATTGGGTGCCTACATTCTCCGCGCGCTACCGCTGTCGGGCTGCACCCTAGAAACCACAAGTCTGCCCTTTGCCACAGATGGGTGGGTCTGGTTTCCGGATAGACTGCTCTCTTAAACCTTCAATAGATTTGCTCATTCCCTCTCGGAATACTGTGCCGAATGGCTCATTCCCGGACGTCCGGCGGAAGGGGAACATTGGCGTACCAGGACACCGCGATTATGCAAATGGACTGCTTCTTCGGAATATTCAGCGACGATAGCTTTTCTGTCGGACCAGCCAAGAAATCGGGAATTCGCTCTGAGCTCTCCTAGACACGATTGGTGCCGGCGGGACGGTCGCGGCTGTTCCTGAAAAGACAGCGGTATTCACACGAAATTCCAGACCCGCTATCGAGAACGCTTCGGCCATGCCCGCGAAAGTCTGTCCTTGAGCCCGCAAGAAGTCTGTCACAGTGAACCGTAAAGAATTTAGCTTCTACTCAATTCTTGGCTTTGGGACGAGTTCCACCGGCATGTGGCTCAGCTTGGCATAAATCCGGCTCCGTCGCAGCAGAGGCCACCAATCGTAAAGATAGATCTGCATGGGTCGCCACATGGCGACCCATCCGGCAATCGTGAGGCTCTCCCGCGCGATGGCAGCCCAAGTGCCCGCATCATGACCCAACAACATCTTGCTGAGAATTAGACATGCAGCCAAGAACAGCAGCCCGATGAAAAGACTGGTGCGGCCTTGCCTTAGGAGCCGCTTAAACTCCAGGTCAGTGATTTTGGCACGGTGATCAAAATGGTTGCGGACGGCCGTCCTGATCAACTCTTTGGGGTCTTCGGCCGGCCACCGGTCCAAGTAAATGCGCAATTTGAGCGGAGCGTTAGGGGAGAATTCTTGGGCCCAGCTTACGATGAATTCTTCCGCGTCGTCGTCGAGATCCTTTTCAATGAACGGAGAAGGGTCCATCGAATTGAAGAGTTGGTTCATGTCGCGCAGTTTCAGACTTATGGTGTGCGGATGCCCACGGTCCGTAGCGGTCGTGCCTGATAATGAAAAACGCATACGAAAATCCAGGCTATCTTCATACCAATAGCGGCTCTGTGCACCCCGGGGGTAGGTCGGGGTTTCCGTTCGAAGCGAAATTTCGCTCGCAGACTCGATGTTTCGTTCCGCCATCAGATTGTGAGGACCTCACAATCCCCCAGCTCTTGGACCAGCCCGCGCGGCATCGGCAGCCCGGTCAGCGGCCCCTGCGCGGTCAAGTCTGCTTCGACTGAGCAAGAGTGAACATCTTTGGTGACACCATTCTGACACAATTTTATCAGGGCGTAGCTCTATGCCTGCAGAAGCTATTGACCCTTTGGCGCGCAAGCTGGATCTCTCAGATTGACCAAGGAGAATCTCAACATGAAGGTACGCGGACTTATGCCTTTGTTGCTGGCAATCGCGGGCCTGACCATCCTGCCACCGCTGGCCATGGCACAATCACCGGCCGATTCGCAAGACTCCTCCAGCACTGTTGCAAGCACAACCCCGGCGCAACTGGACTTCGCGTACGTGCGTCCGACGCAAGCAACGAAGCTCCGCAACTACGCCTTCGACGCTTTCGGCCCGTATCCCATCGTCGGCGCGGGACTTGCTGCTGGCATTAGCCAGGTGCAGAATACTCCGCCGGAATGGAAGCAAGGCGCGGAGGGTTATGGCAAGCGAATCGGGTCTGACTTCGGCATCGCAGCGGTAACTACGACGACGCGCTATGCGCTCTCGGAAGCCTTCAAGGAAGACGCGTTGTATTACCGCTGTGAGTGCAAAGGGTTGTTTCCGCGGCTGAGACATGCCGTGATTTCGACCTTGACAGCACGCCGCGGCGAAGATGGCCACCGCGTCTTCTCTTTCCCGGCGCTGCTCGCTCCGTATGCCGGTGCCATGACTGCCGTCTATGCGTGGTATCCCGGCCGTTACGACGCCAAGGATGGTTTCCGAATAGGCAACTACAGCTTGCTGGGGGATGTAGGTGAAAACATCGCCCTTGAATTCCTCTATAGTGGGCCACACTCATGGCTTTCTCGCATACATATGAACAATCGGCACGGAGCGCCAACTCCGGGTTCAAATCCGTGATCGACCGGAAAACCAGGGCGATCGCGGGCATGGACTCTCCACGTCCAGGGCCGCGGACCCCACTCATGTCCGCCATGGTGAGCTCCTCCCTGGGTCTGATCACCAAGTTTTTCGAGTGGTTCGGCGATCTGGGCATATTTTTCTGGCGGGTTCTGCACGCTGCAGTTACGCCACCGTTTGAATTCCGCGAATTGTTTTTACAACTCGACGAGATTGGATCCATGTCCCTGCCTCTGGNNNATTCACGAGACCGGCCCGATCATCACCGGTCTGGTAGTAAGTGGTCGAGTAGGCGCTGGCATTGGCGCGGAGCTGGCGTCAATGAAAGTGACGGAGCAGATCGATGCCATCGAGGCATCTGCTGTTAGCCCTTATAGGCTATTGGCGGCGCCCCGCATTCTGGCTTGCATCTTGATGCTGCCTTTGCTCACCCTCGCTGCCGACTTTTGCGGCTTGGTCATGGGCTGGGTTACGCAGGCCCTGGTTGAGCCGGTTTCGTTACATCAGTTCATCAATGCCGGTTTTAGCGGCGCCGATTTCAACGATTTCCTGCCACCGACGTTTAAGACCGCTGTGTTTGGACTGATCATTGGGCTGATTGCGTGTTTCCAGGGAATGCGGACACAGGGGGGTGCCGTGGGCGTGGGTCGCGCGGCCACGAGTTCGGTGGTCTTGTCGTCGCTGTTCGTGATCCTCGCTGATGTGGTGCTGGTAAAGATCATTATCCTGTTTTTCCCATGACCATCGATGAAAGAACCGCGAAACCAGTATGAACACAATCGATCAGATTGCGACGCGACGAGCAGAAGCCGAGGAAGACGGCAGTGCACCGGTCGTCTTCGTCGAAGACTTGCATAAGTCTTTCGGAAGCCAAAAGGTTTTGAACGGGATCAGCCTCAGTGTGAAGCGCGGCGAAACCCTTGCAGTGTTAGGACGTAGCGGTACCGGCAAGAGCGTGTTGCTGAGGCTCATCATCGGCCTCGAGAAATCTGACTCGGGATCGGTTCGCATCCACGGTCAAGACATCGCCGGCCTGGCTCTGGACCAGCTCGGCGAAATCAGGAAGAAAATGGGTTTTCTTTTTCAGCACGCAGCGCTTTACGATTCGCTGACTGTCGAGCAGAACGTAGCGTTTCCGCTACAGCACCATAAGAAGAAGATGTCGAAGCTTGAAAAAAACGACCGCGTCAGGCAACTGCTGGCGGAAGTGGGCATGGAAGGCGATCTTGAGAAGATGCCTTCGGATATCTCGGGGGGCATGCAGAAACGAGTAGGGCTGGCACGTGCGCTGGCTTTGGAGCCGGATATTCTGCTGCTAGACGAGCCCACCGCCGGTCTCG
>PMUM01000245.1 GCA_003166855.1 Acidobacteriaceae bacterium | reverse complement strand
ACGCGAGGCCGACGAAGAAGCGCGCGAGAAGGATTAGAGCGACGGCGAGATAGATCGCGGACGCGAGGACAGTCCAGGAAATGGACAATAAGGAAATCGGCAGGGCGTTGGTCGGCGGTGTTTTGATTTGCGGTGATGAAGCGCTTGTGTGGGTGAGAGTTGATCTTTCGTCCCGCTGGGGCTGGTTCGTCTCCGTTGAGAGATTCCCGCGGCTTGCGCCGTGGGCTGCATTCTGGCGCCGCTCCGCGGCTACGAGCGACGAGCTTTCGACTGCCCGGTTTTTCTCCAAGAGTGAGCTTTGGTCTTCCGTGGCCACGAATGTCTGGTTGCTGCCGCCGAGTACTTGAATGTCCCGCAGACGATTCAGCGCGTTTTGAAGGGAAGGCGGTGCGGCGATGGGCACGGGCGGGAGGATCCACAGCAAGACGGGCATTGCCAGGGCGGCGTAGAGGACGGCGGTCCATGTGAAAAGGCGCGTTGACGTTGCCTTGACGCGGAAGGCGGCGAGTCCGAGTCCCGCCGCGGCACCGAGTGCGAGGGCGCGTGCGGCCGGATTTGCGAGTTGCGCCAGAAGAGTTGAGGACGTTTGCAGGGCAGCCGTTGCGGTCATGGCTTCACCTCCTTCTCAGCGATCTTGCGGGCCAGGCGTTCGAGTTGCTTGCGGTTGAGGACGGCGTTGTCGACCATGCCGAGGACGAGTTGCTCGGCGGAACCTCCGCAGAAGCGGTCGATGATGCCCTTGACGGCGCGGACAGCGACATTCTGGCGGGCGTCGGAGGCCTTGTAGATGAAGGTGCGGCCCTCCGTCTCGTGCGTGAGGTAGCCCTTTTCTTCGAGGCGGCGCAGAACGGTGCGGATGGTGGAGTCCTTCATGGGGCGGGAGGAGGCCAGGGCTTCGCGGCAGGCTTCGGCGGAGGAGGGGCCGCGGGTCCAGAGGTAGTCCATGACGGTTTGTTCGACTTCGCCCAAGTTCTTTAGACGTGCTTGCCTTGTGTTAGTCATTGTAGCGTTACAAGATGTAACACTTGGCGAGGTCCCTGTCAAGCATAGAGTCGCTTTTTGGGATTTGTGTCGGAGCTGGTCACTACGCTCAGACTTGGGTGATATGCGCCATTCTCGGCGCTCTGCTGCTGACCGTTGGCGTCCTGATTGTCTGGCGTGCCGTCTGAATACCAGCCCATTTGACTCCATTGAAGGGCGTTTTGAGTGTAATCGAGATGTTTCGCCAAGCGGGGGAACCTCCGATTGCCACATCAGTGCACTCCCCACGACTGCCAGCGTGGCGGCTTCTATGTCAGAGCGGCGCGTCTGGCGCAAACAAACCAATGATCCTATAATGCCCACAATTTAGAATCAGAGTTCTCGACATTGATTCGAGTCCTGAAGAAGGGGGCTCCCATGTGTTCCACCCTTTCCACTCCTGCGCTCCTCCCGGTGCCGGAAAAGCACGCGAATTCCACGTGCACTCTCCTTTCGCCAAGCATCAAGAGACAGGTTCAGCAATTCTGGCAGCAGGCACCCTGCGACTCATGGTTCACGAATGAGCCGCGCGGAACCCTCGCTTTCTTTCGGAGCCTCGACGAGCACAGGTATAAAGTGCACCCGCGTCTGCAATCGGCGGTGGGCTTTGAAAGAACCCGTGGCTTGCGGGTGCTCGAAATTGGTTGCGGATGCGGCAGTGAGGCTGAACGCTTCGCGCGTGCCGGCGCCCACTACACCGCGGTCGACCTGACGAACGCGGCCGTGGACATAACGCGCCGGCGTTTTCAACTAGCAAATCTGGAAGGAAGGTTCGTCCAGGGCGATGCTGAGAACTTGCCATTCGCTGAAGGCTCGTTTGACCTCGTTTATTCTCATGGAGTGCTTCATCACACCCCAGATACGCCCCGAACCATCCGCGAGGTTCATCGGGTGCTTTCTCCGGGTGGACGGGCAGTGATCATGCTCTATTACCGCGACTCGTTCAATTACTACGTGAATCTTGCGATCGTCCGTCGCTTGCGAGCGCATCTGCTCAGAACAGAGTGGGGTATCAAGCTGGCTCGGACGATCTTCGGGGAGACAGAGAAGAATCTGCGGCGGCATGCAGAACTCATTCGCAAGAGCCTCAGTTCTTACGTCGAGATGCAGAACATGCTCAACCGAAATACCGATGGCCCCGACAACCCGCTTTCACAGGTTTTCTCAAAAGCATCGGCTCGGCAAATGTTCCGGCAATTCAAGAATGTCAGAACAGAAGTTATGTTTTGGAATCCGAACTGGCTCCCCGTTATCGGGAAGCTGATTCCTCGTCCGATCGAGGAACGACTCGCATCACGCTGGGGCTGGCACCTCTGGATCTACGCGCAGAAGCGACATCTGGAATTCACGGCGCCGAGGGAAATTCCGTACCCAGAGCATCTCAGCGTCAACAACTCGGGAGTTCTAGCCGAGGCGCTCGTCAACTGAAAATCGATGGTGACTTGCGCAGTACGTTCGAAAGTTTCGTAGAGCAACCTCGGCTTGTTGATGTAACCAGGCAGTTATGCTCAAAATTCGCTCAGGGTCATCGAAGAGTGGAGGCAACTTTCGTCAGTTAAGTAGGCGGCTTCCTCACCCCGCTCATTCCGCCACTGGCTTTTTCATTGGTTCAGCAGCTCCTTTACGCTGCTCAACAATGTGTGAGAGGGAGCGAGATCTCGAAGCTCGGCGATCTGGGACAATGCTTTGTCGATTCCCGTATAGCCACAACGATGCAGCCAAGCAGCGACCATGATTGGCGACCGGCTCATGCCCGCAAGGCAATGCACCAGCAGGTTCCCTCGCCGGACGCCGATCGCCATGGCGAACATGATGTCCTCAAATTTCTGTGCGGAGATCGGACGCGAGTCTGGGATTGGGATGTGGATGTAGGTAATTTTAGGAGCTGGGTGAACGGCCTTTTCCCGGCAGAGCGAAACGACGGTTGTGATGCGCTGCGGATTGGAACGCGCCAGTTTCTCTGCATCTTTGAGGCTGCCGAGATAGAGCCGTTCCCAAATCTTCGTCACTCGTCTCCCAATCCTTGGCAGCTACGAGTCTGCCGCTAGCCGTGTGAAACAGGCCTATTCTTTCCGCTCAATAATAATAATGACGCAGCATCAGGACTGACGTAATCAGGCAGCTGCGCTCATTGAGAATTGCTTGGGATTGTCCTGGAATTACTCGCTATCTGCTTTGAGATTGGCGACAGCGGAGCCGCGATCTGGTTTCGGCACCTTTGGTTTGTTGGCAGTGACTCCTATAACCTCATCCCCTGCTCTCGCACGGTGGCATTTCTTGAACTTTCTCCCACTCCCGCACGGACAGGGGTCATTGCGTCCGACCTTGGGTTCGTGATGCATAAGATTGGTATAGTTTACGAAATCCTATTTCGCCAACTGAGAGTGTGATCTCCTTGGAGTTCGACGGATCGCTCCATTCATGACAAGGCTGCTAGCGTGGCTGGCTTCGATTCGCAGAAGCGGATCGCTGTTTGACAGTCCCGC
>PMUM01000148.1 GCA_003166855.1 Acidobacteriaceae bacterium | reverse complement strand
TCTTCCTGATCCCCGGTTTAGGGCCTATCATCGCGGCCGGCCCAGTTGTCACCTGGATTGTCGCTGCCCTGGAAAGCGCAGTTGTGGTTGGCGGAGTCAGCGCGTTGGGAGCAGGGCTGTTCAGTCTGGGCATTCCGAAGGACAGCATTTTGAAGTACGAAGCTTCGGTCAAGGCCGGGAAATTCTTGCTCATTGCCCACGGCACCGCGGATGAAGTCCAGCATGCGCGGAATATCCTTCAAAATTCCGGCGCCGAGCAGATCAACTTACATCAACCAGCAGCGGAACCTGCTCTCGTCGCGTAAACCAAAGTCGAGAGTAGTGCCATCAAAGGAACGCTGGCAACACTAAACCAGTGCATCCATACCACCCAGCCGCACGTATCTCAGCGGCTGGAGTGGTTTCTTTGGAGTAGCCATTATGAAAGAACATTTGAAATCGATCATCGAAGTACTCAGCAGAGACGCAAATCAGCTGGAACATCATGCTCAAAAGCTCAGACGAATCTCACCTGACCTTTCTGTCGATCTTGAGTCGGACGCCGAGCTTATCGATGACAGGGCGGCATCTATCAGAAAGCAAGTCGAACTTTTAGAACACTGGGAATAGCATCCACCGCCTGAAGTGCGAACTGCTCGACATCTATTTCATGAGGGGGACACGTGCCTAACACCGGCGAGAGACGAGAAATCACCAAGCGAGTGAACGCGAAGGAAGCAGAAATGGTCCAGCAGTCCAAGAAGCTGGTGTCCAGAACGAAAGAGATCACCGCCGACACAGATGCGAAGAACTTGGCGCGTACTACTGGAACGAACAAGCGGAGATCTTCCCGCAATCCGTAACTCAACCTGCCCGGGACGGCAACTCAAGAAAGGAATCCTACCGATGAAAGCAGTTCTAGTGCGCGGCTACGGTGACGTGAACCAGTTGTCCTACGGGGATACACCTGACCTTAAACCGGGACCGGGAGAGGTGTTGGTCGGAATGGCGGCGACCAGCATTAACCCCATCGACTGGAAACTCCGCCGTGGCGATCTGAAGGCGTTCATGCCTTTGCAGTTCCCTGCAATCCTGGGTCGTGACCTGGCAGGCGAAGTGGTCGGCCTGGCAGACGGAGTCAACAGCAGGAAGATTGGCGACCGTGTCCTTGGGCTCGTGAATCATGCGTATGCCGAATACGTTCTGTGCAAGGCTGACGATCTGGCTCTCATGCCTTCGGGCCTGAGCTTTGAGCAGGCGGCAGCACTTCCTCTCGTGGTGCTTACCGGCGCTCAACTCATCGAGAAAGGGATCCGGCCGAGATCCGGAGAAACAATATTGATCACCGGAGCCGTGGGCGGAGTCGGACGCACCGCCGTGCATGTCGCTCGACAACATGGAGCACATGTAATTGCTGGAGTGCGCTCCACACAAAAGAAAGAGGCGGAAGGCCTCGGTGCCGACAGAATAGTGGCCTTGGATAGCAAATCCGACATCGCTAGCCTGAAGGAACTCGACGCCGTCGCCGATACGGTGGGGCACGAGGTCATCGTTTCACTCATCCCACACATCAAGAAGAACGGAGTACTGGCAACCGTTTTAGGCAAGCCCCAAGCGGCCAACGGGCGCGACCTCCGCATCGAGGAAATCTGGGCCCAACCCGATTCTTTAAGACTTGAACAACTCGCATACGAGGTCGCAGCCGGCAAACTCTCGATTCCCATTCGGCGAGAATTCAAACTATCAGATATCCGGTACGCCGATCCGATCGCTGAAAAGGGTGGGATTGGGAAAATCATACTGGTCGCCTAGAAAATGCCCAGTATCGGTGTGATCTGCCAAGGTTAGCCAGGAGGACAAAGTGAGAGAGAAAATGAACCGAGTGATCGCCACAACGCCTGATCAAAGCACTCGCGAAGCCGACGTGCAGTCCGGTGACATGCAGGGTTTGTCAAACGCCGAGCAGGCGAATAGTGAAAGCGTCGAAGAATTGGCAGCTGACGGGCAATCTTTCGAAGCCTCGGCCGTAAGTGGCGTAGAAGACGCCGATGATCCTGATGTTCACGAAGTGAAAACCACAGAAGTGCCACAGGACGATGTACCCCGCGAGTACGACGACCAATGACCGGCGCCTCCAGCCCATTTCTTCGCCGGGACGACTAGGGTTTCCGCGACCACAAGGTCATCGAGAATGCCGGACAACAAAAACGAACGACACCGCACATCGCGCATCGGTTGGTTGCGTGCAGCAGTGCTGGGCGCGAATGACGGAATTCTCTCAACATCTAGTCTGGTCTTGGGTGTCGCAGCTGCGCACGCGACTCACAGCAGCGTGGTGGTCGCAGGCGTTGCAGGCCTTGTAGCCGGGGCCATGTCAATGGCAGCGGGTGAGTACGTGTCTGTTCACTCACAGGCAGACACCGAAAAAGCCGACCTCAAGATTGAGCGGGCGGAACTCAAAACAGACGACAAGGGCGAACACAAGGAACTGGCGGCAATCTACGTGGCACGCGGACTCGACCCTGCACTCGCGAAACAGGTCGCCCAACAGTTAATGGCCCACGATGCGATCGGTGCCCATGCCCGCGACGAACTCGGAATCTCCGAAGCTTCCCGTGCGCGTCCGATTCAGGCCGCGTTAGCATCGGCTGGCAGCTTCGCGGTTGGGGCAGTCATGCCCCTTTTGGTCGCCACTATAGCCTCGCCAGCAAGGGTTATACCGTTTGTCGCCGGAAGTTCGTTGCTGTTCCTGGCGCTTCTCGGTGGCTTGGCAGCACGCGCAGGTGGAGCGGGCGTGCTGGTTGGCGCCTTGCGCGTCACATTCTGGGGAGCTCTCGCTATGGCGGTGACCGCGGGAGTCGGGTCGCTCTTCGGAACAGTTGTCTGAGCCTAGCCTGCCAGGGGGCGACATGTCACGGCATCCAACCTGCCGGGATGTGCGGTGCTCAATCTTGATCAGTTTCGCATTACCACCCCGGACCATAGTGAATAATGAACGTTTTCGGATCGGGTTAGTTCGTTCGCGTTCTCTCAGAACCAAACCGCATGAAGTTCTTACGTTCCGCAAGTTTAGACTTTTTATAAACTTCGGGAGATCCCAAAGCGGACAAGCATCAAATGGACGAAGCTCGCGAGCGTCTGACACAGGTATCGCACAAACTCGCGGAGCAAATGTACAGCAAGGCACAGCCGCAAAGTGCATCTGGTGCAGGCCCGAGTGGCGGTGGTAATTCCGCAACCGGTGGCCGGCCCAGTCGAGATGAGGGCGTGATTGACGCTGAGTATACGGACGTTGAGGAGAAGAAATCCGCCTAGCTCCGTGTCAGATCGTCGTAGAGCGCGGACCTGCGGCGTGCAGTGCGAGACTCACGGTCTTGTTGTCATGTACACAAGATGTCGCACTGTGGGCGTACCGCGGACATAGCTGTTGACTCGCTGTTCAACTTCTCGATCCGCGCGGGTCACGCGCTCGTGCTGCCGCGCGTGTTCGGCCCAGGAATCCACCAGAAATGTTTCGATGTAGCGCTCCGGGTTCTCAAGGTCCTGAAAGATTCCCCATCGGAAGGCGCCGTCACGTCGCCGAACACGTCCGTACTTGTGCATTGCTTTGACAAAGGCGACTTTCTGTTCAGGGTCGACATCATACTCGACCGTGACCAGAATCGGACCCGCATCATCCGCAGCCGGGTCCTCTTTCATTATGGTGGGCAACCGCCAGTGAACCCAAGGCGTGAGATCGACGGTCGCGTCCGGCAGCTTCAAGAATAGCGCCAATGCGGTGGTCGCGATGGTTCCGGCGCCAGCGCATACCAGCGCCACATGAATGTTCGTTCTCGTTGCCAAGACGCCCCACGTGGCGCTGCCAGCCGCCATTGCTCCTTGAAATACAAGCATTGACACCGCAAGGACGCGAGCGCGTACCCAATCGGGCGTGTGAGTCAGAACAAGTACATTGAAGAGCGAGACGAACAAGATCCATGCTGCGCCTCCGATCAGCATGCTCATGCCGAGCGTCGTCAGAAGACGAAGCACCCCGGCGGCCACTGTCGCGAGTCCGAAGATCAGGACTCCGCCTGAGACTACCGCTTCAGTTGACCAGCGGGCCCGGACCCGCTGCATCATGAGCGCACCCAGCACTGCGCCAAACCCGAAGCATCCCAGCAAAAGGCCATAGCCAATCGGGCTTTTGTTCGCGCTGTGAGCGGCGGACGGCAACAACGCCAGAAGGCCGCTCGCGAAGAACATCACGATCCCCGATCGAACTAAGAGTGTGCGAAGCACAGGTGAGTAGCGGACGTATCGGATAGCTGCAGCTGTCGCACCGCCCAAGGTCTCTGGCGGCGCCGTCCGCCTTCGTACTTGCCGTTTCCATCGCGCAATGACGAGCACGACTCCAACAAAGGAGGCCGCATTGATCAGGAATGCGGTACCAACCCCAGCGATCGCGATGACGACACCGGCCAGGGCCGGGCCAATCGCGCGGGCAAAATTGAACTCAATACCGTTGAGCGCCGTTGCAGAGGCCAGATCTTCCTTCGGGACGAGTTCAGGCAAGACAGCCCGCCACGTGGGGCTTTCGAAGGCATCTCCGGCGGAAAGAGCAAACGTCAGGAACAGCAGCCATACCGGAGAGATCAGGCCGGCCATGGTCACTCCCGCGAGCACAATGCCCACGCCGGCCATCCAAATCTCAGTAAACAGAATGAGCTTGCGGCGATCTACGATGTCTCCGATGGCTCCGGCGGGCAGCGCGAACACGAAGAACGGGAGAGCGCTTGCAGTCTGAGTGAGCGCGACGTAGAGAGGACCAGCGTTTAGCGAGACCATGATCCAGGCTGCTCCCACGCTCTGCATGAACGTGCCCAGATCGGAAACAACATCGGCAATCAAGAGATTGCGAAAGGTTGGCAGGCGTAAGGGTCGCCACAGAGTTGTTGTTGCCCGCGGATTTTCGTCGGGGATCGTCAACCGTTTCTCTAATAGTAGTTAAGAATAATGGCGTTCGTAGTGTATCCGCTGGCAAGGAATATCCGAATACCGCGAGAGTCCCAACGCTTGCGTTCCAACGAAAGGCTCGGGGATCCACCGCCACAGTGTGCAATTTTGAACAGACATGACCGCGGGACTATTTTTACCCTTGCTGCCATTGGGAGCCGAGCTTCGGGCGGAACTCTTCTCCGCTCGGAAGATTGCAAAGAGCATTCTGATCAGATGACTTCAAGGATTCTTCGAGCGAAGCATCTTTGACAGGTGCCGCGTCAAACTCAGCATCAGAGGGATGCCATGAGCGAGAACATCAGCCCGATATCGCCCGCGGGTTCCGCAAGTGATTGGGAAAGGCTTTTGAATGCGCTCTGCTGGAACGTGATCCGGTAACGCGCGAGCAGCGACTCCAAAATGCGAAAGATGCGATCATGGACCGAGTCGAAAACTCCTTCGATACTGCTTCCGGTCAGGAGAACCGATTGCTGCTTGCCGCCCTCAATACAATCAGTGAACTCCAGAGAGTCGCTAAGAACGATAATTTGCGTCGACCCGGGCCCACCCAAACCTTTGGCCATCCAGCATAGACGATCGAACGAGCCGCCTAATACCTTTGTACGGACGGACACCAACTTGAGAACCATCCCTGGATTGTGGAGGACAATATGACAAAAACGGCGGCTGGTTTATCTGAGAATCCAGATTCGACCGATGAACTCGTTCGTGATCTCGAGGAGAGCGGTTACCCTGTGGATGGCGCAACGGAGAAGTTTGTCCCGCAACCAGACGGTCTATCGGTAAAAAGACCTGGATTCCCTCCGGTGCAACTCGACAACGCGCAAGCAATTCCACTACCCCAACCAAAAACAAAAGCATAGGCCGTGGCGACGTCGACGAACAAGGCCATGGTGCAGACATTGCCTGAGCGAGTTTGACCGCTTGCTCGCTCATTTTGGCGAAGACGGTGTTCCTGAGACGGTGATTCCCAAGATAAGACAGGAGAGCCTAGCGGAAATGATTGGCACGACCCGCTCGCGAGTGAGTTTTTTCATGAACCGGTTCAGAAAATTGGGATTTATTCACTACAACGGTGGGTTGGAAGTCCACAGCTCGCTTCTCAGTGTTGTTCTCCGCGATTAGCTTCCGCCCGGCAAACCTGACCGCATACAAAAATCGACACCGCGTGTTCGCCAGCCATCGGTGTCGATTATCAGAACTGAGCAGTTTGGATCAGCCAAACCATTCTCGCCAAGCCCATTCTGTATCTAGTGGCTGAACTGTCGACGCGAAGGGCAGATCAGGGCTCTCGGAAAGAAATACGTGGATATGTCTCATGTCAGCAATAAGCCGACACCCAAACTGCGTAAAGCTCCCCAACCGCCGTTGTCACACCCCGGGGCTCCCGCTGATTCAGACCGGCGCCAAGAAGCCATCGCTTGTCGAACCTTCCGGCACTGGCCAAGAATTGAGTCCCGGAGATCGCGTCGAGGGATTGGGCGACTTCGGAATGCCGATGGGAGAATTCGGCATAGTTCGGCAAGTTAACTAAGATGACGCGTTCGTCAAATGGGATGACGACGGTCGTATGAGACTTCACCAACCTTCGCTCAAGAAGGTGCAAGCGGTCCGAACTGTGCTGCGTAGACAGCGCCCGTTGAAAGAAACATCGGCCGCCGCGATGGGCTGAAATGCAGACGATAGAAACAAAGCTTTTGCAGCTTATGACCCCCAAGATAGCGAGTCATCTCGTCTCGTGGCGGAGCCTCTTCCGCATCTTGGGGCAAGAAACGTTTGCTCTCAGTGATGAATCTGGACTGATCTGAGTATCTGTCGGATCGAATGGGAGTGGGAATCATGATGATCAACGAAATGAATCAGGAAGAGTGTCGCGCATTTCTGGCAAGCGCTTCGCTTGGAAGACTCGGCTGCTCGTTGGACAATCAGCCGTATGTGGTGCCGATATACTTCGTCTATGAGCTTGACTATATTTACGTCCTCTCAACGTTTGGACAAAAAACCGACTGGATGCGAGCGAATCCCCAAGTCTGTCTCGAAGTTGACGAAATCACGACCCAGTCTCAGTGGGTGAGCGTGATTGCCAATGGCCGTTATCAGGAATTACCCGAGCCCCAATTCACCGCCGAGCGGGAACATGCGCGGGCGCTGTTAGGGAAACGCTATCGGTGGTGGCAAAACGCGCTGGCGGAGCGCGAGCTCAGATTGGGCAACGACTCGATTACTTCTCTCTTCTTCCGCCTCCACATTGATTCGACGACGGGCCTTCGCGCTATCGGCGAACCCGCCGAGCGCGATGAGAAACGTGGGTAGACGAACGAAGCAGTGGCTGGCAAAGCGTCGCTGGAAGAGACATCCTCCGACACAGTTAACGGCGTAGAGTTTTGACACAAACACCGTGTACGGGCACACGGCCGTGTCGATGGGCTGCGCTCAGCCCGTCTGGCGGAATGCCTGGTTCTTCCTTGCGGCCTTCTTGATGTTGTCGTGGAAAGATAGAACCGTCGATTCCGTGCGCCGAGTCATTCGTGGCATGGTTCACCTCCTTGGCCACATTCTCGTTCTCGAGCGCGGCTAGCGGTTTGAATAGTCGCAAAGGCATTGCGCTGCATTAAACCGTCTGGCCGTGTAGATTTTGTCGCAGTCATCAGTCGTTGCCAACGGGAACAGGATCAACTGTCTTACTTCTTGGACGGCTCCCGGTTCGCTGGCTGCTGTCTCTGCTGCAGCTGCTGAGTCTGCTGCTGGTGTTTTTGCTGCAATTGCTGTGTCTGTTGCTGGTGCTTCTGCTCAACCTGCTGCTTTTGTGCGTCATTCGCCTTCTGTTTATCCAACTGCACGTGCTCCTGATCCTGCTTCTGCTGCAGCGTGTCTCGTTCCTGCTGTTGCTTCGCGATTTGCTTGTCCTGCTGCTGCTGGTACTTCTTATCCTGCTTCGGATTGCCCGTGTTTGGAGTGCTCCGCGCCAAGGGCGTGAGGTCGTGAGGATGGACTGCCGTGGTTTGGGCGGTGTTGTTCTCTGAACTTCCCTGATTTCCTCCCCGATTGGCTGGAGTATAAGGCGCACCTGCCTGTTTGGCCGGTACAGCGCCACGGTCATTAAAATCTCCGGGCCTTGGTGTCGCCGCGACGCCTGGCTTGCCCATGGTTGCTGACGCGCGTTGTTGCGGGTTGGCTCGGGCTGCCTGCGCGTGTTGAGTTTGAGTCGCGACCGGCGGGATATGTCTCTCATGCGCTGCAGACTCCTCTTCAGATGTCGGACGCGCGCTGATTCCGCCATTGCCGCCGTTGTAACTGACGTGGCTGTCGTTGTGGTTCATGACGGTGGTGTTGTAAACATTGTGAATATTCGTGATGTCCACGTTGCTCACAGAACGGTTGTAGAAGAAGTGTCCGCCGTCCCAACGCCCGCCTTCAAAGCCGGCACCGAAATAACCGAAGCCATAATTGATCCCGCCGTAGAAACCAACGTGCGGACCCCAGTATCCGTCATAGAAGACAAATCCGTCGCCGCCCCAGCCCCAATAGGCTGGAGTCCACAGGAAGCCGACTTCTGGCGCCATCACCCACGTGCCCGGCACCCAGTAGTAATCGTTGACTTCGTAATCATAGGCCCAGTAGCCAGGTGTCCAGAGATAACCGTCTCCCGGACAAAGCGGCTGTTCATAGACAGGCAATGCGGGCGGGCCGATCCTAATGGCCACGCCAATTTGCGCAAACGACGCTGCCGACATGCACAGCACGATGGTCGCGAACAGTAGCGTACGAATGAAGCGGATATGCATTGTGATTCCTCTGGCCCATCATCCCTCGTTTTCCCGGTGCTGCTCTGCTGCTACGGGTTACGTGGATTCACTGCCATGTTTGAGCCAACTTTGAATTAAATTGCTACAAACTGGATTTGGCGCACTGTCGCCCGACATGCATGAGACGCACATCGCTCAATATGCCGAGCGTTGCTTCCTTGCCAGTTTTGGAGACGACCGTAAGTCGAACCTTGCCTCCCTGGATATAAAACACGGTGTCAGCTGGGTCTCCCTGCGTGAAGACGGCTTGCTTCTTGGACAAGGCAACGGCTTGTCTGCCCTCGCCCATGGTGGAGAGAGACTTCTTGGGGTCGAAATCGTGCTTGTCGGATTTGATTTGAGGCACCAGGAGTCGTCTCTGAATCGAGAACTACACTCACCGATATTTTGACGCAATGGTGACGGCGAAAAATGTTCACTCTTGCACACAATTGCCTAGAAAGTACGGGCGTACCCATAGACCATATTGTTGGGCGGACACCTGCAAAATGAGCTCTCTTGAGCATTTTCCTGGAGGAGAAACACTGCATCATGGGCAGTGAAGACCAAGGAGCTAATCCTCCAAGCAGCGAAAAAGACGATGACAACACCAATCGAGAGTGGCAGCGCAGCGACGGTGGCCGGTGAGGCCGGAATTGGAGAGCCTCATATCGGGGCGCCACCCGCTCGCCCGAGCGAGGCGCCGATTCAGGCCAAGACGAAGAACCAAAATATTCGGGTTTCGCCGGCTGTCCTCGATGCCGCCGGGAAGGACGGCGAACAGTTGCTGCGGGACCTGAGAACTTCTCTGAATGGCCTGACCCAAGCGGATGCTGAGGAACGCGCGCGCAGTACGGGTCCGAATGAGATCGCGCAAGAACGGAAGCAAGGCTGGATCGTTCGGGTTCTGAAAATCATCCGTAATCCGCTCGTGATTCTGCTTTCGAGCTTATCGGCCATTTCCTTCTTTACAGGCGACGTGCGTGCCGGCTCGGTGATGGTCGGCATGGTGGCACTGAGCGTGGGACTTCGTTTCTGGCAAGAAGCGCGGGCCGACTCCGCCGCGGAAAAGCTCAAGGCCATGATTCACGTGACCGCCACAGTTGTTCGCGACGGCGCGGCGAAAGAGATCCCACTGCGGGATCTGGTACCGGGCGACATCATCAGGCTGGCTGCGGGCGACATGATTCCGGGCGACGTACGGCTGCTGTCCTCGAAAGACGTCTTCGTGACCCAAGGTAGTCTCACCGGTGAATCGCTGCCAGTCGAGAAATTCCACGACCCAGAAACAAAAGGGGAGGCGTCCCCGACTGAGCTCAAGAACACATGCTTCATGGGAACGAGCGTCGAGAGTGGTACGGCGACGGCGGTCGTGGTCGCGACGGGGGCCCAGACCTACCTGGGAAGTATGGCCCACTCGATCACTGGGGAACGAGCGCTGACGAGCTTCGATCAGGGTCTCAACCGCTTCACTTGGCTCATGATGAAGTTCATGGTCGTCATGGTGCCTTTGGTCTTCTTCATCAACGGCTTCACGAAGCACGATTGGAAAGGAGCCTTCTTCTTCGCACTGGCGGTGGCGGTAGGCCTCACTCCGGAAATGCTGCCGATGATCGTCTCGGTGTGCCTGTCCAATGGCGCGCTTGCCATGAGCCGCAAAAAGGTGATCGTCAAGCGGCTGAACTCAATCCAGAATTTCGGCGGGATGGATGTGCTCTGCACCGACAAGACCGGTACGCTCACGGAGGACCGTGTGGTCCTGATGCGGCACTGCAATGTTGCGGGACGTGAAACCGAAGATGTGCTCATGAACGGATACCTGATCAGCTACTTCCAGACCGGTCTCAAGAACCTGCTCGATCGGGCGATTCTGGATAGTACCGATTTCCACGGGAAAGCGATGGTTGAGAAGTATAAGAAGTTGGATGAACTGCCCTTCGACTTCACTCGACGCATGATGTCGGTCATGGTGGCAGACCCGGAGGGCAAGGCGATCCTGCTGACCAAGGGGGCTCCGGAGGATGTCTTTCACCGCTGCTCGCAGTTTGAACTCGATGGTAAGTTTTCCCCGATGGAACCAGATCGGATGGTCGGGCTGAAAGCGGAATACGACAGCCTCAGCAGTGACGGCTTCCGCGTGCTGGCAGTGGCAACCAAGGATCTCTCTGGGAAACAGGTTTGCGCGAAGGAAGACGAGGGCGACCTCGTGCTCCGAGGATATGTTGCGTTCCTGGACCCGCCAAAAGATACTGCCGCCCGCGCCATCGCGGCCCTGGCCAAGCATGGCGTGGCGGTAAAAATCCTTACCGGAGATAACCACCTCATCAGCCGCAAGGTGTGTAAGGACGTTGGCCTCGTGGCCGACCCCATGCTGCTGGGCGGAGACGTGGAGAAAATGTCCGACACCGAACTGGCAGAGGCCGCGGAGAAGGCGACGTTGTTCGCCAGGCTCTCTCCCGCGGACAAAGAGCGGGTTATTCGCATGCTGCGCGGCAAGGGGCACGTTGTCGGGTTTATGGGCGACGGAATCAACGACGCTCCCGCCCTGCGAGCGGCGGACGTAGGCATCTCGGTGGACACGGCCACTGATATCGCCAAGGAGTCGGCTGATCTGATCTTGCTGGAGAAGGACCTGATGGTGTTGGAAGGAGGCGTCATTGAAGGCCGGAAGGTCTTCGCAAACATCGTCAAATACATTCGGATGGGAGCGAGTTCCAACTTCGGAAACATGTTCAGCGTGCTGGGGGCGAGTGCCTTCCTTCGCTTCCTTCCGATGGCCCCGATTCAGGTGTTGACCAACAACCTTCTGTATGACTTCTCGCAGGTGCCGATTCCAGCGGACGCCGTTGACGAGGAGCAAGTCACCCGGCCGCGGCCCTGGAATCTCGGTGAAATCAAGCGATTCATTCTCTTCATCGGCCCCATCAGTTCGATTTTTGACTATACGACTTTCTTTGTCATGCTGTGGGTCTTCGACTGCTGGGATCCATCCCACACGTCACTCTTTCAGACCGGCTGGTTCGTTGAGTCGCTGATGACCCAGACTCTCATCATCCACGTCATTCGCACCAACAAGATTCCCTTCCTGCAGAGCCGCGCGAGTTGGGCGCTGACGACTACTACGGCAGCCATCATGGCCTTTGGCGTGTGGCTGCCGTATTCCCCTTTGGCCTCTGCTCTGGGTTTCACCCATCTGCCGAGGCTGTACTGGCCAATCCTAATGCTCACGCTGCTCACCTACATGGGCCTTACCCAGATCGTGAAGATGTGGTTGCTGCGAAAGCAATGGATCTGAACTGGCATTTCAATGACGGCTTATCGGGAGGCCGTCTCAGGGTGATCCACGCAGCGGTCCACAGTCTAGGGGTAACGTTTGCGATAGAGAGGGCTCGATGAGGAGGGTAAAGGGCCTTCTGGCCTGAACACAACCGTTCCGGTTGTGCGACCCAAGAGAGAGCTTCAACGGGCGGGGTTGTGGACCGTTGACACGGCTGCGACCGACTCCAATTCGATAAGAAATGGAGGAGTGCGAATTCGCGCTCCGCCCCAAATCTAAGGGAATCGGCCGATGCCGTCTTGCGGTTCGTCGGCTTCCCTCTGGCCTTCGTCTTCTTCTCTCGCTTCGCGGCAAGTTCCTCGGCCAGGGGCTCTTACCTGCTGAACATCCTTATGTTTATCATCTTCCTATGGCCAAGGAACACAGGCTGGGCGACATCATCGCGAACTCCGTTACGCATGGCGTCGGGGCGGCGCTCGCTCTCGCAGGAGCGGTTGTACTCGTGGTCACTGCGGTGGGTGGGACGGCTTGGCAGATTGCCAGTTGCTTGGTCTTTGGCTGCACACTGGTGCTGGTCTATGTCTGCTCTACGCTGTATCACTCGCTCGTTCGCACCCGCGCGCGTCACGTTCTGCAAATCATTGATCATTCGGCAATCTATCTGCTGATCGCCGGAACCTATACTCCCTTCGCCCTGGTGTCGCTGCGCGGGCAGTTGGGATGGCTTCTGTTCGCCATTGTGTGGAGCCTCGCCATCCTGGGAATTGTGTTCAAGAGTTTCGCAATAGGACGTTTCCCCATCGCGTCGGTCGTTGTGTATATGGGAATGGGTTGGCTGGGAGTGTTCGTGACGCGTCCTTTACTGCACGCTCTTACGTGGCACGGCGTATCTTGGATTGCGCTGGGCGGCCTGCTCTATACCGTGGGCATAGTCTTCTTCGCTTTCGACCGCTTGTCATACTTCCACGCGTTATGGCATCTCTTTGTGCTGGCCGGAAGCACCTGTCACTACTTCGCCGTGCTCTTCTATGTTGCTCAGCCGCGCACCTGACGCGGAAACGCCTACAACTCATCTCAACGATAGTTCAATCGAGGGGGCTGATCGGCTGACAAACCGGACTAGCGGAGCGAACCCAAACGGAAATCGGCGCTTAGCTCCTAGTGGTCAAAAAGGGGTTTCCCACAGCAGCCGCACGCGTTTAAATCCATTGCCCGAGAAATCGGCGAAGTGCTGGTCAGGCGGGTATACCTTTTGAGCAGCGGCGGTTGATCTCTTTCGGGACAATATATGAGTGTGTCTCAAGAGCCTTGACTCCGCCCCGCCTCGAAACGCATCATGGTATTGAACAGTAAACGGTGAAGGAGTTCACCGCTAACCGCTGTCCCATCTTGAGCCGGGAACAGCTGATGACTCCTGACAAGCGGTTCTTGTCGCGGAGTCATGGTACCGGCAAGAATCCGCAGAAGAAGTTCAGAAGTCGAGGTGTCGTTCTATGCAGAACGTCTGGGTTCTTGCGTCTCTGTGGGTCGGTTTGGCCCTTGTGGCGACTCTTCTCGCCATTTGGTTCAAAATTTCCACGGCGCTCACTGAGATTGTTGTGGGCACAGTTGCCCAGCTCATCTTTGGCGCTTTCATCGTGCAGGCGGTCTCGCAGCTAAGAGCGAATGGATCAGTTTCCTGGCCGGAACCGGGGCGATCGTGCTCACTTTCTTGGCTGGGGCCGAACTCGATCCCAAGATCTTCCGAATCAAGTGGAAAGAGTCAACGGTTGTCGGCTTGGTGGGGTTCTTCGGGCCGTTCCTTGGCTGCACTGCTGTTGCTCACTACGTCCTGCATTGGACAACTCGATCGAGTTGGCTAGCAGGAGTTGCTCTGTCCACAACCTCCGTGGCGGTCGTTTATGCAGTGATGTTGGAACTCGGCTTCAACGTCACAGATTTCGGCAAGGCCATTCTGGCCTGGTGTGGGGCAGCTTAAGACCGGCTCGGCATGCCGTGGTGAGAGAGTCGCCAAGTACAATCGCCTCCTTGAGATTGAGAAGGAACTTGGAAGGAGCGCGAAATACGCTGGTCGCACTGTTTATGCCAAATGGGTCGGCGAACTAGTCGCACACTAAAGCAAACTCGGCGCAGCGATGCTGATCAGTTGTCGATGGATTAAACAGTGTCGTTGCGCCTTTACATATCCGAGATACGCTGGCACAAATGGCGGACTTCATCTTCGGTCGCGAGGAAGAACTGCAGGCCCTGAAGCAGCGTCTGTTGAAAAGGAACTCCTTTCTTCTTCATGGGCCAAGCGGTGTTGGCAAGACACTGCTGATCCGCAGTCTGCAGCCACAAGTGCCAGCGACTCTCTATTGCGAGAACTCAGAAACTACACAGGTTGTGTTTCGGAGTGTGGCTCACACTTTGCTGGCGCTGGGTGATCAGCGGGTGCATACGTCCTGCCGCAATCGGGACGGCATCCAGGCGAAATCTGCGGTATCGCTAAAAGGCATTGTCATGGACGCACTGCGCGAAGGGAGCTACTGGATCGTCATGGATCATTTGAACCGGCCATCGCAATCCTTCGCGGCAGCGATCCGGGAAGTCATTAACTGGTGTTCCACGCCGGTTATTGCAGTGGCGCGCTCCAGTCATATGGAAGACACCGGCTTCCTCCAGCCCGTGTACTCCGATCGATCCGAGAAATACGAACTGAAGAACTTGGACGCAGCCGCGGCTGAGGGATTTGCTCAAGAGATCGTTAAGCGGGCCGGGCTTTCAGCGTCGAACATTGGCGAATTCCTAACCAAGGTGTTGGAATTGAGCGAAGGCAATCCGGGAGCGATCCTTTCCATGCTGGAGATGGCCAAGTATCCGAAATATCGCACCGACGAACACATCAAGATCACGCCGCTCTACATCGACTTCCGCATGAATTGGTCACCCGCAGTTCGAAGCCGTTAGACTCGTGGGACGAGGACCGTTCTGTTGACCATCACAGGGCAAGGAGCGGCCTTGGACCTTTGTAATTTGGCCTTTGTCCAATCTCTGTTTCAGCAGCCGCAGTAAACGGATGGACCGTAGAATGCATCTCATTTCCGGCCATCAGACGGGCAGTTTTGACCACTTTCGGGAGCAGGGGATTCATAAGATAGGTTCCACCCTAAACATGACGAGTGCGCGCGAGCCTGACTTGCCCTTTGAAATCAAGAAGTGCCCTTCGCGGCGAACGCTGCTTGGACTCGATTGTCTTAATTTCCTGCTCGCCGACGTGCAGACGGGGGTGGGGCCGTTCCTCGCTATTTACCTTGCTGGCTACAAGTGGAATGAAGAACGAGTCGGACTTGCTCTCATGGTCGGTGGGATCGCGGGAATTCTCACGCAGACTCCGGCTGGCGCCCTCGTTGACTTCCTCCGATCGAAGCGAGCGCTGGTCGGTGTGGCCGTGGCCGCACTGGCTGCAGGGGCGTTGCTGATAGGCCTGTTTCCGTCGTTCTGGCCCGTCATGGGGGCCCAGGTCCTGATTGGCGGCACGTCCAGCGTCTTCCTCCCAGCCATCTGCGCGATGTCGCTCGGGATCGTCGGACGTGCCGCATTCGACACCCGCCAAGGTCGCAACCAGACTTTCAACTCGGCGGGCAACGCCATTGCTGCCGTATCGATGGGCGTCCTCGGCTATTTCATTTCCAACCGGAGCATCTTCTTCTTCGTAGCGGCCTTCGCGGTCCCCACGATTCTCGTCCTGCTTCTAATCAGACCCGGCGAGATTGACTACGAGCTCGCCCGTGGCGCAAATGATGGCGCGAAGGGCGGGAAAGCAGAAAGCGTCCGAGTGCTCTTTCACGATCACCCATTGGTTATCTTCCTCGTCTGCGCAGTAATGTTCCATTTTGCAAACGCTGCGATGCTGCCGCTTCTCGGCGAGTACTTGGCAAAGGGGCAGGGGCGAAGCTCGATGCTCTTCATGTCGGCGTGCGTGATAACGACTCAGTTCGTCATCACTCTGATCGCGTCCTGGTCGGGACGGAGGGCCGGAACGTGGGGTCGAAAGCGACTTCTGCTGATCGCGTTCGGCGTACTTCCGATTCGTGGCGTTCTTTACACCCTCACATCCAGTACGGCATTGCTCGTGGCCATTCAGGTCTTGGATGGCATCGGGGCGGGAATCTTCGGCGTTGTGTCCGTTCTCGTGATCGCTGATCTGACGCGCGGTACCGGCCGATTCAATCTCACGCTGGGAGCCATCACCACGGCGGTCGGTATCGGCGCGGCCCTGAGCCAGGTCATCGCCGGTAGTATCGTTCACCACATAGGCTTTCGGGCCGGCTTCCTGTTTCTTTCGGGCGTAGCTTCGGCAGCGTTTGCTATTCTCTACTTTTTCATGTCCGAGACGCACAACACACGATTGGCAACAGCGTGACAGGTATAGCGCGCATCGTCGTCACTCTACTCGTCTTCGCGGCTATGCTCGTCCTAGTGGTCGTACGACCGCGTCGATGGAACGAGGCGTGGTGGACGGTGCTCGGTGCAGCTGCGATGCTGGTCCTCGGGCTCGTGTCGCCGCGTGAGGCGATCGGCGCGACCCTGGCCGGGAAGAACGCCCTTCTCTTTCTTCTCTCGCTGCTTGCACTATCCCTGCTCGTTGGCAAGAGCGGCTTTTTTGATTGGGCCGCGATTCGCTGCGCGCGCATTGCCAAAGGAAACGCGCACTCGCTTTACCGGAACGCGTTCGTGCTCGGCGCAATCGTCACCGCGATATTTTCCCTCGACACCACGGCGGTCATGCTGACGCCGGTCATGCTGGCCATTGTGAAGAGGCTCAGGCTGCCGGCGGCGCCGTACGTCGTGCTGTGCGCGTTCGTTGCGAACGTAGGTTCGTTGGCGCTCCCGATCAGCAATCTCACCAACATTCTTTTCGCGGACGCTTTCCACATGACGTTCGCAGCGTTCGCGGCAAGGATGATTGCACCGCAGCTTGTAGCGCTAGTTACGACCTACGCTCTGCTGCGTTGGCAC